>DBTW01000050.1:5721-31469 GCA_002307245.1 Spirochaetaceae bacterium UBA1306 | reverse complement strand
TGGTGGCGGCTACTGCGGCGCCCGTAGCGGCGCTGGTAGCCGCCACTGCGGTTTCCGCCGCGGTAGCCGCGCTCGTCGCGTCGGCGACCGCCTTAACGCCGGCTTGGGTGACTCCGGAGGAGAACATCCAGCCGGACTTGGTCCCCGAGGAAAAGGCCAGCCAGCCTTCGCCGATTTTATTGATGCCCTCGAAGAGCCAGGAGAGGCCGAGCCAGAGGCGGAGGAGTAGGGGCCAGTAGCCGCGGACCTTGTAAGAGAAGAAGCCGCCGACGATCGATCGGCCGGAATTCATGTCCAGGAACTCGTGGCGGAAGTACTCCC
Source organism: Spirochaetaceae bacterium UBA1306 (assembly GCA_002307245.1). Taxonomy (GTDB): domain Bacteria; phylum Spirochaetota; class Spirochaetia; order Treponematales; family Rectinemataceae; genus UBA1306. The sequence continues at coordinate 31,148 of DBTW01000050.1, read as the reverse complement.
AGACCTGGTTGAGGCCCGCGATGCGGAACAGGTAGTACATGTTGATCATGTGCTTCATGGCCATCGCGATGAAGCCCCTGGTGCGCATGCCTCCGGCGTTGGCCACCCCGTAGCGGCCGCCTATCGAGACCATGAAGCCGTGGTATTTGCCCTTGAACTCGTGCCTGGGCCCGCCATCGATGTCGGCGATCACGTTGCGGGCGGCCGCCTCCGCGCTGAAGTGGGCGGACTCGACTATCTGGGCCATGGGCTTGCCGTCCAGCATGAGGCCGGCGTTGTCGCCCACGACGTAGGCGAAGGGATGCTTCGTCGAACGTAGCCCCTGGTCGCACTCGAGGCGGTTGCGCTTGCCGACCGGCAGGCCGAGGCCGCCCGCGAAGTCCGAGCCCTTGACGCCGCAAGTCCAGATGAAGGTCTCGGTCTCTATGGCCGGTTTATCCTTGAGCAGGACCTTGCCCTTCTCGGCCCCGACTATCGGCGTGCCGATCATGAGCTCGCAGCCGCGCTTGCGGAGGTTCCTCTCGGCCTTAACGCGCAGGGATTCCTCGAGGATAGGGAGTATGCTCGGCAAGGCCTCGACCATGATCACCCTCGCGTCGGCCTTGTCGATGAAGTGCTTGCGGCACATCTGGTCGCGGTATTCGAGGAGCTCTCCGGCCATCTCCACGCCGGTGAAGCCGGCCCCGGCGACGACGAAGGTGAGGAGCCTGCGCCGCTTTTCCGCGTCGGTCTCCTCCACGGCCCGCTCGAAGATCGTCTCGAGGTGCTGGCGTATCCTCATGGCGTCGTCGAAGGACCAGAGCGTGTAGCTGTTCTCCTGGACGCCGGGCGTGCCGAAGAACTCGGGCTGGGCGCCCGCGCCCACGATTATGTAGTCGAAGGGATAGTCGCCGCGGCCGCCATGGGCGACTTTAGCCTCGAAGTCGACCTTGGAGATCGTGTCGACGACGCATTCGATACTCTTGGCGCCGAAGATCTTCTTGAAGCTCACCTGGACCGATTCGGGCTCGGCGCGCCAGGCGGCGACCTCGTGCAGCTCGGTCATGAGGGTATGGAAGGGCTTCTTATCAACAAGGGTGATCTCTACGTCATCGCGCTTGCGGAATCGCTTTTCCAATATCTTCCCCGCCCAGACGCCGCCATAGCCTCCGCCTAGGATTAGGACGCGTTTCTTGTCTGCCATATCCGATTGCTCCTTTTGCCGCATGAACCGGGAAGATAGATATTTTGGATATCCTATGTTTTTGAATTCTACTGTAAATGTCAAGGAACCGCTATATATTTCTTTATTGAATATTCGGTATTCCGCCCTCGCGCGGTCGGCGTATATAACGCCTTCCTTTTTTGGCCATATTCGGATACGATTATTCTTTACCTAGGATCGGCTCGTCGCGCGCCGCGGAGTGCGGCCCCTTGTCCGAAATCCACTACTACAAGAGAGTTGGCAATGGACTTTCAAAGATTCGGCATCGACCCTCGGCTCGCCAAGGCGGCCGAAGGCCTTAAGATCAGCTTTTATCTATACGAAAAGATGCTCTCCCACGCCGTCGAGCTGCAGGAAAACGTCTGCGCCAAAATCAGCATCGATGAGGGCCGCGAGGTCGTCTTCCTCCTGCCCGCGCTTCAATGGCTCCTTTCCGGCGAGGCGCGCAGGGTCCTCGTGGCGGTGCCCGACCGCGACAGCGCCGAACGCTGCGCCAAGGCGGTGGCGAGCCTCGGCTCCGAAGCCGGCATCGGCACCTGCATCGTCGATCGCGCCTCCCTGGCCGAGGGCAGCCCCGAATCGCCCGTGTTCGAGGGCGATCCCTCCGCGGCAGTGGCCATCGGCCGACCCGGGGACCTCCTCGCCGCCTCGGGCGTCCTCAACCTTCACGACTATGGCTTCCTCGTCGTCGACGGGGCCGATCGCCTCGGCGAGCTCCCCTCGGACATCATCCATAAATTCGCCGCGGCCCTGCTGCCGTCCTGGGAGCGCCGAAGCCTCCTGGCCTGCTCCAAGATCTCGGCTAAGGCGAAGAACCTGGCCAGGGATCTCGCCGACAATCCCTCCGAGATCAGCATCGAGGGCGAGGTGGTGAAGGCCCAGAGCGTCGATAAGGAGACCTGGAGCCTGCCCGCCGAGTCCAAGGTCAAGTTCATCCTCGGCCTCATCGCGAGAGAGAGCCCCCAGCGCATCTGCCTTTTCTGCAACCTCAAGGATACCGCGACGGAAGTCGCCCGCCGGCTGGAGGCCAACGGCCTGGCGGCCGATTGTCTCGTCGGGCCCCTTCCCGTAGAACGGAAACTCATCCTCCTCGAGAAGACCAAATCTCAGGACGGTTCCTTCCTCGTGCTCACCGACCAAGGGGCCGAGGGGCTGGAACCAGGCGTGTTCCCCCTCGTGGTCAACTACGACATACCTCTAGAGCCCGAGTTTTTCGTGAAGCGCCTTGAGATGCTTGACCGCTCGGCGCCGGGCGCGAAGGTCGTCAGCCTCGCCTGCGACCGCTATATCTACGGCCTCCCCGCCGTGGAATCCTATATCGACGCTAAGCTCGAGGCCCTGCCCGTGGACGAATCCCTGCTTTCCGCCGAGGACAAGAGCGCCGGCATGCGCTTCGACCAGCAGCAGAGGCGCGACGCGAATCAGCGCGATGCCTATCCGCGCCAGGGCGGGCGCCGCGAATCGGGCCCGCGCGACTCCACTCCGCGGGGGCGCGGCGGACAGCCCCGAGTCGATCGGCAGCCGAGCGGCCGCGGCTCGGCCAGGCGCGATGAATCCCGCCGCGACGCGAACCGCTTCGGCGATTCTCCCCGAGAGGGGCGCAGCCCCGATATTCGCAAGAGCATCTCCGAGGCTACCGGGGGCGCCCTCGACATGAGCGGGAACGCTCCCATGCCGAGCTCGCCACAGCGACCCGAGCCTCAGCGCGGGGGATCCCGCCGCGACGGCAATCGTCCCCAGGGCGGGCAGGGGCGGCAGGAGAAGCGGGGCTCCCCGAAACGCCAGGACAAGGCCCAGGGCTCCGGACGGGGAGAGCGCGGTGACCAGCCCAAGCAGCGGCAACAGGGCCCTCGACCTCAGGGTCAGCGGCCCCCGAAGCCGAGGCAGCCGAGCGCCGCTCCCGCCCCTCAGTCGGGGAATCCCTACGATATGTCCAGCGAGGAGCGCATGAAGCGCTACCGCGAGAAATACGGCCACAACCTCAATGAGGGCGGTCAGGGCAAGGGATCGAGCCGCGGCTCCGCGCAGCCCCAGTCAGGCGGCCAGAAGCGGTCTTCGGGACCGTCGGCGAGCCCCTCCAAACGACCGGCGCAGGCGAATCCGGCCGCGGTGCCGCAGCCTGCCAAATCGATACCTAGGGCCTCCGATAGCCTTCTTGGGAAACTATTCGGTGCCCTTAAAAAGAAATCAGAATAGGGCGATGTAGATAAATAGAATTACTAAACCGGTTTAGAGTTGACTCCGACCCTCGGGTCGGCTAGGCTTTTCGTAATCGACGAAAGGCGCCTGGCTCCTTTCGTCCATCGGACTCGCCGTAGGGGCCCTATGCTCCTTCGGCCATCCTGCAAAAAAAGGGGCCTGAGCAATGAAGATCGTTTCCCATACCGTGAAGCCCAAGATACCCGTCGCCCTATCCTCGCTCGAGGAGATGGCGCACAACCTCTGGCTTTCCTGGAACTTCGAGGCGATCACGCTCTTCATGCGCCTCGATTGGGACGTATGGCTCCAGTCGAACCAGAACCCCGCGAAGATGCTCGGCATGGTCGCGCAGGAGCGCTACGACGCGATGGCGCTGGACGACTCATACCTATCCGCCCTCAAGATGGTCGAGGAGAAATTCCAGCGCTACAAAGATGGCGAGACCTGGTACAAGGGCGATCACAAGGGCGTCGTCGCGTATTTCTCCATGGAGTACGGGCTCGACGTCTCGCTACCGGTCTACTCGGGAGGCCTGGGCATCCTCTCCGGCGACCACATGAAGGCCTCGAGCGACATGGGCCTCCCCCTCGTCGGCATCGGCCTCCTATATAGGCAGGGCTATTTCAAGCAATACCTCAACCCGGACGGCTTCCAGCAGGAGTCCTATCCCGAGAACGATTGGTACAACATGCCCGTCCACCGCTGCCTGGACGATGGCGGCAAGCCCATCCTCATCGCCGTGGATATGGCGGGGCGGACCGTCGCGGCCCAGATCTGGGAAGTCGCGGTCGGCCGTTCATCTCTCTTCCTGCTCGATACAAATATCGAGGAGAACTCGCCCGAGGATCGCGAGATCACCGCGGCCCTCTACGGCGGCAATACCGAGACCCGCGTCCGGCAGGAAATCCTCCTCGGCGTCGGGGGCATACGCGCCCTACGGGCCCTCGGGATCGATGTGGCGGTGACGCATATGAACGAGGGCCACTCGGCCTTCCTCGCCCTGGAGCGGATCCGCGAGATCATGGCCGAGCGCTCCTTCTCCTTCGCCGAGGCGGTGCAGGCGGTCTGGCCGACGAACATCTTCACGACCCATACGCCCGTGCCCGCCGGCAACGAGCGCTTCGGCATCGACCTCATGGAGAAGTACTTCAGGGCATGGGTCCAACAGCTCGGCATCGAGTGGAAGGACTTCCTCGCCCTCGGCCGGGAGAAGCCCGAGGACAACAACGAGCCCTTCTGCATGACCGTCTTCGCGCTGAAGCTCGCCGCCTACGCCAACGGCGTAGCCGAGCTCCACGGCGTCGTGTCCAGGCAGATGTGGGCCTCCCTCTGGCCCGGCCTCCCTCTCGACGAGGTGCCGATCTCCTCGATCACGAACGGCGTGCACCCGCGCACCTGGGCCTCGCATAACATGCTCGAGCTCCTCGACCGCTACTTCGGGCCCCGCTTCTACGAGGAGCCCGCCAACCTCGACATGTGGGACCGCCTGGACCGCATCTCCGACGAGGAGCTCTGGCGAACGCACGAGCGCCGCCGCGAGCGCCTGGTCGTGTTCGCCCGCGATAGGCTCAAGCGGGCGATGAAGCGCTCGGGCGCCGCCGAGGGCGCGCTCCACCGGGCCGAGGACGTGCTCAGCCCCTACGCGATCACGATTTCCTTCGCGCGCCGCTTCGCCACCTACAAGCGCGGCAACCTTCTCCTGCGCGACCCGGACCGGCTCTTGCGTCTCCTCTCCGATAAAGACCGCCCCGTGCAGATTATCTTCGCCGGCAAGGCCCACCCGCATGATCTGCCCGGCAAGGAGATCATCAAGGAGCTCGTCCACTTCTCCCGGCGCGAAGAGGTGCAGAGCCGCATTATCTTCCTCGAGGACTACGACATGACGATGGCCCGCTACATGACCTCGGGCTCCGACGTGTGGCTCAACACGCCGCGCCGCCCCCTCGAGGCCTCGGGCACGAGCGGCATGAAGGCCGGCGTCAACGGCGTCCTCAACTGCTCCGTGCTCGACGGCTGGTGGGCGGAGGGCTACAGCCCCGAGGTCGGCTGGGCCATAGGCTCGGGCGAGGAGTACCAGGACACGGAGCTCCAGGACCGCATTGAGAGCGAGGCCCTCTACGACCTCCTCGAGCATGAGATCGTGCCCCTGTTCTACCAGAGGGGACGCGACGGCCTGCCCCGCGAATGGATCAAGAGGATGAAGGCATCCATGAAATCGGTCGGGCAGGACTTCTCGACCCACCGCATGCTCAAGGAATACTCCGAGCGCTTCTACTTCCCCGCCCTCGACAACGGGCGTCGGCTCGCGGAGGCTGGCTACGTTCCGGCCAAGGAGCTCGCGGCCTACCTGGCCAAGGCGCATAAGGCCTGGCCCGCCATCTCCGTCACCGAGCTGAAGGCGGACGCCAAGCCGATCATGGAGCGCGGAGACAAGGTTACCGTGTCGGCTCTGGTGGACTTGGGCGGCCTCGAGCCGTCGGAGGCCGCGGTCGAGCTCTACCACGGATCCGTGACCATCCAGGACGGCATCGCCGGGGCCCAGCGCCGTGAGATGTCCGCCGTGGAGAAGAAGGGCAAGGCCTGGGAATACCGCGTGACCGTCACCTGCGAGAGTACCGGCCAGCACGGCTACTCGGTTCGCGTGATGCCCAAGCACCCCGCGCTCGTGAGTCCCTACGTCCCCGGCCTGATCAAGTGGGCGTGAGGCGATAGGCGTGGGCCCGCCGTACGGGCGGAGTCCACGCCGTCGCCCGGGCTAGCAGCCTTGCGAAGCCCGTCGTCCTGTTGTATAGTCATCTCTCGCCGGGGCGGTTTCGCCCCGCGTTAATTAAAAATGCCCGATCATCATGTTTGCGCATCGTCCGCGCGCTTCCAAAGATAGCCGGTACGGGCACCGGTAGACTTATCTCCCTCGATGTGGGAGTCGGTTTACTCATGCTCTCGGAGGCTGCTCTTATGAACAAAGAAACGATTCTCGTCGTCGAGGATGAGACGCTCGTCGGTCTGGAGCTCAAGGAGGACCTGGAGCGCCTCGGCTATTTCGTGCCCGAGGTGATCGAGTCGGGAGAGGCGGTGGTCTCAGCCGTGGCCAGGCTTCAGCCGGATCTCCTCCTAATGGACGTCCGCCTCCGCGGCGAGCTCGATGGCATAGAGGCCGCCTTCCAGGCCAAGGTCGAGTTCGACCTCCCCGTCATCTACCTCACCGCCTACTCGGACGCGGACACTCTCCGGCGCGCCGCCCAGACGGGGCCGGACGGATTCCTACTCAAGCCCTTCGACGAGCGCGAGCTGGCGGCCAACGTCGAGATCGCCCTCGCGAGGGCGAAGAGCGGCGAGCCCCTCAGGCGGGAGCTCCGTGGGGCCATCTCCCTCATCGACGCCCTCGAGGAAGCCGCCATCATAGCCGACCTCGAGGGGAGGATCGCCCACGCCAACAAGGCGGCGACCCAGCTCTTGGGAGTCTCGGACTCCTCTCGCCTCGCGAGGACCGAGCTGGCCCGCGTCCTCGAATGGCCCCGGCCCGCGGCCTCCAACCTGGTGGCCTCGATCGAGCCGCTCTGCCGGGCCGACGGGCGCCGCTATGGCAGCCTCGTTCTCTTCGGCGCCATGGAACGCCGCGAGCGCCGCATCCTCGAGAACTCGGCCCTCGAGGCCAATACGGCCCTCCTGTCCTATCTGCCCGGCCCCGGCGCCGCCGGCCCAGGCTTCCGCGTCGGCGGCTTCCTCGATCCCTGCCTCTCGGGATCGGGGGATTTCTACGATGTCTTCGCCGCCGATATCGATACGACCGCCTTCTACGCCATAGATATCATGGGCCACGGCGTGATCGCCTCGCTTATGGCCTTCTCCCTACGGGACTTGATCCCCGTTTTGGGAAGGGGCGCGGGCGGCAGGGCAGCGAAGCCCGCCGAGGTCATGGAGGCGCTATACTCCCGCTATTACCACAGGAGCGACACCTCTATAGGGAACAATTTCTTCACGATAACCTACGGTACCGTCGACACGACGACGGGAGAGTATTCGATCGCCCGAGGCGGTCATACGCCTGCGCTCCACCTCCAGGCCGGCGGCAGGCTCAGGGTCCATTACACCAAAGGAGCCGCCGTCGGCGTCCTGCCCGACGCCGAGGTCGAGGAAGCCCGCGGGACGATGGCCGTCGGCGATCGGCTCATCATCGCCTCGGACGGCCTCCTCGATTCCTTCGGCGAGGAGGACCTCCTCGAAGACGCCCTCGCGCGCCTCTCCGCCTTCGCTGACGGGCTGCGCGCCTCGAGCCTCGAGTCCTTCGTGGGGGCCTTCCGGCGCCGGTCCCGCGAGTTCTCCTCCGGGCGGTCCACCGAGGACGACGTGAGCCTGCTGGTCCTGGAACGGGCGGAGTAGCCGGCCGGCCCAGCCGTTCCCATCGGCCCCGTGCCGCGCTACAATGCATGCTCTAGAAGGGGGAGGTGCGGCGCATGGGCGGGGGGGCTAGCGGACCGGGCGATTCTTTCGACGTGGCGATCATCGGGGCGGGGGTCTGCGGCGCGAACATAGCGAGGCGCCTCTCCTCGTACGAGCTGGACGTGGCCCTCATCGACAAGGAGGCGGACGTCTCCTTCGGCGTGTCCAAGGCCAACTCCGGGATCGTCCACGGCGGCTTCCACCACAACAAGAAATACCTCAAGGCCCGGCTCGAGATCCAAGGGGCCATGATGTTCGACCGCCTCAAGGCCGAGCTGGACTTCCCCTTCGCCCGCTGCGGCATCGTCGTTGTGGCCTTGCACGAGGACGAGATGAGGGCCGTCGAGCAGCTCTACTCCCAGGGCGTCGAGAACGGGGTCATCGGCATCGAGATGTGCTCGAGGGAGCGCATGCTGGAGCTCGAGCCCCGCTTGAGCCGGGACGCGCTCGGGGGCCTCTACGCGCCGGGCGGCGGCATCGTGGAGCCCTACCGCTTCGTGTTCTCCCTGGTCGAGTCCGCCGTCAAGAACGGGGTGCGTGTCTTCAAGGATTGGAAGGCCGCTTCCGCCCGTCGCGAGGGCGAGGCTTGGGTAATCCTCGCCGAGGACGGGCGCTCCCTCCGCGCGCGTTACGTCGTCAACTGCGCCGGGCTCTACGCCGACGAGGTTTCGCGCGCCTTCGGGGCGGAGGACTTCTCGATCAAGGGCCGCAAGGGCGAGTATTACCTCCTCGACAAGCTCACGCGCGCCAAGCCCGACCGAGTGGTCTTCCCCGTGCCGACCTCGATCTCCAAGGGCATGCTCATCGTGCCCACGGTCGAGGGCACGGTCCTCATCGGCCCCACCGCGAGCGAGGTCGAGGGCAAGGACGATTGCTCCACGACCCGTTCCGAGCTTGAGACCATCCTGCGCAGCGCCCGCAACATGATTCCCGATATCTCCGAGACCGACGTGATCACGAGCTTCGCCGGCATCAGGCCCACCCTCGGCGAGGACTATTACATCGAGGCCTCGGGCCTGGTTCCCGCCCTCATCCAGGTGGCCGGCATACAGTCGCCCGGCCTCACCGCGAGCCCCGCCATCGGCGAGTACGTGAAGGATCTGCTCAAGAAGGCGGGCTTGCGGCTGGTGGAGAAGCCGGATTGGGATCCCTTCATCGACAAGATGCCCCGCACCCGCGAGCTCTCGGGATACGAGCTCGACGCCCTTGTCGAGTCCGACCCGGCCTACGGGGAAGTCGTCTGCAGGTGCGAGCGGGTCACCGAGGCGGAGATCGTCGAGGCCATTAGGCGCGGCCACACCACCCTCGACGGCATCAAGTACTTTACGCGGGCCCAAATGGGGCGCTGCCAAGGCGGTTTCTGTACCTACAAGATCCTCAAGATACTCATGCGGGAGACCGGGATGGGCTGGGACGAGATCACCAAGCACGGCCGCGGGTCCACCGTGCTGCGGGGCGAGCTATGAAAGAGCTGAGCTACGACGCTGTCGTGATCGGCGGCGGCGCGGCGGGCATGGCCGCCGCTCTCGAGCTCGAGGCTGCGGGCCGCCGCGTCGCCGTGGTCGAGCGCGAGGAGCGCCTCGGCGGCATCCTCGGGCAGTGCGTGCACAATGGCTTCGGCCTCATCGAATTCGACGAGGAGCTGACCGGCCCCGAATTCGCCGAGCGCTTCGAGGATCGGCTGTCGGCCCGGCCGATCGAGGCCTTTCTCGGCTGCACGGTCCTGGAGCTCGAGGTCGAGGGCGAGGCCAAGGTCGTCTCCTGCGTCTCGCGCGAGCGGGGCGTGATGCGGCTCCGCGCCCAGGCCGTGGTCCTCGCGATGGGCTGCCGCGAGCGCAACCGGGGCAACATACGCATCCCGGGCTCCAGGCCGGCCGGCGTCTACACGGCCGGCCTGGCCCAGCGCCTCGTCAACGTCGAGGGCTACGTGCCGGGCAAGGATGTCGCCATCATCGGTTCCGGCGACATCGGCCTCATCATGGCGAGGCGCATGAGCTGGATCGGCTGCAATGTCCACGCCGTCGTCGAGATCATGCCCTATCCCTCGGGCCTCACGCGCAACATCGTGCAATGCCTCCGCGACTTCGACATACCGCTCTACCTGTCGCACCTGACGACCGACATCTACGGCCGCGACCGCGTCGAGGGCATCGAGATCGCGCCCATCGAGAATGGCGCCCTCGTGATGGAGAAGGCCTTCAAGATCCCCTGCGATACCGTTCTCCTCTCGGTCGGCCTCGTGCCGGAGAACGAGCTGTCGCGCAAGGCCGGCGTCTCGATCAACCCGATGACCAACGGCCCCTGGGTCGATTCCTTCCTCATGACCAGCGTGCCCGGGGTCTTCGCCTGCGGGAACGTCCTGCACGTGCACGACCTCGTCGACTATGTCGTCGAGGAGTCGCGGCGCGCCGGCCGCTTCGCCGCCGAGTGGCTGGCCGGACGCCGGCCCTCGCGGGAGCTGAGGGTCAAGGCAGGGGCCAATGTCCGCTACGTAGCGCCCGGTCGGATAGAGCCCGGCCGCGACAACAAGCTCTACCTGCGGTCGATGATCGTGAAGAACGACGCCGTCCTCGAGGTCAAGCTTGACGGCAAGCCGATCAGGTCGGTCAAGAAGGGCCACGTCCAGCCTTCGGAGATGATCACGATCGCCCTCGGCGCGGCGGACCTGGTTGCCCTCGCGGCCCAGCCGGACTCCACCCTCGAGATCTCGATACAATAAGGGGCGGGATTATGCGCAAAGAGCTGACCTGCATCACCTGCCCGATGGGTTGCCGTCTCGTGGCCGAGTCCGATTCCTCCGGGGAGCTGGCGGTGAGCGGCAACCGCTGCCCCAGGGGGGCCGCCTACGCCCGCGAGGAGCTCCTCGCGCCCAAGCGGACGGTCACGGCGACCTGCCGGGCGGCCGGGGCTGCCGTGGACGGGTCCGGGACGCGGCGAGTCCCATGTCGGACCGTGGCGCCCTTCCCGAAGGAGCGCGTGCCCGAGCTCCTCGAGGCGATCTACGGCCTTGAGGTTTCCCTGCCCGTGGCTAGGGGCCAGGTCCTACTGCAGGATGCCCTCGGCCTCGGGATAGACTTGGTGGCCACGCGGACTCTGAGCTAGAATCCATGATGCGGGCCGCAACCCTAGCGGAGGCTCGCGCGTCTAATAATCGCAGCACCGGAGAGGAGCGTATTCGCGATGGCCCTACCTACCGCCGCGCAGATCTTGATCTCGATCATCCCTATAGTCGGTATCGTCATGATGGCGGTCCTCGCCTTCTTCTACCTGCTATGGGCGCACCGCGAGAAGGTCAGGCTCATCGAGCGCGGACTCTACCAGCCGAGGAAGATCGATATCGATACCTTCTGCCTGCTGTCCGGCCTCCTCTTGGCGAGCGTCGGCGTTGTCCTGTCGATCCTCTTCATCGTGATCCAGGGCTCATCCTACGCCTTGCTCGGCGGGCTAATCCCCTTCGCCGCCGGAGCGAGCTTCCTGGCTTTCTATATGCTCCGGAGGAAGCGGGAGGGGCATGAGCGCCTATAGGCAGGCGCAGGAACCGAGCGACGAAGAGGCCATAGGGCTGGTCCTGGACGGGGACACCGAGGCTTTCGCCATATTAGTCAAGCGCCATCGCGCGCGGGTGACGCGCCTAGGCATGAGCTTCTTCCGCGACGAGGACGATGCCGCCGACTTCACGCAGGACGTTTTCGTGAAGGCCTACACGGCCCTCGCCTCGTTCAAGGGGAAGAGCCTCTTCTCGACCTGGCTCCTTCGGATCGCGTACAATACGGCGATAAACTCGAAGAAGCGCATGCGGGAGCAGATTTCCCTCGATCCTGAGACCGAGATGGCGAGGGCGCCCGGAGCCGACGAGCTTCACCTGCGCGAGGAGACGGCTCTAGCCGTCAGGGCGGCGATGGCCGACTTGCCGCCGCGCCAAGCCCTGTGCATCGAGCTCTATTTTTATTACGACTTGAAATATTCGGAGATCAGCGAGATTACCGGCTATCCGGTGAATACCATCAAATCCCATGTGTTCCGCGCCAAGCGGATGCTGAGGGAGCGGCTAGGGCCTATCCGGGAGGATGGAGATGCGACATGAAACTGCGCTGAAACGGCTCGACGAGCTCGACGCGGGGCAAGAGCCCGGCCTGGCGCTCCGCATGCATCTGGCCGGCTGCTCAGATTGCGCGCGCATAGCGCGGCTATCCGCCGAAGCGATGGCCGCGTATCGCGCCACCGATCCCGATCTCTGCGAGCTCCTCGACGAGAGGATCATGGCCGCGGTGCGCCTGACCCCGCCTCCCAGGCTGGATTTCGCCATCCGGGACTGGGTGCTTCCGGGCGCTGTGCTCCTGCTATCGATATGCCTGATGCCCCTTGGATCACGCCTTGGCTTTCTCGAGGCGATTTTCGGGCCCGGCAGCGCCCTTTCCCTCGCCCTTGTATTGGGGATCGGATTTAGCGCCTACAGCGCCTTCTTCATCGGGACGCACCTGGAAGAGCTACAGGGCTACCTACGCAAGCTGGGGGTCACGCTCCACTGACCATCAGGCGGCTATTCGCCTTCCTTCAGGATCTCGATCTTGATCCCTTCGGAGGTTTCCGATTCTTCCTTTGGGGGGACGGTGACCTTGAGGATGCCATTGCGGAAGATTGCGCGTACCTTCTCTTGCGAGAATTTGTCGGCCGGCACGTAGTACTTCTGCTTGTCGACGTCCTTGAGCTTGAGGCGACGCTTGAAATAGCGCACATCGTCCTCAGGCAGCTCGCCCAGGCCCATCTTGGCCGAGAACACCATGTAGTCGCCCTGGAAGGTGAGGGCAATGTCCTTCTCGTCGAAGCCCGCGAGGGCGAACTCGAAGACCATGCCGCGTTCGTTCGTCAGGTAGATGTTCATGGGCGGATACGAGTAGCCGGGGTAGTAGTCGGCGTTCTCGTCCTGGCCCATATCGAACCAGGGCTTGGGCCCCGCTCCCGGCCCCGCACCGGGCCCGCCGCCCGTGTTCACGTGCACGTTGAAGTTGGGCCCTCCGCCCATCTTGTCGCCCATGCCCTGGAAATTCTCGCCGAAGCTCTTCGCGGCGTCGAAGACCTCGTCGAGGATCGTGCCGATATCGACATACATGCGATTGCCCTTCATTGCTGTTCCTCCCGCGCCCTCCTGGAGGAGCGGCGCCATGGCGTCGACGCTCAGCGGCTCGCGCCCAGGCGTCGATATCCTAACATGAATTTAAACCTCTTATCATCGCGGAGCAAGCGAGAAAAGGGCCGCCCCAAGCGGGCGGCCCTGCATTTCATGTAAAAGCTGGGTAAACGGCCCTCGCGTAGCCTAGTTGCCCTCTTTTACTATCTCGATGCGGATAGCCTCGCCCTCGGGCTCCTTGGGCGGGATGGACAGCTCGAGGACCCCGTGGCGGAAGACGGCCTTCGCCTGATCCTGCGCGTAGTCCTCCGCGGGGACGTAATACTTCTGCCTGTCGATGTCCCTCGGGCGGAAGCCTTGGCGGAAATATTCGCATGGGTCGGCCCCGTCGGCTCGGGGCATGGCCTTGGCCGATAGGATGAGATAGTCCCCTTGGAAAGTCACGCTCACGGCGCCCTCGTCGATTCCGGCGAGGGCGAACTCGAAGACTAGGCCTCCCTCGCGGGTCGCGTAGGAGTTGGTGGGCGGGTAGAAATAGATATTGGGATGGCCTGTGCGGTGTCCATGGGCGGGGCCGTGCGCGGGCCCGTGGTCGAAGCGAGCCCCGCAACCCTCGACCCAAGGCGCCATGTCGGGGGCCATATCCTTCATCTTCTCGCCGAAAGCGCGGGCGGCATGGATGATGTCGTCCAGCGAACCGCCGAAGTCGAAGCCGAAATCCTTGTCGATGTGGCTCATGATGATCCTCCAATTAAGCGAGGCGGCCTCCTCCCGGAGGCCCGGCCCTGTATCGGGCCCTTTCCCGCCCTCCGTACGGAGCGGCGCGCGCCTCGAGTCCCCGTTGGGCGGCCCGAGTCATGGAGATAATTTACTGCTCGCCGGCCCGTCCGGCAAGGGACGGTTCCCGGGCCGAAAAAAAGGGCGGCCGCGCCTTGACGCGCGACCGCCCCTTTGCCTGTCGAGGCTCGATTATTTTTTCTCGGGGTACAGGAGCGGGAAGTCGACGGCTCGGCCCTGGGCCGCGAGGTCCTCGGGGATGATCTTCCAATTGCCGAGCGCGTCGACGGTGACCGCGCCGGATTGCTTCTCGAACCACTTGAGGAGGTAGAAGCGGAGGTCCTTCGTCGTGGCGCCGTTCACGAACTTGAGCTTCTGAACCGCGACCTTGTCGAGGCCGGCGCCCGTCGTGAGGTGGCCTCCTCCGCCCTGGCCGCGGTAGGAGTTGATGGCGACCGTGTAGGTTGCCGCGGGGTCGAAGGCCCGGCCGTCGGAGAGGCCGGAGATCGTCACGCGCGAGCCGGCGGGCTTGGTCACGTCGACCGTGTACTTGATGCCCGCGGCCGAGTCGTAGTTGTAGGTCGGGGCGGCGGTGACCATGTTGCCGTTCTTGTCCTTCGTCATCGCGAGGACGTGATTGCCCTCGTTCGGCATCGTCGCGAGCCATATCTTGTAGGAGTACTCGAGGAAGTCCTTGATCTGCTGCCCGGTCATGTCCATCGTGTAGAGGAAGTTCTCGTACTGGTAGAGGTTGAACATGTCACGGACGAACATCGTCCCGTCGGCGCTCGAGGGTATGGTCGCGTCGGTCGTGAGAGGGGCCGCGAAGGAAATGTCGGCCTTCTTGAGCCCCATCGTCGGGTCGGCCGAGAGCTCGAGCTGGATGCGATGGATGAGGTCAACGAAGGCCGAGTCGCCGAACATGGAATCGCGCGTGGTGATCTTGCCGGCGAGCTTGCCTACGGGCCGGCTGACCCAGGCCTTCACCTCGTCGCTGGCGGGCTGGAACTTGGCGAGAAAGGCCGCGTCCGGGGCGAGGGTATCGGTCGGGACGAGGATGCTCGTGACGACCTTGGAGTACTTCTTGGTCGCCTTGTCCATGGTGAGGTCGACCTTGGCGTAGGCGAAGCTGGCGGCGCCGTTCTTGGGCCCGAGGATCGGGACGACTTTCCCGTCGGGGCCGACGACGTCGATCTTCTTCTTGGCGACGGGGTCCCATCCTTGCCCGTCCCAGCCCGCGTGGTCGTGACCCACGAAGACCAGGTCGAAGCCGGGGACTTGCTCGGCGACGAGCTGGGCAGCGTTTTCGTTGCACGGCGTGTCCTTGGTCGTGCCGCCGTAGGTGTAGTCGACGCCCGCGTGGAACAGGCCGACGATGAGGTCGGGCCTCTCCTTCACTTGGATGATCGGGACCCAGAGCTTCGCGGTCTCGACCATATCGGCGAAGGTCATGCCGGTCCAGAACTGGGGCGGGAGCCAATCGGGGATCTTGGGCGTGACCAGGCCGAGGACCGCTATCTTGACGCCCTGGCGCGTGATGACGGTATAGGGCGCGAAGTAGGGATTGGGCACGCTGCTGCCGTCGGTCTTGACCGCGTTGGCGCAGACGACTGGCGCCTTCACTTCCTGGTAGAGCTTGTCGTAGACCGCGTGCCCGGCCTCGATATCGTGGTTGCCCACGGCGATGGCGTCGTACTTGAGGTAGTTGACCGCCTCGCCCCAGATATGGGGGACGTCGGTCTTCTGGAAATTGTAGTAATAGACCGTCGGCTGGCCCTGTAGCGCGTCCCCTCCGTCGAGGAGGACGACCTCGCGGCCCGCCTTCGCCCGCTCGGCGGCGACGAAGGTGGCGACCTGGGCGAGGGAGTTCGCCATGGGCACGGCCTTGATGAAGTTGTAGGGGAATATCGCGCCGTGGATGTCCGAGGTTTCGATGAAGGACAGGCTTAGCTTTTCCGGCTTCGCCTGGGCGCCCGCTGCGCCTCCGGCGAGCGCCAGGGCCAGGACGAGGGATGCCGCTAGGGCGCGGCGCAGCGAAGGACTCTTCCGCATAGATGCCTCCTTAATACATTTCCGTACACTCGATATTATCGCCTCGCCCTGGTCCCGCGAAAGGCGGGCCGCGGCGCCGCGAGTCTGCCCCTCAACCTATTCCGAAGCTTCGCCCCTGGCCCCGAGGGCCTTGGCCTTGGCTTCGGCGGTGCGGCGTTCCTTCTGCATGCCGAGCTCGTCGTAGGTATCGGCCAGGTTGAGCCAGGCGTCGGCGTAGTCAGGGTCGAGGGCGACCGCCTTCTCGAAGTCCGCCTTCGCGCGGTCGTAGGCCCCACGGCGGAACTCCACGACGCCGAGGTCGTTCCAGGCCTCCGGGTAGCTAGCCTTGAGCACCAGGGCGCGCTCGTAGAGGGCGGAGGCCGAGTCGAAGTCGTCGGCCTCGTAGGCCACGAGGCCGAGGGCCAGGAGGAGGTCGGGAGACTCGCCCTCGGCCGAAAGGACGGCCTCAAGCTCGGCCCGCGCCTCGGCCGAGCGCCCCGCCCGCCTGAAGGCCTCTCCTCGGTTGTAGCGGATGCCCGCGTTCCCCGGCTCGATCTCGAGGGCCCGCCCGAAGGCCGCTATCGCATCGTCGTAGCGCTCGGCATCGGTATAGTCCATGCCCCGCGCGTTGAGGGCGGCCGCCGTCTCGGGCTTCCTCGCCTCCCCGGCCCCGTTGGCCGGGCTCATTCGATCACCGCCCAGCCGTAAGCCTCGATCCTCTTGCCGAGGACCCGCCTCGCCTTGGCATTGTGGTTGAGGGCGACCTTGACCGTCCCGCCAGCTTCCGTCCTTCGCTCTATCACTTCGACCCCCATGCCGCGGAACTTGGCCCCGACCTTCGCGTCCTTCAGGATCCTCCGGTAGAGGAGGAAGATGCCGATGGGGTCGGGGCTCGTGCCTATGTACCATACCTTGCCATCGCCCCATGCGTTAACGGTCGCGCAGGGGAGGCCCGAGTAGAATTTGCGCCCGTCGGCGTAGACCGCGACGGGCCTCGCCGTGGTCGGCTCGATAATATCGGCCCAGACGGTCGCCTTCGCGGGCAGGGCGCCGATCCTGATCCTCGCCGAGCCGCGGTTGAGCGACTCGAAGCGCGGCACCCGAAGGCCGGCCATCTCGGCGAAGAGCCCGGGCAGGCGCAGCGGCGAATTCCAGTTTCGCATATCGCGCGCCCCTGCCCTGTAGCCCAGGACGAGGCGGCCGCCCTTCCGCACCCAGGCGTCGAGCCGCTCGACGAGCCCCGGGTCGGCCATCTGGTAGAGGGGCAGGCTGACGATCGAGTACTTCTCCAGGTCGAGCGCCCCGACGCTCTTGACGTCGGCGTTGACGTTGAAGACGACGTAGGGCGCGAACCACTTGGTCAGCTCCATGTCGTAGCCGGCTTGGACCCATTCGGTCGGCCTCATCGAAAGGCCTTGCGAGAGGTGCTGCTCGGTCAGGACCCGGGCGTCGTCCTTGGAATAGGCGAGGCAGGCGCGGCTCTCGATCGGCGTAGAGGCGAAGCGGGAGAATGGCCCCTTTACCGCGCCGATGTTGTCGCGGAGAACCCTTGCGCGCTCGGTCTCGGCGTTGTCCGAGTCGAAGAGGCCGTAGCAGAGCTGCTCCTGCCCGTAGGGCGCCGTACGCCAGCGGAAGTAGAGGATGCGGTCGGCGCCCCTGGCTATCGCCTGGTTGGTCCACAGGGCCACCTGCCGCTCGGGCGGCAGGTAGCCGAGGCATTCGTGGCCCTGGAAGCCCGAGAAGGCCTCCATCACCGTGAAGCTCTTCCTGGGCGAGAGGTCCCTGACGAAGGATTCCGCGAATGCCTGGGCGGCGTAAGGCAGGGGCTCGTCCTGGTCTCCCCACGAGGGGTAGTTGTCCCAGCTCGCGAAGTCCATGTCGCGCGTCAGGCGCTCCATGTCTATCGCGTTGGCCAAGGGCGGGGGAAAGAGGTTCGTCGTGATGAAGGCCCCGGGGCGGACGGCGGCCTTCAGCGCCGCGACCTGGGCGTCGGCGAAGGCGACGGCGGAATCCGAGCAGAAGCGGTCGTAGTCCAGGAGAAGTCCGGGGTTGAGATGGGCCGATACCTGGTCGTGGGCTACGGGAACCTGGTCCCACCGGGAGTAGCTCGTCCCCCAGAAGACGTTGCCCCATTCTGCGTTGAGCGCGGCGACGCTCCCGTATCGCTCCTCGAGCCAGCGATGCCAGGCCGAGCGGCATTTCCCGCAGGCGCAGCGATCCGAGCCCTCATGGCCGAATTCAT
Organism: Spirochaetaceae bacterium UBA1306; assembly: GCA_002307245.1. Taxonomy (GTDB): domain Bacteria; phylum Spirochaetota; class Spirochaetia; order Treponematales; family Rectinemataceae; genus UBA1306. The sequence continues at coordinate 13,127 of DBTW01000050.1, read as the reverse complement.
TGTCGACCTGCCAGCCGACGACCCGGTCGTCCCGGCCGAAGCGCTCGGCGCAGGCCTTCACGACCCTGAGCGAGGCCTCGCGGTAGACCGGGCTGTTGAAGCAGCCCATGCGCCTGGTACCGAAGCCGCGCGTCTTGCCGGCCCGCGTCTCCTGGAGGACCTCGCCCTCGTCGAGGAGCCAGGCCGGGAAGCTGGCCGTTGGTGTGCCGAGGATGATCCCGATGCCGCGCCCTGCCAGGACCCCGATAGCCCGGTCGAATAGCGAGAAATCGAAGCGGCCCTTTTCCGGCTCGACGACGGACCAGGCGAATTCCATCATGCGGACTACTTCGATCCCGTATTCCCGCATGCGATCGGCATCGGGCTCCCACATGCTCTCGTCCCACTGCTCGGGATACCAATCGACGCCGAATGAAAGCCCGTTTTTCGCCATTTAGCCCTCGCTCGATCGCATCTACGTCGATTATCGCCGATTTTCATCCCTAGCCTCAAGCGCCGGGCGCTTCCAGGCGCGTATAGGGGTATAGCCGGGAAAAGGCGATTGGCCGGAGCGCCCGGGAGCTCCGCCCTCTCGTACACATACTATCCGGAGGTAAAAAATGAGGAAACTTTTGATCATTTCGGCCTTACTTATGGCCGGCGTTTCTCTGAGCTTCGCGGAGGCCTTCGCGGGGCTCTCGTTCGAAGAGGAATTGAACCAGGAAGCCATGCAGTCGATCAGTGGCGAGATGTTCACGATCATCGTGCCCTTCAACTCGACGGGTACCGCGACCGTGATTACGCATGAAAAGGGGGACTACTGCTCGTTCACGGTGCCCGTGACGACGGTGGCGAAGGCGAACAATCCGAATAATAAGCCTGTCAACGGCGACAAGGAGTACAAGGTCGTGCCGCTCCCTTCTGGCAGCTATACGCTGGGTAATACGAAGACAATGAGCAATTCCGCGTATGGCACCGGGATCCACATCGAAGCTTCGGTTACGACTCCGTACAAGGACAATAAGGATGGATCATTTAAAGCCACGGATTTTTTCGTCCATCAGACTTCCAACGCAAACACGTGGGGATGCGCAGGCATCTCCAACAAATCGGGGAACAATTCGGAAATGACCAAGGTACTGAATGCCTATCAGACCTCGACTGGATCGAAGACGGTAACCGTTAGCGATGCACGATCTTCGGGTTCTAGCAGCTCTTCCTCGTCCACAAGCAGCTCGGGGACTGCCACCTACCGGGGAACTTCTTGCATGCGGCCGTATTGATCGCAGGTCGGAGGGAATCATAAAGAACTGAATGCCAATCCGAGACCCCGAGCAGGCTCGGGTCTCGGATTTACTTTTTTATGGAGGAGGCCCTGGCGATGCGGAAAAAATTATCGCTTCTCGTGATCATATGTTGCCTATCCTTTGCGCTTTTTCCTGAAGGCATACCAGCCTTGATCCTTCATGGCGTAAACGGCTATCCGGGGAATTCAAAGTTTCAGATAGAGATCTTTCGCGGCTCTTCCGGTCTCATAAGTAGTGTGCGATCCTATGGCGAAGATGGGAAAATGAAGGGCGAGGCTGCAATATCCAGAAACGGCGATGATGTATCCGGCATAGAGCGCTTCAATGGAGGCAGGACGGAGTTTTTATTTTCTGTATCACCCAAACAGATTAGGCAGCATTTTATCGAATTCGACCCGGGGGCGCATAAGGCTTCGCGCACGATTAATCGCGTGGTAAAAATCGCCCCGGCCCCAGGGGTTCTGTTCGAGACGGAAAGCCGCAGATTCGAGGTAGACGATGGCTGCGATTTGCGGGTGATCGATAAGGAAACGGATGAATCCCTGTATCTCTTCAAGAAGAACCTCGTGGAAAACGAAGGCTGGTATAAGGCCGATTGGAAGAAGGACGGCAACTGCACGACCGTGCATGAATATGTCACGATGGAAAAATACGGTGAATGGGTGGATGCGGGATCGAGTCAATTCGAGGGGGCGGGCATCGTTACTGATGACTTCAGCGTGGCTATCCTGAATTTTTGCATCCTAGATACACTATATTCAAATAACGCGACCTTCCTCCCCTTTATCCTCGGCTTAAAGACCGGAAGCTACTGACATGGACCTCTTCGTATCGCAGGATGTCCTGCCTAAGGAGGAGCTTCGCTTCGCATTCGTGCGTGAGCAGGGCTTCGACCGATCTTGCGGTTATGCCGCGGCCGCCAGCCTATTGTCGCTGTATTGGCGGCTCGATCTCGATGAAGCGTCGCTGGTGGGGAGATACGGTCGCGACAAGCTGGCCTCAGGGCAACTCGAGGTCAGCTTCGCCGACCTCGCTCGCATCTTCCGCGACTACGGATTCGAGGTAAAAAGCGTCAAACTGAACTGGTCACAGCTCGGGGCCGCCTTGGGCGATTACGCGCCAATCGTCATCCATTACCTCCGGCCGGATAGGCATTTCGCGCTCGCGCTTTGGGCCAGCGAAGACTGGATCGTCACGCTCGACCCCGCTTTGGGCTGCGAGATCCTGGGGCGCGCCCAATTCCTGGAACGCTGGTCGGGCGCGGCTATGCTCGCCTTTTCGGAGCTCTCGAAGCGAGACGAGGCCCTTTTAGGCAAGGCGATCCGCGTAGCCCAGGACAGGCGGGAGCTCCTGGAGCGGCTCGCGACGCGATGAAAGCGGGCTTCCTCGTCCTGGCGCTCGCTGCCGCCGCCGCCTGCTCGTTCGGGCAGGCGAGCGATCATGAGCGCCTCGGGGTCGAGTCGGAGCCGCAACACAGGATCGAGGGCACGCTCGGCGCTTCCTGGCGGGCCGATGGGAGGGATTGGTCGTCCGCCATGGACGCCTCCATCGAATATGGCTGGAAGCAGATTCTCGGCTTTTGCCTATCGATGCCGGCTGAGCTGGTATATTCGGCAGGTTTGGATGCGGGCGCTTGGTCCTGGCGCCTCGGCGATCCTTCCCTCTCCGCATCCCGCCTTTGGCGCGGAAAGAGGCTTAAGTTGAGGGCGGAGCTCGGCTATGCCTATCCGTTGCCACGGAAGGAGCAGCGCGAAGCCCATGTCTTTTCGCCATCCTTGAGCCTGGCCGGCATACGCGACCCCGTCGTCATTTCCATGGGTATAGACGGACGCATCAGCCTCCCTCGAAAGGAAGGCGGCTACCTCGTCTGGGCTCCCTTCTCGGGAGGGCTTTGCCTTTCCGCCTGGGAGCTCCTGAACGACCGGGTGGGCTATCGGATCTCGATAAGCCCCGGCGTTTCGCTGGGAGCCCGGCGCATCGGCTTCGGCGATCGGATCAATCCTCTCTGGTCCCTAGGCCTGAGCCTCACTCTGTCTTGGGACGAGAAGGCCTGGGGGATCCAGTCGGGATGGAACGGTTCGGCCGAGTCGAGTGGCGACGGCCTCTCCGGCGCGATGAGCCTCCGAGGCGGGCTCAGGAAGGAGTGGTGAATGGGATCGAGGATCGGCATCGCGATCGTCATGGGCGCCGCCTTGTCCGCGGCGGTTCTCGCGCTTGTCGCCAGCTGTACGGATGACTCTTCTTGGGAGCCCCTGGGGGAGGTGTCCTTCCTCTCTCTCGGGGAGGCTCGGGACGCCCAGGGCATAAAAAGCGGAAGCCTCGAGTATTCCATCCGCAACATCGGCAAGTCGAAAATTTCCGGTACGCGCTTCGCCTTCAGGTTCTCCACGGACAGGAGGATCTATCACCTCACCGTAGTCGACGAGAATACGATCCAAAGCGGCGCTATCGTCTACGGCCGGACGACTATAGCCTATTACGAGGGCTACGAGACGGGATCCCTCGCCTCCGCGACCCTCGACTCGGCTCAGTTCGAGTGAGTTATAGGTTAGCCTTGTTCATGCAATTGTCGAAATAGAAGCTCGCGGCGCCGTCCTCCGGCAAAATCTCCAGGACCTTCTTGAAGAAGAACATCGCGCCCGAGAAGTCCTTCTGGTAATACGTGAGCATGCCCTGCTCGAAGAACATGTTGGCCTTCATCTTGCGCTCGAAGAGCTCGCTCTCGATGCCGTCGAATATCTCGAAGACCGACACGGGCTCGGCCTTGCCCTTGACCTTCACCTTCCCGATGAAACGGTACATGTACGATCCCGGGTCCTCGAGCTCCTTGAACGATTGCTCCGATATGGCCAGGCTGATGTTGAAGGCCTTGGTGATCGATTGGAGGCGCGAACTGAGGTTGACGGCGTCGGATATGACCGTGTTTTCCATGCGGTCCTCGACCCCCACTACGCCCAGCATGAGGTCGCCCGTATGGATCCCGACACCCATGGAGATGGGTCTATAACCCATTTTGGCGCGATGACCGTTGTACTCCACCATCTTGGCCTGCATCGCTATCGCCGACCTGATGGCCTCGTCCGGTCCGCGTGGCCCGGGGAAGAGGGCCATGATGCCGTCGCCCACGTACTTGTCCACGAAGCCGCCGTTCTCCTTGATGATGGGCACGACGCGGGAGAGGTAGGAATTGATGAAGGCGAAATTCTCCTCGACCGTGAGCTTTTCGGAGAGCTCGGTGAAGGCGCGGATATCCGAGAAGAAGATCGTCATCTCCTTCTTCGCGTGGTCGCCCAGGCGGAGGTCGACGAAGTCCTTCTTTTCGAGGTTGTCGAGAAACTCCTTCGGGATGAAGCGCTTCACCGATCGCGTGACGTCGGCCACGTAGCCTGTCAGGCTCTCGGCCGACTCGAAGGTATCGGCCACCTTCTTGATCAGCATCAGCATCGCGAGGAGCCCGAAGACGGCCACGCCCAGGGGGGCGGCGAGGTAGGCGCTCCAGACCTGGGTCGTGCCCAGGCTCCGCCACGCGAGACCGGCCGGCATGACCAGGAAGGCCGGTATCAGCCAACGCGCCTTCTTGTCGCCTTTCGCGGCGAGCGCGATCGCCCCGGCGACGGCGGCTATCGAGAAGAGCGCGCAATAAGCGGTCGCGGCCGAGTCGATTTCCGCGATGAGGCCCGGAAAGGCCAGGGCGGCGGCGGCCAAGGCTGCGGGCAGGGCGTAGGCGGCGATCGCCGGGCCGGTCTTGATCCGCGACTTGTAGACCGAGTGGAGCAGGTAGGTGAGGGCCAGGTATTGCAGGGCGAGGCTGACCAGGTAGCCCTGCTCGAGCGGCATCCGCTCGGCCCCCAGGTAGAGGAAGAGCGCGCCGTCCTTGAAGAAGTACGAGAGCCCGGCGACGAGCATATACGCGGAGAAGGCCAGGAAGTCCCCGTTCTTTTTCCAGAAAAGGAAAAGGATGAATACGAAGAGGCCTATGAGGATGAAATAGGCGTCCAGCGAGGCGGCCGAGAGACCGTAGAGCAGCCGTGTCCGGCTTAGGGACTCGGCATCGCCGAACAGGACGAAGGGAGGATAGAAGGAAGCCGCCTCGAGGCCGGGCGAGCCCTGCCCGACGTGGAGCAGGAGCGAGGTCTCATCTCCTGGGGCGTCGATGAGGAGGAGGGGCGGCGTCGTCGGGTCTCTGTCGGCGTCGTAGAGGAGCCTGCCGTCGGCGTAGACCGCCCTCACCCCGGCGATGGCGGGGACGTACAGGGCCATTCTCCGGGCCGGGGCCCCTCCTTCGTAGCATATCCTTATACGATATGTAAAAGGCCCGCTCAGAGCATCACGTTCCGGGGCTTTGGGCTTGAGGGCGAGCTCGACGATGCTCGCCTTTGAGCTGTCGAGCGTTTCCTCGGGGAGATTGCCCGTATATCGTTCCCACGGTCCGTTGAGCAGAGCTGTTCCGGACTCGACGCGATAGGTAAAGCTGGTCCGAGTAGAAGGACTGTCGGCGCTCAGGCTCGTGGCGCTTCCCAGAATGATGATGACCACCGCGACCATGCGGGGAAACATTTTTTGATCCATTTTTTCAGTATATACACGATAGTTGAGGGCGTTAAGGAGAGCGCAAAGCGAATTCCTGGCTACCTTGCCACTTCGTTTTCGTTTTCATATAATGTCGACGACAAAATATCGATATTTTTTTATCTATGGGGGTTAGTGAATGCAGATGGCACAGATTGAGTTCTCCAAGGAACTCACCGCCTTCATCGACGAGTGGAAGGAAAAGCCGGGCAGCCTCATCATGATGCTTCACCGAATCCAGGAGGAATATACTTATATTCCCCGAGAAGCGGCGGAGAGGCTCTCCCGTACCGTTGGCATCCCGCTCGCCAAGATCTACGGCGTAATGACGTTCTACCATTACTTCAAGACGACGAAACCCGGCAAGTACAAGCTCGCCATATGCCTCGGCACGGCTTGCTACCTCAAGGGAAGCCAGGATCTCATCGACGAGTCGCAGGCGATCCTCAACATCAAGGGCGACGATGTGACCGACGACGGTTTGTTCAGCATCGACGAGGTGCGCTGTCTCGGCTGCTGCGGCCTGGCGCCCGTCCTCATGGTCGGCAACGAGGTCTTCGGCAAGGTCACGAAGGACCAGCTGCCGGAGATCATCGCGAAGTACAGGAACAAGTAAGCCGGCGGATGGGCGATGCACTACGGGCTCGGCGATTACGTGCTCGACATCGCGCAAAACGCGGTCGAGGCCGGATCGAGCGAGGTGGTCGTGGAGCTGGACGAGTCGGAGGCGGGCTTCCGCGTGGCCATTCGCGATAACGGCCGCGGGATGACCGAGGAGCAAAGGGCTTGCGCCCTGGATCCCTTCTATTCCGACGGGACCAAGCATGCGAGCCGGAAGGTGGGATTGGGCCTTCCCTTCCTGGTCCAGGCCGTGGAGCTTGCGGGAGGGCGATGGTCGATCGAGTCCGAGAAGGGCGTCGGCACGGAGGTCGAGTTCGACTTCCCGTCGGCGAGCGTGGACAGCCCCCCCGCGGGCGACCTCGCTTCCCTCGAGCTCGGCCTCCTCTGCCTGCCCGGGGACTACGAGATGATCGTGCGCCGATCCGGTCCGCGGGGCTCCTACGAGCTCAAGCGGAGCGAGTTGGCCGAGGCCGTGGGAGGCCTGGAGCTGGCGTCGAGCCTGGCGCTGCTCAAGGACTACCTGGCCTCGATGGAAGAAGACGACTAGACGAAAGGAGAGGGATATATGGCGAAGATGACCCTCGAGCAGCTGCGTAAGCTCCGAGAGGAAAAGAAACAGGACCTTACCCGCCGCGAGGTGGAGGGCAAGGAGATCCAGGTGATAGTGGGCATGGGTACCTGCGGCATAGCCGCGGGCGCGAAGCTGACCTTCGACGCCATCGTCGAGCAGGTCAACGCCGCCGGCCTGGGCGATCAGGTCGTGATCAGGCAGACCGGCTGCATGGGCCTTTGCTACGTCGAGCCCACCGTCGAGGTGGCGCTCCCCGGCATGCCCACGGTGATCTACGGAAAGATGACCAAGGACTTCGCCAAGGAGCTCGTGACGAAGCACCTCGTCGAGCACAAGCTCCTCGACGACCATATCTTCGA
>DBTW01000050.1:4554-5447 GCA_002307245.1 Spirochaetaceae bacterium UBA1306 | reverse complement strand
CGGCCCGCGGCCGACATCATGAAGAAGTAAGGCGGAGGAAGAGATGGCTTACAAGAATTTCATCCTCGTCTGCGCCGGCACCGGCTGCGAGTCCAACAAGGGCGTCGAGATCTACGAGGCCCTGCAGCGCGAAGCCGAGGCCCAGGGCGTCAAGAACGAGGTCCAGGTCGTCAAGACCGGATGCTTCGGCTTCTGCGAGAAGGGCCCGATCGTCAAGGTCCTCCCCTCCGAATCCTTTTACGTCGAGGTCAAGCCGGAGGACGCCAAGGAGATCATCGCCGAGCAGGTCGTGAAGGGCCGCGAGGTCAAGCGCCTCCTGTACAAGAAGGACGCCAAGTCGGCGGACACGGTGAAGGTCGAGGACATCGAGTTCTACCAGAAGCAGTTCCGCGTCGTCCTGCGCAACTGCGGCGTGATCAACCCCGAGAACATCGACGAGTACATCGCGCGCGACGGCTATTCCGGCCTCGAGAAGGCCCTCTTCAAGATGAAGCCCGACGAGGTCGTCGAGGAGCTCAAGGCCTCCGGCCTGCGCGGCCGCGGCGGCGCGGGCTTCCCGACCTGGATGAAGTGGGACCTGACCAAGAAGGCCCCCGGCGACGAGAAGTACATCGTCTGCAACGCCGACGAGGGCGACCCGGGCGCCTACATGAACCGCTCCACGATCGAGGGCGACCCCCACTCCCTCATCGAGGCGATGACGATCTGCGGCTACACCATCGGGGCCAAGCAGGGCTACATCTACATCCGCGCCGAGTACCCCCTCGCGATCGAGCGCCTGAAGATCGCCATCAAGCAGGCCAAGGAATACGGCCTCCTCGGCCAGAACATCCTCGGCTCCGGGGTCGACTTCGACCTGGACATCAGGCTCGGCGCGGGCGCCTTCGTCTGCG
>DBTW01000050.1:4160-4291 GCA_002307245.1 Spirochaetaceae bacterium UBA1306 | reverse complement strand
TTCGTCTGCGGCGAGGAGACGGCCCTGCTGCAGTCCCTCGAGGGCAAGCGCGGCATGCCGATGCCCAAGCCGCCCTTCCCCGCGACCTGCGGCCTGTGGAAGAAGCCCACGGTCATCAACAACGTCGAGAC
>DBTW01000050.1:2430-3901 GCA_002307245.1 Spirochaetaceae bacterium UBA1306 | reverse complement strand
ACGTCGAGACCTTCGTCAACGTCGCCGTCATCATGACCAAGGGCGCGGCGTGGTACTCGAAGATCGGCACCGAGAAGTCCAAGGGCACCAAGACCTTCGCCCTCACCGGCAAGATCGCCAATTCCGGCCTCGTCGAAGTCCCGATGGGCACCACGCTCCGCGAGATCGTCTTCGACATCGGCGGCGGCATCAAGGGCGGCAAGAAGTTCAAGGGCGTCCAGACGGGCGGCCCCTCGGGCGGCATCATCACCGAGGAGAGCCTCGACGAGCCGATCACCTACGAGAGCCTCCAGGCCCTCGGGTCGATGATGGGCTCCGGCGGCATGATCATTATGGACGAGGACGACTGCGTCGTCGACATCGCGAAGTTCTACATGGCCTTCTGCGTCGACGAGTCCTGCGGGAAGTGCGCTCCCTGCCGTATCGGCACGAGCCAGATGCACGACCTCCTCGAGAAGATCACCAGGGGCAACGGCACCGAGGACGATCTCCTCAAGCTCGAGAAGATCGGCAAGGCCATGACCAAGGCTTCGCTCTGCATGCTTGGCGGCTCGGCGGCCAACCCGACGCTGTCGACCATACGGCACTTCCGGGAGGAGTACCTCGAGCACATCCGCGACCACAAGTGCAAGGCCGGCAAGTGCAAGGACCTCGTGGTCTACTCGATCGACCCGGCCAAGTGCATCGGCTGCGGCCTGTGCGCCCGCAAGTGCCCCGTCCCCTGCATCGCGGGCGAGAAGAAGACGCCCCACGTGATCGACAAGTCGAAGTGCGTCAAGTGCGGCGAGTGCTACAAGGCCTGCAAGTTCGGCGCCGTCGTAAAGAACTAAGGAGTCGAGAGAAATGGTCAACGCGAAAATAAACGGCATACCCGTACAAGTCGCCGAGGGCACCACGATCCTCGACGCCGCGCTCAAGGTCGAGGTGAAGATCCCCACCCTCTGCGCGAACCACGACCTCGAGCCCTGGGCGGCCTGCGGCATCTGCGTAGTCAAGAACGGCAAGAGCCCGAAACTGATCCGCGCCTGCTGCACCCCCATAGCCGAGGGCATGGACATCGTCACGAACGACGCCGAGCTCGTCGAGACGCGGAAGACGGTCATCGAGCTCATCCTGTCCACCCACCCGGACGATTGCCTCGCCTGCCCGCGCAACCAGGAGTGCGAGCTCCAGCAGCTCGCCGCCGAGTTCGGCATCCGCGAGCAGCCTTTCGCCAAGAAGCTGCGCAACCTGCCGATCGACAACTCGACCGGGTCGCTGATCCTCAACCCGGACAAGTGCGTGCGCTGCGGACGCTGCGTGAAGGTCTGCCAGGACATGCAGAACGTCTGGGCCATCGAGTTCCTAGGCCGCGGCGAAAAGACCCGCATCGCGCCCGCCGCCGACGTCAAGCTTGGCGACGGCCCCTGCATCAAGTGCGGCCAGTGCTCCGCTCATTGCCCCGTTGGCGCGATCTACGAGAACGACCAGA
>DBTW01000050.1:1221-2071 GCA_002307245.1 Spirochaetaceae bacterium UBA1306 | reverse complement strand
GGCGAGGCCTTCGGCCTCAAGCCCGGCGTCGACCTCACCAAGAAGATCTACACCGCCCTCCGCCGCCTCGGTTTCGACACGATCTTCGACACCAACTTCGCCGCCGACCTCACCATCATGGAGGAGGGCACGGAGTTCGTGAAGCGCTTCACCGGCATGGCGACCGGCAAGGAGGGGCCCATCCCCCTCATCACGAGCTGCTGCCCCGCCTGGGTCGACTACATGGAGAAGTACTACGGGGACATGATCCCCAACTTCTCCACGGCCAAGAGCCCCCAGCAGATGATGGGCGCGATGATCAAGACCTACTACGCGCAGAAGGCGGGCCTCGAGCCTGCCAAGATCTACTCCGTGTCGATCATGCCCTGCACGGCGAAGAAGTTCGAGAACCATCGCGACAAGACCATGTACTCCTCGGGCCAGCAGGACGTCGACGTGACGCTCACGACCCGCGAGCTCGCGCGTATGATCAAGCAGGCGGGCATCGACCTCTTGAACCTGCCCGATTCCGACCCCGATAGCCCGTTGGGGCCGAATACCGGCGCCGGCGTGATATTCGGCGCGACGGGCGGAGTCATGGAGGCGGCCCTCAGGACCGCCTACACCCTGGTGACCGGCGAGGAGCTCAAGGACGTCAACTTCACCGGCGTGCGCGGCCTCTCCGGCATCAAGGAAGCCCGCGTCGACATCAAGGGGACCGAGGTTCGCGTGGCGGTCGCCCACCAGATGGGCAACATCGCCGCCGTCCTCGAGCGCGTGAAGAAGGCGAAGGCCGAGGGCAAGGAGACGCCCTGGCACTTCATCGAGGTCATGGCCTGCCGCGGAGGCTGCATCGGCGGCGGCGGGCAGC
>DBTW01000050.1:0-948 GCA_002307245.1 Spirochaetaceae bacterium UBA1306 | reverse complement strand
ATCGGCGGCGGCGGGCAGCCCTACGGCTGCACCGACGACGTGCGCACGGCGCGCATCAGGGGCATCTACGACGCGGACGAGGCCTCGACCTACCGCTGCTCGCACCACAACCCCTTCATCAAGCAGGTGTACAAGGAATTCCTCGAAACGCCCGGCAGCCACAAGGCTCACGAGCTCCTGCACACGCACTACGAGTCGAAGCCGCTGTATTTGAAGTAGCCATTCCTTTCATGTCATGAGCGGCGGGACGGAGACGGCCCGCCGCTTTTATTCGGAAGAGGGTCTAGTAATCCTTAGTTCTACCGTGGCATGTCTATAACAGGCTATCGGATATTCGATCCATCATAATTTGAAAATAACCGTCTTTAGCAAAGACAAGTGATCGAGGAGAGCCAAGGATTATTTCCTCGAAGGGCTTGACGCTTATTGTTAACCAGGATAAGAAAAATGACATGGGTGAAACGTCTATCCTGGAATTAATCTATAGTGCGCATCGGCGTCTGACGGCACTCGAGAACGAGCCCCGCGATTACGGGACGGGCGAGCCCCTTTACGCGAGCGACATCCATGTCTTGGAGGCAGTGGCTGGCCACGAGGGAAGCAATCTGACCGAGCTCGCGGGCATTCTCGGGATATCCATGCCCGCCGCCCACAAAGCGGCCGGGAAAATGATCGCGCAAGGCTACCTCGGCAAGCGCAAGCGAGAGGATAACGCGAAGGAAGTGCTGTATTACTTGAGCGAAAGCGGGAAAAAGGCGGTCCAGGGGCATCGGAGGTTCGAGAGGCGGATATTCGCCCCTCTTCGCGAGCTCGAGGCCGGTCTCTCGGAAAAGGATAGGAGGGCTATCGGTTCCTTCCTCGAGTCGCTTGGGGAGTCCTGCTCATGGTAGATCGTGATTATCGCTTATTATTAACCACGATAACAATATCTTTGTTTCTCGGCGGCGC
>DBTW01000031.1 GCA_002307245.1 Spirochaetaceae bacterium UBA1306 | reverse complement strand
CCGACATGCTGAGCGCCGACTATCATGTCACGCAGCCTTCAGGCATGACTCTCGCCGGGACCCTGGACGACATCCTGGGGACCGTGAAGGCGAGCGGCGGAGAGAAGGTAGTCAGCTTTACCATGAACGCCCCGGCCTTCGGCGATACGGAGAAATCCTTCGAGATACCGGTCCGCGTCGTCGCGGTCGACGGCACCGAGTGGCAGGACAGAATCAGCCTGAAGTTCTACCGCGAGGCCATGACGATCTACGTGAAGAGCGCGAGCAACGAGGTGCAGGGCGTCGTGATCAGCCCCGACCGGCAATCGATCCCCTTCGCCACGAGCGGCCGCAGCGGCAGCGTCTCGGTGCCCTTCCGCAACCTGCCCTACATCCTCGCCCTGTCGGGAGCGGGCTACAATACCGAGACCAAGTACGCGGTCTCGACCACCTTCGCGCCGGCCACCAACGGGAGCGAGCTGACGAGCTCCAGCGTCAACGAGCCGAACAACGACGAGACGCAGACGACGACGCTCTATGCGACGCAAACGCTCTTGGGCTACCTCGGCGTATACGACCTCGACTTCTATCAGGTCTGGAGCACTACCCAAGCCGGCAGCATCCCAGTGGCCAATATCAGCCTGAACAAGACGAGCACGACGATCGCGGGCAGCAACACGGAAAGCCTAGTCGCGACGATTCTTCCCGGCACCGCTACCGACCAACGCATATCCTGGACGAGTGGTAACGACGCGGTAGCCACGGTGAGCTCGAGCGGCGTGATCACGGGCGTATCGGCGGGAAACGCGACTATCACGGCTACCACCCTCGACGGGAGCAAGGCGGCGACCTGCAACGTAACGGTCGGCAACGTGACGGTGAGCGCCGTAAGCCTAAGCGCGACGACCGGGTTCCTCAACGTCGGTTCCGTCCTCGCTCTAGCCGCGACGATTACGCCAGCAAACGCCCTAAATCAGGCCGTCAGCTGGACCAGCAGTAAGCCCCTGATAGCGAGCGTGGATGCGAAGGGAACGGTCCTAGGCCTGGCTTCCGGCGTCGCCACAATAACGGCCTCATGCGGCGCTATCGCGGCGACCTGCGTAGTGACGGTTTCCAGCCCCGTTGCTCGAAACTGGCAGCAATTGTCCTTATCGGGCAGCAAGGCCTATCAGGGCTGGAGCGCCGCCGCCATGTCGAGCAACGGGGTCTACCAAGCGGCAGGCATATCCAAGGGACCCTTGTATCTCTCGAGGGACAACGGGGCCTCGTGGAGCGACTGCGCCGCCAGCGGAAAGAACTGGTCGAGCATCGCGATATCGGATTCGGGGAACGCTATCCTGGCAACGGCTACCATACAGTATTCCGGAGAATCATATTGCTTGTCCTGCTCGAAGGACGGCGGATCGACTTGGGCCGAAGTCACGTCCTTGCCGAGCGGAAGCTGGAACGGTGCCTGCGTTTCCCCCGACGGTACGCACTGGGCCGCGGCCCTTTCGTCCCCGGGCAATATCTACACTTCAGCCGATAGCGGGAATTCATGGACCAAGCGATCGGCCGCAGGAGTCCAATACTGGACGGGCCTCGCCTGCTCGAGCGATCTCAAGATCATGTGCGCGAGCTATCAAGTATATACGAGCAATACGACGGGTCAGGCCTGGGTATGCGTATCCAGCGATTACGGGGCTACATGGGACAGCGCGGTCTGCGTGGCGACGGGCTACGTCGGGAGGGGCATGGCTTCAGCGGACGGCTCGGTACTCTACCTCACGGTAGGCCAAAACCTCTTCAAGTCGAAGGATAAGGGCGCCACCTGGGCGGCGATCCGGACTACCGCCTCGGCACAGTACGGCTTCACGGGACTCGCCTGCAGCGCCGACGGCCAGAAAGTGTTCGCCTTATCGTCCGGCCCTCAATCCGGGACCGGATACGGGATTTATAAGTCGGCCCTGCATTGCTCGCTGGACGAAGGCGCGACATGGGCCGAAACCGACATGACCACGGATGACGTGAGCCCGTCGGCCATAGCCGTGGACAAGACCGGCAGCCGCGTGCTGGAAGCCTCGGGTTGGGGCTATCTGCGCACGAGCTCGAACGGGGGAGCCGGCTGGACGACCCAATCTTCAGTGGGCTCGTATTCATTTCGGAATGCCTTTATCTCCGACGACGGGAAGACGATGGCCGTCCTCTCCTATGGCGGCTACGTATTCCTCTCGAAGGATTCGGGTCTAAGCTGGAACCCGCTCGCGTCGGCGGGAAGGCAGAAGTGGATATCCATCGCGGGCAGCGGCGACGGGACGACCTTGTATATCGTAAGCGACGCCAGCGTCGCCCCCGGCCAGAACAACGGCTCGGGGAGTCTGGGATACGCGAACGGAGACCTCATGGTCTCCCGCGACGGGGGAACGAGCTGGGATACCTCGCTCGTCGCGGATTATCTGAACACCGTCGAGCTTTCCGGCCTCGCCGCTTCGAAGGACGGGCAGAAGGTCTACGTCTCGCGAAGCTACTCCGGTGACGAGTCAGTCCACTACTCTCTCGACGGCGGCAAGACCTGGGGCGTCTACCCCTATTCTACAAGCAAGGGAGTCTATTCCCCGGGCAATTACTCCTGTTCCGCGGACGGCATGACCGTCGCGGCCTCGAACGGATACTCCCTCGAAGGCGGCGCGGTCCTATACCCGGCCAGCTTCGGTCGGCCCGCCGTATCAGGGGACGGCAGCGTCATCGTCTATCCTAGCGGCAGCGCGGTCGGCATCTTCGCTACAACTACGGCCAGCTCGCGGACGGTCAATCTCGGGAGCATAGGGCTGAGCGCCGTGGCGGTCGCCTCGGACGGGAAGAACATGCTCGCCTCCGAGGATGGCGGCTACCTATACCTCTCGGATAATTCGGGCCTCAGCTGGGATGCGCGCAGCCAGGCCGGTTCACGGAAATGGGTAGATGTCGCGATAAGTCCCGACGCCCAATACTATCTCGCTATAGACGCCGATTCGGTATTCAAGGCGAATCGCTGATAGCACTCGTTTCAAAGCCTCAGGGCCCGAGTTCGCGAGCGTTCCGCCTCCCTCATGGGGCTGCCTGCACAGGGCAGCCCCGCAATGATTCCATCAATTAGGGATTGCTAAATATTATTAGCTGCCATCTTCGCATTTGTGCTTACGGTGATATCGTGCTACTCTTACACATAAAAGATGAATAAATAATCAGGAGATGCAGATGGAAAAGCGAGCCTTACGAACCCTCATGAGCGATAAGCTATCTCAGGCATTCCTGGTTTTGGCCGTCATTTCGATCATCGCTCTCGCGCTAGCTTGCACTAACCCCGCAAATAACAACAAGGTCAGCTCCGATTATAAGGTGACTTACGACGGCAACGGCAATACAGCCGGCACCGCTCCGATCGACGGCGCCTCATACCAAGCCGGCGCCACGGTCACCGTGGCAGGTGTCGGCACTCTCGTGAAGGGGAGTTTCTATTTTGCCGGCTGGAATACTGCCGCGAATGGCAGCGGCGCGAGTCGGGCTGCGGGCTCTACCTTCGCCATGGGTAGCTCCAATGTCACGCTCTACGCCCAGTGGAGCGCCACGCAGCCCGCGTCGTCCTACACCGTAACCTACAACGGCAACGGGAATACCGGCGGGACGGCGCCGACCGATAGTAACGCCTACCCAAGCGGGGCGACAGTCACCGTGGCCGGGGCAGCGAGCCTCGTAAAGTCCGGCTGCAGCTTCTTGGGCTGGAACACGGCTAGCGACGGGAGCGGCAGCAGCTATGCCTCGACCTTCGCCATGGGCTCGGCTAACGTCATCCTGTACGCCCAGTGGTCGGGGAGCAGCGCCGCGGCGATCGACAAATTCTTCTGGGGCTCCTGGGTGCGGATGGACGGCAACAACGCCGAGTGGTACGTCTCATCTGATGGGGTGTCGATAAGCGGCGCCGCCAAGGCGGCGGTCTCATCTCCCGGCGCCGCGGGCTTCGGCTTCGCCAGCGCCGCGGTCGCCAAGCAGACGGACAATCTCCTCAAGGTCACGCCTACCGATACGAATGTCCTTCCCTACTTCCTCTTCCGCAAATCCGGAGCCACGGCCAGCGCCAGCCTCGGCGTCAACAGCAACGCGGGCGCCGGGAGCCGAGGACTATCGGCTATCGGCGGCATCAAAGTGATCGTGCAAAACCTGAAGAACCCCGGCGACGCGCACGAGGGAACCACGACGGCCGCGGGATCGGTGGCCGTGACCGAGCTCACCGCCGGCGACACCTACGCGGTAACCGTGCCCGCACAGGCCGGCGTGACGAGCGCGGTGC
>DBTW01000040.1 GCA_002307245.1 Spirochaetaceae bacterium UBA1306 | reverse complement strand
ATCAGGCGCGGCTTGCCCGAGGCGAGGGCCGCGGCCCGGAGCGACTCGCGGGCCTGCGCCGCCTCCGCGCCCCCGCCGAGGCCCTCGAGCCGGGCGATGCGCCGGTCCCAGACCCTGAACGCGTCATCGCCGCTCCCCTCCGCCAGCCGTATCGCCGCGGCGTAGAGCGGCTCGCCCTCCGGCGCGATGCCCTCCCGCGCGAGGGCGGCCAGGAGCGAATCGGGCAAGCGCCGGCCGGGCCCGCCCGATTCGAGGCAGTCCGCGGCTAACGCAAGGGCCAAGGAGGCTGGGGCGTCGAGGGGACTCTCGCCGCGCAGCGCGAAATAGCGCTCGAGCAGGCGGAGCGACTCGTCGGGATCGCCCTCGCGGGCGGCGATATCGGCGAGGGGCAGGAGAGCGTAGCCGATGATGTCCAGGCCGCCTATCTCCTCGAGGATCCGCGCCGCCTCGGCATAGCCCTCGCGAGCGGATCCCAGGCGTCCCTCCCAGAGCTCTATGTCCGACGAGTTTATCCGCGAGATCGCGATTCCGTACTTGTCGTCTATGGACCGCCTGATAGAGAGGGCGGAGCGCTCGTAGCCGCTCGCCCTCTCGGCGTCGCCTAAATCGAAATGTATGATAGCGAGGTTGGAGAAGATGGACGCGCGCTGGTAGGAATCCTGCGCCATGGTCGAGAAGGAGAGAGCCTCCATATAGCTGGCCTCAGCTTCCTCCCGGCGTACAAGGAAATCCAGGATCACGCCGATATTGGCGATGACGACACCGATATGCCTCGGGTTGCCGTCGGCCTCGTACTGCGCCTTGGCGAGGCGGAGGCAATCTAGGGCTTCCTCGCGGCGGCCCTGTGAATTGAGGGCGTTGCCGATGTTGTTCAAGGAGTGGGCGCGGCTGAGGGCGCTAGCGCCCTCGACCTCCGAAGCGCGGAGATACAGGGCCTCGGCTTCCCGGGGCTTCCCGAGGGCCGCGTAGGCCAAGCCGTAGAGATTGAGAAAGCTGGCTCTCCTATTGGGATCGGCGGAGTCGAGGATCCTCGCCTCGCGCTCCTCGGCGAAGGCGAGTAGAGCCCGCGACTCCCCCCTGCGCTGGAGGGTCCGCATGATGAGGATGTCTGCCTCCTCAACTTGGGTGTCCTCCGCCCCCGCCGTCCGAGCCGCTTCCCGCGCGAGGGACTCGCCCCCGGCGAAATCCGAGACGCTCAGCCGGGCGTCCGCCTCGGCGAGGAGGAAGGCGACCCTGTCCCTGCCCGCCGCGTGGGGGAGCATGCGCTCCGCCAGACCGATGATGGCTGAATTGAGGAAGCGGCGCTTATATCGCCCCAGCGCGCGCAGGGCGTGCGGCAGGGCGAGCCCGACCTCGCCCGCGAGCTCGTAGTGCTCGGCTATCGCCCCGTCGAATTCCTCGGCGCGCTCGCCCGCCACCTCGACGAGCCAGCGGGCTACGAGGCCGTGGTACTCCTGCCTCGTAGCCTTGAGAATGGTGGCGTAGGTGACCGCCCTCAGGGTCTCGTGCTTGAAGAGATACTCGCGCAGGACGGCGAAGGAGCTCTCCGGGCTGAGGAAGATCATCTCCCTCGCCATCAGAGCCGGTAGGGCCTCGACCGCGTCCCCGCCCTGCGGCGCCAAGCGGGCCAAGGCCCCGTCCCAGAACACCCGCCCCACGACCGCGGCGCGGCGCAGGGCTTCGCGCTCGCCCTTGGGAAGGCAGTCCAGCCTCCCTTGGATGAGCTCCGTGAGGGTGCCCGGCTGGCCGATGTCGGCGAGGACGGGCTCTCTGACCGTCCATTCGCCCTGACCGGGCCTTATCACTCCCTGGTCTATCAGCATCTGGATGAATTCCTCGACGAAATAGGGATTGCCCCCGGCCGCGAGGAGTATCCGCTCGCGCAAGGCTGGCGGGAAGGCCGGGGCCTTGGCGAGGAGCCCGTCCAGCAACAGGGCGGACTCGGCAGACCCGAGGGGCGAGAGAACGAGCTCCAGGGGAAGCCCGCCCCCCCAGAGCGGGACCGCGAGAGAGGCCGGACAGCCCTCGCGGGAGCTAGCGACGATGGCGATGGGTAGATCGGCGCCTGCCTCGACGAGGCGGCGTAAGGCGCCCAGGGATTCCTCGTCGGCCCACTGCAGGTCCTCTATCCTGACGAGGACGAGGCCGCCCTGCGGGGCGACGGCGCGGAAAAATCGGCAGAGGTACTCGAGCCCGCGGTCGCGCAACTGCCGAGGGTCCTCGAGGCAGCTTTGAAGGTAGGGAGAGTCCGCGAAGGGGTAGCCGAGCAGGTAACCCAGGAAATGGGATTCGGCGAGGCCCGCCTCCCCGCCGAGGGCCGTCCCCACGCCGTCCTCGAACTTTCGCCTCGCGGCGGCCGCGCTCTCGTCCTCCCCGATGCCGTAGCGCGAGGCCAGGAGGCCTTTTATCAGGCCAAAGGGGGCGTATCTGCCCGACTCGGGGCAGCTCGCCTCGAAGGGCTCCATCTCCCAGCGGGAGCGGGCCCGAGCGACGAGCTCGTCGAGGAGCCGGGTCTTGCCCATGCCCGCTTCCCCCCTGACGAGGGCGAGGGAGGGGCGCCGGCCTCCCGCGCAGCTGGCCAGCGCTTCCTCGAGGGAGCCCAATTCGGCCTCGCGGCCGACCATCGGCGGCCTCGTCCCCTCGACGCCGCGGAGGAGGCGCCGCCTCTTCCCGCCGGACAGCCTCGAGACGAGATAGCTGCGCACGGGCTCGGCGATGCCCTTGACCGCGACGGGCTCGAGGGCGACGAGTTCGAAGGCGCCCCGCACGTGGAGATAGGCCTCGTAGGAGATGAGGAGCCCTCCGGGCGGAGCCATGCCCTCCAGCCGCGCCGCCAGGTTGACCGCGGGGCCGTCCACAGCCGAGTCGGCCTCGACCCCGCCCCCGACGACGACGGGACCGGCAGCCACCCCGACGCGCAGGGCGAAGCCCTCGAGGCCCCGGCTCGCGCGCAGCTCCTCCGCATAGCCCTTGGCGACCTCGAGTATGGCCAAGCCGGCCTCCACGGCCCGCTCGACGTCGTCCTCGCGCGCGGCGGGCAGGCCGAAGACGGCCTTGAGCCCGTCGCCCTGGTAGCGCACAACCTTGCCGCCCTTGCCCAGGATCGCCCCTTTGAGGCGGCGAAGGCAGGCGTCCACGAGTTCTTGACCGTCCTCGATATCCATTTCGAAGGTGAGGCGAGTGGATCCGACGATGTCCACGAAGAGAACGGCGACGTACTCGCGCCGATGGGCCTCGGTCTCGCGGAGCTTGGCCTTGCGGGAGGAGAGGCGCTCGGCTATGGGATCGAGGAGAGAGTCGACGATCTCCGTTCCCCAGGCCGAGCGTTGGCCTTCGACGAGGAACATCCCGCGCT
>DBTW01000114.1:6931-29320 GCA_002307245.1 Spirochaetaceae bacterium UBA1306 | reverse complement strand
GACCCCGCAGCGCGGCGGTCATCGGCGTCTCCGAGAAGGGGATGAACAACGGGCGCATGATCCTGCGCAACCTCCTGGCCAACGGCTTCGACCGCGGTCGGCTCTACGTCGTCAAGCCGGGCGCCGCGGTTATCGACGGCTGCGCCTGCGTGAGCGATGTCGCCTCCCTGCCCGAGAAGGTGGACCTCTTCGTCCTCGTCGTGCCCGCCGCCTCGGCCCCGGGCGTCCTCGCCGAGCTCGTCGAGGCGGACAAGGCCGAGTCGATCATCGTGATCCCCGGCGGCTTCGAGGAGAAGGCGGGGACCGAGGCGATCACGGCGAGGATGGCCTCGGCCCTCGAGCGGGCCCGCGCCGGCGAAGGCGGGGGGCCGGTCATCGTCGGGGGCAACTGCCTCGGCCTGCTCTCGAACCCCGGCAAATACAATACGCTCTTCATACCGGAGCACAAGCTCCCCCGCCGGGCGGGGCCGCCCGATCCCGTGGCCCTGGTCTCCCAATCGGGGGCCTTCGCCATAACCCGGCTCTCGAAGCACCCCGGGCTCGCGCCGAAGTACGTGGTCACCTGCGGCAACCAGATGGACCTCACGGTCGGCGACTTCCTCGAGCGCCTGGCCGAGGACGAGTCGATCCGCGTGTTCGCGGTCTACGTCGAGGGCTTCAAGCCCCTCGACGGCGAGAAGGCGCTGCGCGCCTGCGCCCGCATAACCTCGTCGGGCCGGACGGTGATCCTGTACAGGGCCGGCCGGAGCGCGGCCGGAGCGGCGGCCAGCGCCAGCCACACGGCGAGCATCGCGGGCGACTACCCGGTCACCCGCGAGCTCTTCGAGCAGGCCGGCGCGATCGTCACGGAAAGCCTCGACGACTTCGACGACGCCCTCGCGATCTTTTCGATGCTGCGGGGCAAGAGGCCCGGCGACCCGAGCCGAGACTCCGCGCCGCGGCTCGGAGCCCTCTCCAACGCCGGATTCGAGTGCGTGGCGGCCGCGGACAATCTGGGCGGCCTCGAGCTCGCCTCGTTCTCGCCCGCGACCGCGGCTCGGCTCTCGGCAGCCTTCGCCAAGGCGGGCATCGGAGAAATCGTCGACGTGCACAATCCCCTCGACCTGACGCCGATGGCCGGGGACGAGGCCTATGAGGAGTGCTTCCGCGCGATACTGGAGGACCCCGGCGTCGACTGCGGCCTCGCGGGCATCGTCCCGCTCACGGCCGCCCTCACGAGCCTGGCCGAGGGCCCGGACTTCGCTAGCGACTTGGGCCGAAAGGACGGCATAGCCGCGCGCTACGGCCGGCTCATGGCCGAGATGGCCAAACCCTGGGTGGCCGTCGTGGACTCGGGTCACCTTTACGATCCCCTGGCCCGGGCCCTCGAATCTCGCGGCGTGCCCACCTTCAGGAGCGCCGACCGCGCCCTGGCGGCCCTCGGCCTCTGGGTCGGAGCCCGGCGCCGGGCCATTCCTTGAGCGAGTACTTGCAGTCGCTGCATGTTCCTATATATAGTTACGCGTTTACAGTAATCCGCTGCGGAGGACCCTCATGCGAACCGAACGAATAGCCAAGATCGCCGCCTTCATCGCCATCGCCTCGTCTTGCCTCACCTCGGCCTACGCCGCCCCCGGCGGCGGAGATCCGATCAAGATCGGCGCGATCTTCAGCGTCACCGGATCGGCCGCCTATCTGGGGGCCCCCGAGGAGAAGACCGCGCGGATGGTCGTCGACGATATCAACAAGTCGGGCGGCATCATGGGCCGCCAGGTGAAGCTCATCGTCAAGGACTCCGGGGGAAGCTCGGAGAAGGCGATCTCCTTCGCCAAGCAGCTCATCGACGAGGAGGAAGTGGCGGCGATCATCGGCCCCACGACCTCGGGCGAGTCGCTGGCGATCAAGGACCTCTGCATCAAGGGCAAGACGCCGCTCTTGTCCTGCGCCTCGGCGGAGACCATCACCTCGCCGGTCTCGAAGTACGTCTTCAAGGTGGCCCCCAAGGACAACTACATCGCCGAGTGGATCTACAAGACGATGAACCAGCTGGGCATCAAGAAGATCGGCGTGATCGCCTCGAACACGGGCTTCGGCAACGGCGGCAAGGCCCAGCTCGAGAAGTACGCGGCCCAGTACGGCATCGAGATAGCGATCTCGGAGGCCTACGACGCCAACGCGACGGATCTCTCGGCCCTCCTCACGAAGGTGAACGCGGCGGGCGTGCAGGCCGTCGTGAACTGGTCGATCGAACCGGCCCAGGCCATAGTCGCGAAGAACATGAAGCAGCTCAAGATGCCCCAGCAACTCTTCCAGAGCCACGGCTTCGCGAACATCAAGTACGTCGAGGCCGCCGGGGCGGCCGCCGAGGGGATCATCTTCCCCTGCGGCAGGCTCATCGTGGCCGACCAGCTCCCCGACTCCAACCCGCAGAAGAAGCTCCTGGTCAAGTACTCGTCCGACTACAAGGCGGCCTACAAGGAGGACGCGAGCACCTTCGGCGGGCACGCCTACGACACGCTCTACATCCTCAAGGCGGCCATCGAGGCGGCCAAGAGCACCGACGCCGACAAGGTCGCCCAGGCCATCGAGAACCTCAAGGGCTTCTCGGGCGACGGCGGGGTCTTCAGCTTCTCGGGCGCGGACCACAACGGGCTGCAGATGGACTCGATCGAGATGATGATCGTGAAGGACGGCAAGTTCGCCCTGTACGCCAAGAAATAGGAGCGAGCGCGAAGGCTTTCCTGGATCCGCGCTTCGCGGACTTCGCGCCCCGTCTTCGCGACTTCGCGCTTCTCTTCGTTGATCGCATGAATAGGAAGTGACAGGCTATGCGGGCTGAGCTTTTCCTACAATACCTCGTCTCAGGCCTGATCTACGGCTCGATTTACGCCGCGGTGGCGATAGGCTTCAACATCATCTACAACGCCACGGGCATCATCAACTTCGCCCAGGGCGAGTTCGCGATGCTCGGCGGGATGATAGCCTCGTCCCTCGCCTCCCGCCTGCCGCTGGCGCTCGCCATGGCCGCGGCCGTGGCCGCGACGACCCTGGTGGGCATCGGCATGGAGCGGGCCTTCCTCCGGAGGATAGCCCGCGGCGGCGTCCTCAAGATGATCATCGCGACCATCGGCCTCTCCATCGCGATCCGTGAGATCGCCCTCCTCATCTGGGGCGAGTCGGTCCGGACCCTGCCCTTCTTCTCCGGGACCGAGGTTTCCTCGGTCGGCATCGCGGGGGCCCACTTTTCGCCGCAGGTCTTCTGGGTGCTGGGCGTCACGGCCCTCGTCGTGGCGGCGCTCACGGCCTTCTTCAAGCTCACGCTGATCGGCAAGGCCATGCGGGGTTGCTCGGCGAACCGCGAGGGGGCGAGCCTCTGCGGCATCGACCCCGACCTCATGGTCACGCTGGCCTTCGGCCTCAGCGCGGCCATCGGGGCGATCGCGGGCTGCGCGGTCGCCCCGCTCACGCAGACCCACTACGCGATCGGCACGGGACTGGGGATCAAGGGCTTCACGGTCGCGGCCTTCGGGGGCCTGGGCAACAGCCTCGCCGCCGTGGGGGCCGGGCTCATCCTCGGCATGCTCGAGTCCTTCTCCATCATCGTCGTGCCAGAGGCCTACAAGGACGTAGTGTCGATCGTCGTGCTGCTCGCCGTCCTCTTCGCCAAGCCCTCCGGGATATTCGGGTCGCGCGCGGCCGGCGCGCTCAAGGACTACTAGCATGAGGCGATTCGCGACCGTCCTGCTGATCGCTGTCTGCGCCTTCGCGCTCCCGCCCCTGCTCACGGCCCTCAAGGCCGCCTTCCTCCTCACCCAGCTCACGATGGCGGCGTACTACGCCCTCGCGTCCCTCGGCCTCTGCGCCCTCATGGGTTACGCTGGCCAGATCTCGATGGGCCAGGCCGGCTTCTTCGCGATCGGCGGATACGCCTCGGCCTACCTGTCCACGCGCAACCTCGCCGCCGCCTCGGGCGATCCCCTGGTCGGGGGCCTCGACGCCCTCGGCCTCCTCTCGCGCGGCGCCGACGCCTACGGCAACCCCTCGCTCTCGCTCTCGCCCTGGATCGCTGCCCTCTGCGCCATCCTGCTGGCGATCCTGGTCGCGGTGCTCATCGGCATCCCGGTGCTCAAGCTCAAGGGACACTACCTCGCGATGGCCACCCTCGGCTTCGGCATCGTGATCGAGAAGATCGCGCGGGGCACGCCGGCCCTCGGCGGCGCCGACGGGCTCTCATGCGTTCCCGCCTTCGCCCTCCTGCCCGGGCTCGAAGTGACGGGAGGCCGCGCGGCCCGCGCGGTCAACTTCACGATATCCTGGGTCGTCCTCGCGATCGGCCTCCTGGCCCTGGTCAACCTCGTGAACTCGCGCCCCGGGAGGGCCTTGCGCGCCCTCCACGACGGCGAGGAGGCCGCCGGGGCGATGGGCGTCGACACGGCGCGCTACAAGCTCAACGTCTTCGTGCTCGGCGCGGC
This sequence comes from Spirochaetaceae bacterium UBA1306, assembly GCA_002307245.1. Classification (GTDB taxonomy): domain Bacteria; phylum Spirochaetota; class Spirochaetia; order Treponematales; family Rectinemataceae; genus UBA1306. The sequence continues at coordinate 24,869 of DBTW01000114.1, read as the reverse complement.
CTACGCGGCCGTCGCCGGCGTGCTCCTCACGCACTACAACGGAAGCATCGGACCGGGCGAGGCCAACGCCATGAAGTCGGTGCGCTACGTGGCCATCGTGGCCGTGGGCGGCATGGCCAATCTTTCCGGCACCCTCGCGGCGGGCCTCCTCCTCAATTTCCTCTCCCTGCGCGGCGTCTTCGGCAGCCTCGACGACCTGGTCTTCGGCGTCATGCTGGTGGCGGTCATGTTGCTCTCGCCCGGCGTGAGGTCCCGCCGATGAGCCTCCTCGAGGTGGCCTCCCTGGCCCGATCCTTCGGTGGCCTGCGCGCCGTCGACGGCGTGAGCTTCTCGGCCGAGAAAAACCGCATAACGTCGGTGATCGGCCCCAACGGCGCCGGCAAGACCACGCTCTTCAACCTCATCGCGGGCAGCCTCGAGCCGGACTCGGGCACCGTCCTCTTCGACGGCGAGGACATCACGGGCATGAAGCCCTTCCGCGTCGCGCGGCGCGGCATGGCCCGGACCTTCCAGGCGATCAAGCTCTCGAGGCGGATGACGGCCCTCGAGAACGTGATGATCGGCCGACACGTCCGCAGCCGGGCCGGCTTCCCCCAGGCCATGCTCGCCTCCCCCTGGGCGAGGCGCGAGGAGAGGCGGATCAGGGAGGAGGCCATGAAGGCCATCGAGCTCCTGGGGATCGCCGAATACGCCGGCAGGGAGACGGGCAGCCTGCCTTTCGGCGTGCAGCGCTCGGTCGAGCTCGCCCGCGCCATCGCCTCCGAGCCCAAGCTCCTGCTGCTCGACGAGCCCGCCTCGGGGCTCAACATACGCGAGACCGTCGGCCTGGCCGAGCTCATCGGCCGCATCCGGGCCGAGGGCATCTCGATACTCCTCGTCGAGCACGACATGTCCCTGGTGATGGACATCTCGGACGAGATCGCCGTGCTGAACTTCGGCAGGAAGATCGCGCAGGGCAAGCCCCGCGAGATCCAGTCGAACCGCGAGGTCGTCGACATCTACCTGGGAGAGGACGATGACTGAAGGACGGGTACGCCATGCTTAAGGCGCGCGAGAACTATGCTTAAGGCGCGCAACCTCGAGGCCGGCTACGGTCCCTTGCGCGTGCTCAAGGGCCTGTCCCTCCACGTGGCCCCGGGCGAGATCGTCGCGATCATCGGCGCGAACGGAGCCGGCAAGTCGACCCTGCTCGGCAGCCTCGCGGGCCTCGTGCGCCCCACGTCGGGCAGCGTGACCCTCCGCGGCGAGGACGTGACCGGCAGCCGCCCCGAGCGCATGCTCGCCGCGGGCTGCTCCCTCGTGCCCGAGGGTCGCAAGCTCTTCGCCCCGATGACCGTCCGCGAGAACCTCGAGCTCGGGGGCTACTCCGTCCGCAGGCGCCTGGGCCGAAAGGCCTTCGAGGAGGACCTCGCGGGCGTCTTCGAGCTCTTCCCGAGGCTCGGCGAGCGCCAGGGCCAGCTCGCCGGCACGATGTCCGGCGGCGAGCAGCAGATGCTCGCGATCGGCCGCTCGCTCATGTCGAGGCCCGAGCTCATCATGCTCGACGAGCCCTCGATGGGCCTCGCCCCCCTCGTCATCAAGCAGATCTTCTCGGCCATCTCCGCCCTTCGCTCGCGGGGCAAGACAGTCCTGGTCGTCGAGCAGAACGCGAAGGCCATACTCAAGATCGCGAGCCGCGGCTATGTCATGGAGACGGGCAGCCTGGTCCTCGAGGGGACGGGCCAGGAGCTCCTCGCCAACCGCGACGTGCAGCGAGCCTACCTCGGCAAGGAATACTCGTCCATCGCGGACGAACGGGAGGGCAGATGACGCAATTGGACGCCAACGAAACGATCGATCGCGAGGACCTCGAGCAGGTGCAGGTCGAGCGGCTCCAGGCGACCCTGAACCGCGCCAGGCAGAACGTGGCCTTCTACCGCGAGAGCTTCGAGCGCCTCGGCGTCGACATCGAGGGCATCAGGTCCGCCGCGGACCTCCGGGCCCTCCCCTTCACGACCAAGGACGACCTGCGGCGCAGCTACCCCTACGGCATGTTCGCGGTGCCGCTCAAGGACATCGTCCGCATCCACGCCACCTCGGGCACCACGGGCAAGCCCGTCATCGTCGGCTACACCGCGGGCGACATCGCGGTCTGGACCACCCTGGTGACGCGGCTCCTCCGCGCGGCCGGCGTCACCGAGGCCGACCTCGTCCAGATCGCCTTCAACTACAACCTCGCGTCGGCGGCCCTCGGCTTCCACTACGCCGCGGAGAAGCTGGGCGCCTCGGTCATACCCTCCTCGGGCGAGAACGTCGGGCGCCAGGTCATGGTCATGAGGGACTACAAGACCACCGCCCTGATCGGCGCGCCGAGCTACGCGACGCACATCGCGAGCCACCTGAGGGAGAAGGGCATCCACCCCGAGGAGCTGCGCCTCCGCGTGGGCCTCTTCGGCTCCGAGGGCTGGAGCGAGGCCATGCGCTCCGAGATCGAGCGGAGCCTCCACATCGTCGCCTACGACAACTACGGCCTGACCGAGCTCATGGGCCCCGGCGTAGCCTTCGAGTGCTCCGAGCGCGACGGCCTCCACGTCAACGAGGACCACTTCATCCTGGAGGTCATCGACCAGCGCACGCTGGAGCCCGTCGCCCCGGGCCAGGAGGGCGAGCTCGTCTTCACCACCATCACGAAGCAGGGCTTCCCCCTGATCCGCTACCGCACGGGGGACATCTCCTCGATCGTCGCGGGCGACTGCCCCTGCGGCCGCAAGACCGCCCGCATCCGCCGCATCCAGGGCCGCGTCGACGACATGATCATCGTCGACGGCGTGAACATCTTCCCCTCGCAGATCGAGGAGATCCTCGTCAGGACCCCCGGGGTCGAGCCCCATTACCGCATCGTCCTCGACCGGGTGGACGGGATGGACAAGGTCGAGGTGCAGGCCGAGCTCTCGGCCGACTTCCCCTACTTCGACGAGGCGGCCCGCGTGGCCGCCCTGCGGGCCGAGCTCCAGGCCCAGCTCGTCGAGACCCTCGGCATCCGCGTCCACGCGACCTTCGTCGAGCCGAAGTCGATAGCGCGCTCGGAGGGCGGCAAGCTCGAGCGCGTGGTCGACCGCAGGCCGAGATAGGGGCCTGCGGGCGCGCGGCGGACGCGCCCTTCACGGGATCGCGTCTTTGGATTATCCTAGCGGGACGCTTATGCGCCTTGAGCACTCTAGATGGAAAGGTCGTTGTATGGGATCTGATGATGTCGTGCTATTGGCGGACGAGGCGATAGCCCTGGGAGCCGTCCACGCCGGGCTCGGCGCGGCCTACGGCTATCCGGGCACCCCGTCCACGGAGATACTCGAATACCTGATCGCCCTCTACGAGAAGGGCCGAGGCCCCCGCGCCGCCTGGTGCGCGAACGAGAAGACGGCCTACGAGGAGGCCCTGGGCGCCTCCTTCGCCGGCAAGCGCGCCCTCGTCACGATGAAGCACGTCGGCCTCAACGTGGCCGCCGACCCCTTCGTGAACTCCGCCCTCGTCGCGATCAAGGGCGGCCTCGTCCTGGCCATCGCCGACGACCCGGGCATGCACAGCTCGCAGGACGAGCAGGACTCGCGCTTCTACGCCCAGTTCGCGGGCGTCCCCTGCCTCGAGCCGACGAGCCAGCAGGAAGCCTACGAGATGACCCGCGAGGCCTTCGACCTCTCCGAGCGCTTCCAGCTGCCCGTGATGGTCCGCATCACCACCCGCCTCGCCCATTCGCGCTCGGGCGTGAAGCCCCGCGAGCCGAGGGCGGAGAACCCCCTCGGCAAATGCGCCGACAAGGCGGCCTGGACCCTCCTGCCCGCCAACGGGCGGAGGCGCTACGACAGGCTCTGCAAGATCCAGGGCGAGCTCGAGGCCTGGTCGGCCGCCTCCGCGTGGAACCCCGTCGCGGCGGGAGCCGGCGCCGCGGACTTCGTCGTCGTCACCGGCGGCCTCGGCCGCAACTACTACGAGGAGAACCTGGGGGACCTCGAGGCCAGGCTCGGCAAGGGCAAGCTGCCCGCCCGCCTCCACGTCGGCGCCTATCCCCTGCCCGAGGCCAAGATCCGAGAGCTCGCGGCGGGGACCAAGCGTATCCTCGTGATCGAGGAGGGCTCGCCCTTCATCGAGCGCGCGATCCGGGGCGTCCTGCCCTCGGGCGTGGCCGTCTCGGGCAAGCTCGATGGCGCCCTGCCGCGCATAGGCGAGCTCAATCCCGACAACGTGCGCCAGGCGATGGGCCTGCCTCCGCGGCCCGCCGCCCCGCTCGCGCCGCCGCCGCTCCCAGGGCGGCCGCCCCAGCTCTGCCAGGGCTGCCCGCACGCCGACAGCTACCAGGCCGTGGCCAAGGCCCTCGAGGGCCTGCCCTCCACCCTCGTCACAGCCGACATCGGATGCTACGCCCTCGGCGCCCTGCCGCCCTTCTCCGTGCCCGAGGCCCTAGTCTGCATGGGCGCCTCGATCAGCATGGCCGTCGGCGCGGCCGAGGCCGGCTACGAGAACGTCGTCGGCTTCATCGGCGACTCGACCTTCCTGCATTCCGGGATGACGGGCCTCGTCGACGCGGTGTCGCGCGAGGTCGCGGTGACCATCGTGATCCTGGACAACTCCATCGTCGCGATGACCGGCGGCCAGAAGACCATGCTCCCCTCCGCGAGGATCGAGGAGATCGTCCGCGGCATCGGCGTCGAGCCCGCCCACGTGGCCGTCATCGACCCCTCGCCCTCGCAGGCCGCGCGCAACGCGGAGCTGTTCAGGCGCGAAATCGCCCATCGCGGGGTCTCGGTGGTCATAGCCCGCAGGGAATGCCTCGAGGCGATCAAGGCCAAGAAGAAGTCCGCGGCCAGGGAAACCGCGGCCAAGGGAGCGTGCAAATGACCTGCGACATCATCCTCGCGGGCGTCGGGGGCCAGGGCGTCCTCTCGATCGCCGCCATCATCGCCGGGGCGGCCCTGGACGAGGGGCTCCAGGTCCGCCAGTCCGAGGTGCACGGCATGGCCCAGCGCGGCGGCGCCGTCTCGGCCCACCTGCGCATCTCGGACCGCCATATCGCCTGCGACCTCGTCCCCTCGGGCGGGGCCGACATGATCCTCTCGATGGAGCCCGTCGAGAGCCTGCGCTACCTGTCCTTCCTCAAGCCCGGCGGCGTGATCGTCACCGCAGCGGAGCCCTTCGTGAACATCCCCGACTACCCCGACCTCGCCCCGCTGATCAAGGCCATCGAGAGCCAGCCCCGCAGCCGGGTGGTAGCCGCGGCCGAGCTCGCGAAGAAAGCCGGCTCTGCGCGCGCCGTGAACATGGTCATGGTGGGGGCGGCGAGCTCCTTCATCCCGGTCGCTTCCGCGAGCATGGAAGCGCGCATCGCGAAGCTCTTCGCCGCGAAGGAAGCGAGCCTCGTCGAGGTCAACCTCAAAGCCTTCGCGTCCGGCCGCGCTTTCGCGGCCGATGGTCGCGCTTTCGCGGCCGAGGCTTGAATCATGGCGACGAAATTCTGGGATAAAGAAGCCGAGACGATGAGCCGCGCCGACATCGAGCGCCGCCAGCTCGCCGGTCTCAAGGTCGCCGTCGCCCGCGCCCTCCAGACCCCCTTCTACAAACCGCGGCTCGAGGGCGTGGGCATCAAGGGCCCGGACGACATCAAGAGCCTCGCCGACCTCCAGCGCATCCCCTACACGACCAAGGACGACCTGCGCAAGGCCTACCCCTACGGCATGGTCGCCGTCGACCGGAGGGACATCGTGCGGCTGCACGCCTCCTCGGGCACGACGGGCACGCCCACCGTCATCTACCTCACGCAAAAGGACGTCGCCCGCTGCGCCGACTTCATGGCCCGCTCCATCTCGGCGACCGGGGCCGACGCCAACGACGTGTTCCAGAACGTCGTGAACTACGGCCTGTTCACCGGCGGCCTCGTGATGCATTACGGGGCCGAGCGCGTCGGCATGCTGGTCATACCCTCCGGCACGGGCAACACCTCGCGGCAGATCAAGTTCATGAAGGACTTCGGCACCACCACGGTCCACGCCACGCCGAGCTATCTCCTGCACATCCACTCGAAGCTGGCCGAGGAGGGCGTCTCCCCGGGGGACCTCAAGCTCAAGCGCGCCTTCTGCGGCGCGGAGCCCTACACCGAGGACACGCGGAGGAAGATCGAGGGTCTCTTCGGCATCGAGGTCTTCAACTCCTACGGGCTCTCGGAGATGAACGGCCCCGGCGTCGCTTTCGAATGCGAGCGGCGCGACGGCATGCACCTCTGGGAGGACGGCTACATCCTCGAGGTCATCGACCGGGCCAGCCTCGAGAGCGTCCCCGACGGCGAGCTCGGGGAGCTCGTGCTCACCATCCTCTGCCGCGAGGCCATGCCCATCCTGCGCTACCGCACGCGCGACCTGACTTCAGTCTACCCCGAGCCCTGCCCCTGCGGCCGGACCCATCGCCGCATCGCGCGGATCACCGGCCGCTCTGACGACATGCTCATCATCAACGGCATCAACGTGTTCCCCTCCCAGATCGAGGAAGTGGTCATGGCCATGCCCGAGGTCGGCACCAACTACCTCATCCTCGTCGAGAAGCAGGGCAGCCTCGATAAGCTGACCGTGAAGGTCGAGGTCGGGCCGGGTCAGTTCGCCGACGACTCGAGGCCGCTCAACGCCCTTCGCGAGAGAATCCGGGCGCGGCTCCAGGCCTTGATCTCCATCAATCCGCACGTCGAGCTCCACGAGCCTGGCATGCTCCCGGTCTCCGAGGGCAAGGCCAAGCGGGTCATAGACGAGCGCGCCAAGCTATAGCAGCCTAAGGAGGACATGGATCATGATCTGGAATCCGCAATACGAGTGCCAGGGCGCCGAGGAGCGCCGGCTGCTGCAGCTCGCGAGGCTCAAGAACCTCGTGGAGACCCTCTATTCCCGCGTCCCCTTCTACAAAGCCAAGCTGGACTCGGCCGGCGTCCACCCGAGGGACGTGAAGTCGCTCGCTGACATCGCCAAGCTCCCCTTCACCGTGAAGGACGACCTGCGCGAAACCTATCCCTACGGCCTCCTAGCCTGCCCCCAGGCCGAGATCGAGGAAGTCCACATGTCCTCGGGCACCACGGGCGTGCCGGTCGTCGACGCGTACACGCGCTTCGACATCGAGTGCTGGGAGGAGGGCATGGCGAGAACCCTGAGCGGCGCCGGCGCCACGCGGCACGACACCGTCCAGGTCGCCTACGGCTACGGCCTCTTCACGGGAGGCCTCGGCGCCCACTACGGCGCGAAGCGCGTCGGCGCCACCGTCATCCCGATGTCCTCGGGCAACACCCCGAAGCAGCTCATGGTCATGCGCGACTTCGGGACCACCGTCATCGCCTGCACGCCGTCCTACGCCCTCTTCCTCGCCGAGGAGGCGAAGGAGTCGGGCCTGGACCCCAAGTCCCTGAAGCTCCGCGCGGGCTGCTTCGGGGCCGAGCCCTGGAGCGAGAACATGCGCAAGCAGATCGAGGCCGCCTGGGGCATCGACGCCTACGACATCTACGGGCTCACGGAGATCACGGGCCCGGGCGTCGCCTTCGAGTGCGAGTGCAAGGACGGCATGCACGTAAGCGAGGACCTCTTCTACCCCGAGATCATCGACCCCGAGTCGGGCCGCCCCCTGCCCGACGGCGAGAAGGGCGAGCTCGTGTTCACGACCCTCGTCAAGGAAGGCACGCCGCTCCTGCGCTACCGTACGCGCGACGTCACCTTCATCACCAGGGGGACCTGCGCCTGCGGCAGGACCACGGCCAAGATCCACCGCCTCTTCGGCCGCACCGACGACATGCTCATCATCCGCGGGGTGAACGTCTTCCCGTCGCAGATCGAGCACGCCCTCATCGAGATCGAGGGCACGGACCCGAACTACCTCATCGTCCTCGACCGCGGCGAGAGCCACTTGGACGAAGTGGAGCTCCAGGTCGAGGTCAAGAAGGAGCTCTTCACGGACGAGACGCGGAGCCTCGAGTCCCTGAGGAACAAAATCGAGGCCGTGATGAAGTCCAAGCTCGGCATCCAGCTCAAGGTGAAGCTGGTCGAGCCCAAGACGATCGAGCGGAGCATCGGCAAGGCCAAGCGCGTGATCGACAGGCGCAAGATCTAGGAGGATAACGATGAGGATCCAGCAGATTTCCGTTTTCCTGGAGAACAAGACCGGGCGCCTCGCCGAGGTCACGAGGCTCATCTCGGGCGCCGGCGTGAACATCCGCGCCCTCTCGATCGCTGACACGGCGGAGTTCGGCATCCTGCGCCTCATCGTCGACCGGCCGGCCGACGCCGCCGAGGCCCTCGCCAAGGGCGGCTTCACGACGAGGATGACCGACGTCCTCGCCATCGAGATACCCGATCAGCCGGGCAGCCTCGCGAAGGTGATGGAGATATTCAAGGACACGGGCGTCAACATCGAGTACCTCTACGCCTCGCTCGAGAAGGACTGCGCCACGGCCGTGGTCATCTTCAAGGTCGAGGACCTCGAGCTCGGCATCAAGATCGCCACGCAGCACAAGCTCTCGACGGTCGAGTGCCTTTGACGGAAATTCAGTGTTACGAAGCTTCGAGCTTCGGATGGTAGGAGAGAGAGGAATAGCACCTACAATGCTATTCCTCTTTTCTTTTTCCCCAATAATCATCTAATTAATTATCTTGTAAATAATTACATATTTTTTGTCTATACTCTTTGTGACACTAAGGCTTTATCGCAACCGATCTAATCAGAGCTAGCAAATTATCGATATTCAATAATTGTATATTGTTATTCGATAAATACCATCATATACTCCCTTCATCAATGAACGAATCCTTTTCCGAATCGATTCTGCTCAGGAGGGAGTATGCAGTACTTCGGCAAGAAATCCTTTTCCTCGTTCCTTTACGTCCTAATCGAGATCGCTTGGTACCTTGGCTTCGCGGCAATCGCCGCCTGCGGGGTCGTATTCGGCCTCGTCGCCCTGAACGACCCCGCATCCGTGATGGCCTATCTGAAGGGCACGCAGGTCGACGGCTATGTCCTCGGCTTCCGTTCCTGGGGCCTCGAGGTCCGCATGCCCCTTAGCGTCATGGCGAACCCGACTCCCCTCCTCTCCATGATGGCGATGGTGGCGGTGCGGCTCTGCGTAATCCAGGCGATCGTCTTCCAGCTCAAGCGTATCCTCGCTGGCCTCCGCGACGGCCAGCTATTCCGGGAGGAGGACGCCAGGAGAGTGAGGACTATCGGTATCGTGGTGCTCGTCGGTATAGTCGCGAACGGCCTGACGAGCCTCCTCGCGGGCATCGCGGCCGGTAAAGGCATCCATATCGAGGGCGCCTCGCTGCGGGCCATCGGCGGCATCGACCTCGTCGAGGTCCTGGCGGGCCTCGTCATCCTCGTCCTCGGCGAACTGCTCGCGCAAGCGGCCGCGATGCGCGCCGACCAGGAACTGATAGTCTAGCCGGCCTGAGGCAAGTATGGCGATCAAAGTAAACCTGGACAGGGTATTGCTCGAGCGAGGCGTCTCGCTCACCGAGCTGTCCGAGCGCGTTGGCCTGACACTCGCGAACCTCTCGATTCTGAAGGGCAACAAGGCGAAGGCCGTGCGCTTCTCGACCCTCGACGCGATCTGCCGGGAGCTCGGCTGCCAGCCAGGCGACATCCTCGAGCGCGAGGCCGAGGCCGGCGGCCGCGCATGAAGGGCGCCTGCCGCCGTTGACCTAGGAGAAGGGCAGCGCCTATCATTGGGCCAAGATGCCGCCCGTCGTCGCGCCAGTCCCCGAGCTCATGTCCCTTCTCAGGAGGGCCGAGCTCTTCTCCAGCCTGCTGGACGACGATCTCGCGTACGTCGCGGGGCGGGTGGACATAGTCCGGCTCGACGAGGGCGCGACCCTCTTCTCCCAGGGCGAGAAGCCCCGGCGTTTCTTCATCGTCCGGACGGGGGAGATCGGGGTCTATCACATCGAGGAAGGCCCCGGCGGCCGGGCCCGCGAGCGGGAGATGGCCCGCTACGTGGCCGGGGACGTCATAGGCGACTTCGACTTCGCCGTGGGCTCCCCGCTGGACGCCACAGCCCGGGCCCACGCGCGCTCGGAGCTCGTCGCTTTCCCCCGCGGCGGCATGAGCATGCAGGACCTCGCGAAGGAGAAGCCCGACGCCGCCTCGCGCATCCTCCTCCGCTCCCTCTCCATGATCTCCTCGCGCCTCCGCTCCACGCAGCGCCTCATCTCCGAGAACTCCCCCTGGGTTCGCGAGCTGCGCCGCCAGATCTACACCGACTCGGGCACCGGCCTCTGGTCGCGCGCCTTCCTGGACGAGGAAGTGCCCAAGAACCTCGGCCCGAGCCCGGTTTCCGTCGTCATGCTCAAGCCCGACCGCTTCAAGGAGCTCAACGACGCCTTCGGCCACGCGGCGGGCGACGAGGCCATGGCCCTGCTGTCGGGAATCCTCGCAGGGGAGGCCGAGCGCCTCGGCCGCGGCTGGGCCGTGCGCCTGCGCTCCAACGAGACGGCCCTGGTCCTGCCCGGCCTCGGCGCCGAGGCGGCGATCGACGCGGCCCGCCGCCTCGCGGCCGAGGTCGCCGCGATGGACGTCCCCGCGGCGCGCGGCACGGGCTTCTCCTTCACCGCGAGCCTCTCGCTCGCGGAATGGCCGGCCGACGGCGCCGATTGGAAGCGCCTGGTCGAGGACGCGTACTTCCTCCTCACGCGGGCCTGGAAGGACGGCGGCGACCGACTCTACCGCCTCATGCCCGCCGACTGCGAGGCCGAGGCGTGAGCGGCGGCGACCGCATCCCGGATTTCCTCGCCGGGATGAGCCTCTTCCGGGGCATGAGCGGCCTCGAGGTCAACGCCGTCTCGGCCTTCCTCGAGCCGCGCCGCTTCCCGGCCGGCAGCACGGTCTTCCGCGAGGGGGACTCGGGCCAGGAGCTCTTCATCGTGCGGTCGGGTAGGATCGGCTCCTACGTCTCCCAGGCCGACGGGACGCGCCGGGAGGTCTACGAATTCACGCCCGGCGTCCTCTTCGGCGAGATGGCCATCATCGAAAACGAGCCGAGGTCGGCCACTTGCTACGCGAAGGACGACGCGGAGCTCCTCGTCCTCGACGGCATCGATTTCTACCGCCTCGTGTACGAGCACCCCGTGATCGGCGTGAAGCTCCTGTCCTCGATGGCCCGGGTGATGACCTCCTGGCTCGACGAGGCCTCGGGCTTCCTGGGCGGCCTCGTGCGATGGGGCGAGGCCGCCCGGAGGCGCGCGATCACCGACGAGCTCTCCGGGTTCTTCAACCGCCGCTTCCTCGAGGAGGCCATGGCCGCGCGCTTCGCCCGCGGCGCGGGCTCCTCGAGGCGCTGCAGTCTCCTCATGCTCGACATCGACCGCTTCCGCGACATCAACGCGGCCTTCGGCCAGTCCGGCGGCGACGCGGCTATCGCGGCCGCCGCCTCGTCCTTCGTCCCGAAGATACGCGAGGGCGAGGTGGGCGCGCGGCTCTCGGGCGACGAATTCGCCGTCTTCCTGCCCTCGGGCGGCCTCGACCGCGCCCTCGAGCTCGCGGAGGACATGCGCCGCGCGGCCGAGGCTCTCCGCCTCGAGCTGCCCTCGCCGCGCGCCCCCCAGGGCGGGCGCCCCGAGCCGGCCTTCATCACTGTGAGCATAGGCGCCGCCGCCAGCCCTGAGCACGCCGACACGCCCGAGGCCCTCCTCGCGGCGGCGGACAAGGCCCTGTACAAGGCCAAGGAAGGCGGCCGGAACCGCGTGGAGCGGGCCTAGGGCAGCCGGCCCAGGTCGCCGGCGATCGCCGCGACGAGCGGGGCCAGGCGCGCGGCGTACTCGGCGTTCGGCTCGGCCGCCCCGCTCGACAGGACTTCCGCCGCGGCCTTCGCGCTCCATAGAGCCCCGGTGATGCCTTCGCCACTCGAGGGCATGGCCAGCCCGGCGGCCTCGCCGACCAGGAAATGGCGATCGCGGCCCAACTCGAGCTCGCCTAGTTCGCGCAACTTCGTCACGGGATAGCGCTCGGTCCCGAGCGGCTCGCCGAGGGCCGTTTCGGGGAACCTGGCCGCGATGTCGCCATAGACGCGGGCCCGGTCGGCAGGGCGGCAGCCGACGATGAAGGCCTTGCCCTTGGGTACGATCCAGTAGTAATAGCCCGGGGTGACCTCGTCGAGCCTGACCAGGCGGCAACGCTCGGCCCCGCCCGCGTAGCGCGACTGCTCGAGGGCGATGGAGCCCGCCGGACCGTAGCCGAGCAGGGCTCGGTTGCGGGAGTTCACCCCGTCCGCGACCACCAGGCCGGCGCACGAGTACTCCTCGCCCCCGCACTCGATGAGGTAAGCGCCTCCCTCCCGCGACAGGCGATAGCCCTCGACCCGGACGGTCAGGGTCCGCCGGAGCGATCCGGCGATAGCCGCCTCCAGCGCGCGCCTGTCGACGTTGCGCAGCTCGCAATCGCGGCTGCCGCCCGACTCGACGATCTGCGCGACGGCTATCGCGGGCGAGTGGAAATAGTCCCTCGGGATGTCGATCGCGTCGAGCAGGGCCGCGGCCTCCGCGCTCACGAGGCCGCCGCAGGGCTTCTCCTTGACCAGGGCGCGCGAGTAGAAGAGCCCCACGGAGAGCCTATCGTCCAGGCATTTCGCGCAATATAGGCCCGAGAGCCCCGAGCCGACGATCGCGACCTCAAGTCGAACCATGGCCCAGGCTAGCACGGCCCCGCGCCCGGGAACAGCTAGGGAAGGTCCTTCGACAGCTCCCCGAGGTCGTAGGGCGTCTGCTGGTACACGTAATAATTAAGCCAGTTGGCGTAGAGCAGGTGCGCGTGGCTGCGCCAGGTCATGAGGGGCGGCAGCCTCGGGTCATCGCCGGGGAAGTAGTTGGCGGGCACCTTGATCGGCAGGCCCTTCGCCACGTCGCGGTCGTACTCGGCCTTGAGTGTTAGGCGATCGTACTCCGGGTGGCCCGTCACGTAGACCTCGCGGCCGTCCTTGGAGGCGGCGAGGTAGGCGCCGGCCTCCTCGGACACGGCGAGCATGGTCAGGGCCGGCTCGGCCTCGATGTCCTCGCGCCTGAGCTCGGTGTGCCTCGAGTGCGGGGCGAGGAAGACCTCGTCGAAGCCCCGGAGCAGCGGGTTCTTCAGGTCGAGGGCGCGATGGCGGAAGAGGCCGAACATCTTCTCCTCGAGGGGATGCTTGTCGATCCCGTAGCGCCAGAAGAGGCCGGCCTGCGCGCCCCAGCAGATGTGCATGGTCGACCAGACGCGTCGCCTGGACCACTCCATCAGCTCGCAGAACTCGGGCCAGTAGTCGACCTCCTCGAAGGGCAGGGTCTCGACGGGCGCGCCGGTGATCACGAGCCCGTCGAAGCTCTCGCCCAGCACGCGGTCGAGGGGCTCGTAGAAGGCGTCCAGGTGCTCGGTCGGTGTGTTCTTGGACTCGTGGCTGCCCATGCGCACGAAGCTGATGTCGACTTGCAGGGAGGTGTTGCCCAGGAGCCTGAGCAGCTGGGTCTCGGTCACCATCTTGGTCGGCATGAGGTTGGCCACGGCGATCCGCAGGGGGCGGATGTCCTGATGGGCGGCGCGCGCGGCCGGCATAGCGAAGATGTTCTCGAGCTCGAGCTGGGCGCGGGCGGGCAGGTCGTCGGGAATTCGTACCGGCATCAGCGCGTACCCCCGCCCTCGACCCTGGCGAGCATGCGCGAGAAGACCGAGCAGGAGTAGCAGCCGCGGCCCTCGGCTTCCTCGGACTTGGCGGCGGCGCAGAGCCGGCCGGTGAAGAACCAGCAGAAACGGCCCTCCTTGGCGACGTAGGCCACGCACTTCGTCCGCTTGTCCTCCGGACAGTCCATCGAGGCCCAGCAGGGCTCCTCGGCCTCGATCGCGTCCTCGCTCAGCTTGAAGAGGAGGAAGTACAGGAGGCGCTCGACGTGGGCCGGCACGTTGCGCCAGCCCTGCTCGTAGCTCTCCACGGCCTTGAGCGAGACGCCCAGGAGCTCGGCGAGCTCGCGCTGGCTCTTGCCGAGGGAGGCGCGCATGCGCGAGAAGTCGGCGCCGCTCATCCGACGCCCGAGCTCGGAAGCGCCCTCGGGCGAGGCCTCGGGGAAATCTTCGGTTCCTGCGATCTTTCGCGCCGTCGACATATTGACAAGCCTCCGCTATTACCACAAAGTAGTACTGCCACAGTGTGGTACAAAACCGATCAAAGCGCAAGGGGGCGAGAATGTCAGACAAACGAGGCTTCGAGACCGAGGCGATCCACGCGGGGCAAGTCCCCGACCCGACGACCCTATCGCGCGGCGTGGCCGTGCATAGGACCAGCTCCTTCGTCTTCAAGAGCGCCGAGCATGCGGCCAATCTCTTTAGTCTCAAGGAATTCGGCAATATCTACTCGAGGCTCGGCAACCCGACCAACGCGGTGCTCGAGGATCGCATCACGGCCCTCGAGGGCGGCGCCGCCTCGGTCGCGGCTGCCTCCGGGACGGCCGCGATCTTCAATACGATCGTCACCATTGCCCGCGTCGGCGACGAGATCGTCTCGGCCTCCAACCTCTATGGCGGTACCTACACCCTCTTCGACGCGATCTTCCCCGACCTCGGCATCACGACGAAATTCGTCGACGCCCGCGACCCGTCCAGCTTCGAGAAGGCCATCACGCCGAAGACCCGACTCCTCTACATCGAGACTATCGGCAACCCGGCCCTCGACGTCGCCGACATCCCGGCGATCGCCAAGATCGCCCAGAAGCACCACCTCCCCCTCGTCGTGGACAACACCTTCGCGACGCCCTACCTGCTCAAGCCCATCGAGCTCGGCGCGAACATCGTCGTCAACTCCCTCACGAAGTGGCTGGGCGGCCACGGCAGCGCGATAGGCGGCGTCGTGACCGACGGCGGCAACTTCGACTGGTCGGACGACAAGTTCGAGCTCTTCAACAAGCCCGACAAGAACTACCACGGCCTGCGCTGGGCCAAGGACCTGGGGCCCGAGCTCGGCAAGATAGCCTTCGCCCTGCGCAACCGCACGGTGCCCCTGCGCAACATCGGCGCTTGCCTCTCGCCGGACAATTCCTGGATCTTTCTACAGGGCATCGAGAGCCTCCACGTCCGCATGCCACGCCATTCCGAGAACGCCCTCGCCGTCGCCGAGCACCTCTCGAAGCACCCCAAGGCCTCGTGGGTCCGCTACCCCGGCCTGAAGGGCGATCCGAGCTACGACGTGGCCAAGCGCCTGCTGACCAAGGGCTCGGGCGGCATGGTGGTGTTCGGCGTGAAGGGCGGCCGCCCCGCCGGCGAGAAGCTCATCGAGAGCCTCAAGCTCTTCTCCCACCTGGCGAACGTGGGCGATACCAAGTCCCTCGCCCTCCACCCCGCCAGCACCTCTCATTCCCAGCTCACCGAGGAGCAGCAGAGGGAATCGGGCCTCACGCCCGACCTCGTTCGGCTTTCCATCGGCCTCGAGAGCATCGAGGACATCATCGGCGACCTGGATCAGGCCCTGGCCAAGATCTAGGGCCTCCGCCCCGGCCCCTATTGGGCCTGTTCCTCGAAGAGCCAGGTGGACAGGTAGCGTTCGCCCGTGTCGGGCAGGATGACGACGATCGTCTTGCCCGCGCTCTCGGGGCGCTTCGCGACCTGGATGGCCGCCCAGAGCGCGGCGCCCGAGGAGATGCCGACGAGGATGCCCTCTTCCTTGGCGAGCTTGCGGGCGGTGGCGCCGGCGTCCTCGTGCTTTACCGTGATGATCTCGTCGACCGCCTGGCGGTTGAAGACCTTGGGCACGAAGCCGGGGCCGATGCCCTGGATCTTGTGCGGGCCGGCGCGGCCCTCGGAGATGACGGGCGAGTCGGCGGGCTCGATCGCGAAGGTCTTGATACCGGGCTTCTTCTTCTTGAGGGCCTCGGATACCCCGGTGATCGTGCCGCCGGTGCCGGCGCCAGCCACGACGATGTCGACCTTGCCGTCCGTATCGCGCCAGATCTCCTCGGCCGTCGTCTGGCGATGGATCTCGGGATTGGCTGGGTTCTCGAACTGGTTCGGGATGAAGGAATTGGGCGTGGCCGCGGCGAGCTCCTCGGCCTTGGCGATGGCGCCCTTCATGCCTTTGGGCCCCTCGGTGAGCACGAGCTCGGCGCCGTAGGCGGCCAGCAGCTTGCGGCGCTCGATCGAGAAAGTCTCGGGCATCGTGAGGATGATGCGATAGCCCTTGGCGGCGGCGACGGCCGCGAGGGCGACGCCCGTATTGCCGCTCGTCGGCTCGATGATCACCGAGCCATTTTTCAGCTTGCCGGAGCGCTCGGCGTCCTCGATCATCGCGAGGCCGATGCGGTCCTTGACGCTCGAGAAGGGATTGAAGGACTCGAGCTTGGCGAGGAGGGTCACCTTTGAATCGGGCCCGAGGGCCGTGATCTTGACGAGGGGAGTGTTGCCGATGAGGTCGGTGATCTTTTCAGCGTAGGCCATGGGATCTCCTTTATATCGCGTAATCGGGGGCGCGAGGGGCGGCCGCGTCGCTCACGGACACGCCCTTCAGGTAATCATGGACGGCCTTCTCGAGGCCGGTCCATATCGGCAGGGTCGGGCAATCAGCCGACCGGGCGCAGAGCTCCGGGCGCTCGGTACACTCGAGGAGGGAACTACGCCCCTCCAGCACCTCCACGACTTCGAGCACCGTGATATCGTCCGGCGATCGGCTGAGCTCATAGCCGCCCTTCGCGCCCCGGGCCGATCTGATGATCCCGGCATTGCGCAGCGGGACTACGAGCTTCGCGAGATAGGTTTCCGGTATGGCCTGGTCCTCGGCGATGGAGCCGAGGTCGACGGGACCCTCGTTCCTGCGCTTGGAAAGCTCGATCAGGAAGCGCAGGCCGTAACGAGAACGCGTTGATATGAAACTCATAATCTCTCCTAACCGGACCAGTATAGTATCAATAGAAATAACTGATTAGGTCAAGAGGAAAAAGTAGCTCCTCGAAGATTGGGACGCTTGGCCTTATGCCACCCCGGGACTTCGCGCGATAACTTGGGGCGATCGGCCGACGGACGTGAATCTGCCCGGCTCACCGAGACGACGACAAAAACGCCCCGAGGGGACGAACTCGGCGCCAATGGCTTCCGCGAAAGCCGGGGCGCTGGCGAGGCCCGGCAGCACGGCGCCGTAGGGCCAATCGCGGATCTGGCCGGGCTCGGCCGCCGCGTCTATGATCGGCGCAGGCCGGCCGATCGAGGCGAGGGCGAGGGCCGTGCAGGTAGCGGAGAGCTCCTCGCCGATCCCGAGGATCCGCGAGCCTCGGCCGCCGCCGACCGCGGGGCAGGCCAGGAGGGTCCATAGCCGTCCGAGGAGGCGGTCCAGCCTGATCCTGGCGGCCTCGCGCGCGTAATCGGGGGCGCCGAGAGCGCGGCAAAAATCCAGGTGCTCGGCGCGCAAGCCCGCTATGAGGCTGGCGGAGGCGGGCTCGGCGCAAGCGGCCTCGAGCCTAGCGGCCACGCCTTCGAAAGCCGAGACGGCGACGATGGTCGGGTCTGGATATGCGACCAGTTTGTCGAGGAGCTCGCTCGGTCCGAGGGAGCTCGAGATAGCGCTATAGTCCAGTTCGATGACGCTGTGTTCCATGATGGCACCCCTTGGGAAAAAGCCTTCGGTCGAGGCATAGGCCCCGGCCTATCGACTAGCGCATCCCGGGCATCGTCCGCCCCGCGTCGCCGGAGGCGAACCTCGGGGCCTCGCGGCCTCGAGTTCTTAGGACGCCCGGGGCGTCACATCATCATGGAGGAGTGGTAGTAGGAGACGAGCTGACAATCGGCGGAGGCGCGCGAGCGGGAATCGTGCATGTCGAGCGCCTCCTTTCGTAGCGGTTCCCCGGATCATAGAGCGGAGCTTGCCGGCGGGTCAAGCGCCGGGCCCGCGCACGTTGACCAGGGCTCCCAGCCCGTCATAGAGTGGCCCATGCACAAGTACCTCATCGAAGGCGGC
>DBTW01000114.1:0-6636 GCA_002307245.1 Spirochaetaceae bacterium UBA1306 | reverse complement strand
AGCGGCAACAAGAACTCGGCCCTCCCCTGCATCGCGGCGGCGGCCATGGCCGGCCAGGCCGTGATCCTGCGCAACATTCCCGGGATCGAGGATGTCCAGGTCATGCTCGACGTCCTCAAGTACCTGGGCGCCTCGGTCGAGGCCGCCGGCCCCAACGCCTGGCGCATCGATCCGAGCGGCATCTCCCGCACCGACGTGCCGGCGGAAGAGGCGCGCAAGGTCCGCGCCTCCATCCTCTTCGCCGGCCCCCTCCTCGCCCGCTTCGGCAAGGTCGAGCTCCCGCCCCCCGGCGGCGACGTCATCGGCCGCCGCCGCATAGACACCCACGTCCTCGCCCTCGAGGAGCTCGGCGCGCGCATCGAGATCGACGGGGCCTTCAGCTTCGTCGCCAACAAGCTTCGCGGCGCCGACATCTTCCTGGACGAGGCCTCGGTCACCGGGACCGAGAACGCGGTCATGGCCGCCTCCCTCGCAGAGGGCCGCACCGTCATCCGCAACGCGGCCAGCGAGCCCCACGTCCAGGACCTCTGCCGCCTCCTCGTCGCGATGGGCGCGAGGATCGAGGGCATCGGTTCGAACGTCCTCCGGATCGAGGGCGTTACGGCGCTCGGCGGCGCCGACTTCTCCATCGGCCCGGATTACATGGAGATCGGCTCCTTCATCGGCCTCACCGCGGTCACGCACGGCGAGCTCGAGATCGAGGGCGTCGAGCCCGAGGACCTGCGTCCCCTCAAGGTCGCCTTCTCCCGCCTCGGCATCTCCTGGAAGCTCAAGGACCGGGTCCTCCTCGTGCCCGCCGGCCAGTCCATGAAGGTCGTCGCCGACCTCGGCGGCCAGATACCCAAGATCGACGACTCGCCCTGGCCCGGCTTCCCCCCCGACCTCACCTCGATCATGACCGTCGTCGCCACCCAGACCGAGGGCACCGTCCTCATCCACGAGAAGATGTTCGAGTCCCGCATGTTCTGGGTCGACAAGCTCATCGGGATGGGCGCCAAGATCGTCCTCTGCGACCCGCACCGCGCCGTCGTCTCAGGCCCCGCCCGCCTGCGCGCCGATTCCCTCACCTCGCCCGACGTGCGCGCCGGCATGGCGATGGTGATAGCCGCCCTCTGCGCCGAGGGGACGAGCACGATACACAATGTCTACCAGATCGAGCGCGGCTACGAGAATATCTGCGAGCGGCTGCGGGGGATCGGCGCGCGCATCGAGCGCAGCGAGGATTGCTGATTCAAGGGAAATCGCGCGGGGGACTCGGAGCGCAGAGCCGCGAGTAGGCATCGCGGATCGCGAGGAAACGCTCGCCGCCCTCGTCTCCCGCGATCCCGGAGCCGATGAGCGCGTCCGGGTGGAAGGCGCGCGACAGGCGCCGATAGGCCCTCTTCACCTCGGCGCGGGGCGAGCCGGGCGCCAGGCCGAGGACGGTCCAGGGATCGCGCTCGCCGTGGAAGGCCTTCGCGCGCGCCGCAAGGAGCTCGGCCGCCCCGAGCCCGCAGTCGCCGAGGGCGGCCCGGAGGGCGAGCTCCTCGCTTGCGCCGAGGGCGGACCCGCCCAAGGCCGCGAGCGCGAAGGCCCAGTCCGCGAGGAGGCCCCGCGCGGCGGGAGCCTCGCCCATCGCGAGGGTCCGCGCAAGTCCGGGCAGGTCGGCCCGCGCGCAATGCGCGGCCACGTCTACGACGCGTTCGGCCTGCCGGCGCGAAACTTCGACGGCGAGGCCGGAGGATCCCCGGGCGGCGAGGGCCCGGTCGGACAGGGAGCGCCACAGCGCGCGGCGCGAAGCGAGGTCACGCGGCCCGGGCCATTCTCCGCGAAGGGCGAGACAGGCGGCCGCGGCGTAGCACGGCAGGGGCTCGAAGGACGGCGCGGAGGCGCGGGCCGGGCCCTCGCCGACTGCCGGACCTTCCAGGAAGCCCGTAATGCGCGAGCGTGCCCGCGACTCGAGCCGCGCGGCGTCGAGCATGGCGCCGATCAAGAGCCCGGAGACAAGGCCGAACCATCCCTCGAGAAAGCCGACAAGGGCGCCACCCAAAGTGCAGGCTCGCTGCTCCAGGAAAGGGAGCAGGCGCTCCGCGCGCTCGCGGAGCCTAGTCGACGTCGCCATCGACGTCGCGGACGCCGGCCATCAGGAGGACGGCGAGGAAAAGGAGCATCGTGCGCAGGCCGGCCGCGATGGGAAGGGAAGACAAGCTCGGCTGGAGCCTGAAGGACCAGGCCGAGATGAGGGCGTCGATCCGCCCCGCCAGGAGGAATATGGGCAGGAGGGCCGCGGCCATGATGGGCGCGAGGGCATAGAGGCCCTTGGGAAAATCGCCGCCCCTGCGGCGGAAGCGCCCCCCGGCCAGCGCGCCCAGGGCGGAGGCGGTGAAGATGCCGAAGGGAAGGGCGCTGCGGTCGAGGAGGGCCCTGATGATGGGGCCCGAGTCTATGCCGAAGGCCTTCGCCTCGCCCACGGCGCGCCAAGCCTCGATGATCGAGAGCGACTCGGGCCGCACGCGCGAGGCGAGGGCGCGATAGGCCGACTCGGCCGAGACGGGGATCTCGACAATGCTGTTCGGCCCGGAGGCGGGGCCGGCGCTCCAGGAAGGCCGTTGCACATTGGCGGGCCTGTCCCTCTCCACGCAGACGAGGAAGATCTTGCCGTCCGTCAGCTTCGCGCAGGGGCTTCGCACGAGCGCGCGAAGCGACTCGGGCCCGGCCGGGCCGGGGACTGTCTCCAGGTACTCGAATTCGCGAAAGTAGAGCGCGCCCTCGGCCCAGGCCGCGTCCTTCGCGGCGATGATGCGCAAGGGGCCGCCCGCCTCCCTGGAGGGAGCGCGGAAGAGGATATCTGGGACGAGCCTGTTCGCGATCGCCCCGTCGGCCTCGTCCTTGAAGAAGGCCGCTTTCTCGGTCTCGGCCAGGCTCTCGGCCAGGTAACGCCTGACGTCGGGATCGTCGGCCCGCTTGCCGCCGGAAAGCTCCTTGAACACGCGATAGGCCCCGACGGGGTCGCCCGAGCGCAGGAGGCCGTAGCCCTCGAGCTTGCGCGCGTAGAATGCCGCCCTCTCCTTGTCCGCGGGATCGGAGCCCCGCGCGTGAAGGGCCTCCCAGGAGGTCGCGGCGAGACGCCTGGCGTCCGTGTAGGAAGGATCGAGTCGGGCCGCGGTCGAGGCGTACCAGTTGGCGCTGAAGAAGTCGCCCTTCTCGGAGAAGGCCAGGGCCTTGAGGTAGTAGTCCTTCGCGGCCGTGGGGTCGCGCTCCTGCCGGGACTCGACCACGGGCAGGGGCTGGGCGTCGCGCAGGGCCTTGAGCTCGGCCTTGGTGAGCCGGTCCTCGAGGTCGACGACTCGGGGGTCCTTCCGCGAGATGGCCTGGCAGAGGCTGAGCTCCCAGCGGGCTCCGGCGAGGTCCTTCGACTCGAGGCCCCGGCGCGCCGAATCGAGCGCCGAGGTGAAGGCGGCGCTCGAGGATCGGACGCTCGAGCGGACCGAGTCGACCTGGGGGCCGGCGATGAGGGCGAAGGCCGCGAGTAGGGCCGAGAGGACGACGGTCGGAAGGATAGCGCCTTGAAGCAGGTCCTCGACCTTGCCCTTGGCCGATCCGAGGGCCATGGCGAGGCCGAGGAACTGCAGCGCCGCCAACCAGGAAAAAAATCCGCTGAAGGCCTCGGCGAGCTCCCATTTGAGGGCGAAGACCGGCACGATGGAGTTGGCGGAGAAAGAGGCCACGGCGGCGAAGAAGAAGCCCAGGAGGGCGATGAGGTCGACGAGGACGGCGACCCCGAAAATCCTGCGGCCGTTACTCATCGAGGGCCCTCCCGGTCTTCGGCGCCCTCGCCAGATCCACGGCCCCGAGCAGCAGTCCGAGGGCTCCCTCGAAGCAGGCGAGGAGCAGGGTCTCAGGCAAGACTATCCCGGAGCGCCGGGAGAGGGAGGCGAGCTGGCCCAGGATAGCCGGGCTCGAGAGCAGGGCGTCGAGGACCACGAGGCCTCCGAGACCGGCCGCCGCGATAAATACGTTGGCGAGGGGCCAGCCGCTAATCCTGCACAGGAAGCGGAAGCCTACGCCGAAGAGGAGAAAGCCGCCCGCCGCGGCCAGGACCGCATACAGGGGCTGATCGTCCATGGCGGAGAGGCGATCCCAAATCCAGTTTCCCTCGAAGACGCCGGCCTCGGGTACGAGGACTATGCCCTTCCCGCCAGGCAGCCTCGACGAATAAGCCTTGCCTTGGATCTCGAAGCCACCGGAAGCATCGAGGGCGGCGCTGCTCGAATAGGCCAATCTGGGGTAATCCGAACTGAAATCCACGGCAACGACCTCGTTAGCCTCGCCGCCTTGATACGAGCCGATCCAAAGGGCCACGCGGCCAGCCTGAACCGCCTTCGCGGCGGGGAGGAGGCGCGGCTTTTCCGATATGGCGGCGGAGGACGATACTAGGGCCTCCCTAACGAGTGGAAGCCTACGGAGCTCGAGACCGGAAGATAAGATGATCGAGCCCAGGAGGATCAGGCCGAGCCAGCCGGCCAAGCGACTCTTCACGCGAAGTTCGAAGGAAAAAAAGGCCAAGAATAGAGTAATTACGACGGCGAGGGGTATGAGGTCGAGAGCGGCCTTTGCCGCGTATATCGAGAGAATGCGCGGCCCGCCCGATGACGCGGCCAAGGAGCTCGATGCGCCGGCCGCGAAAGCAATTAGGCTTAGGATAATCAGGAATTCCAGACAGGCGCGGCCAATAACCCCGAGCCAAGACTTCATCGAAACACTTTATCATGCGTGTCCATGGCCTGCAACCTACTAGAGCTTTTCCATGCATTCACACAGGTTATCCACAGGTTAAGAAGTCCAGGTGAATTTGAAAAACTCATATACGAAACGAAATTAAAGTTGTTGACGCCAAACGGGATTGTGTCTGATAAAAGAAAATACATATTTAATTATTATCAGTAAAACAATTTAAATCAATGGAGGTCAATAATTCATTAGTGTTTTGATACCTATCTTTCCAGGTCGTATACTTTTTAATACTGGATTCTACATGTAATGAAATAACGCTCATATACCACACAACTTATCCACAAGATGATGCATCGAGGCGATAACCTATTCCGCGGACGGCATGGAGCTGTA
Source organism: Spirochaetaceae bacterium UBA1306 (assembly GCA_002307245.1). Taxonomy (GTDB): domain Bacteria; phylum Spirochaetota; class Spirochaetia; order Treponematales; family Rectinemataceae; genus UBA1306. The sequence goes on along the minus strand of DBTW01000114.1, from coordinate 1,530 downwards.
TCCCCAACTCAGGGTCGATCAGCTTGAAACGACGCCTCAGCTTGGTGGCCGAATGCGCGAATAGCTCGATTCGCTCGCCGAAAGCCTCCCTAAATACGGGTTTCGGAGCGTTCTGAACAAGTAGGCGGAGAAGGATCCGCTCGTCGGGGTCGAGCTCGACTGTCGTGTCACCATATTTGAGCCCGGCCCCGATCAACGCCAGGCGCTTTCCCCCTACGCTGAAGACCAGGCGATCCAGCCGAGCGAGGCGGGCGCGGAGCTCGGCCATCGTCCATGGCTCCCGCAGGTAATCCGCGCAGCCTCGGTCGAAGGCCTCCGCCATCAGGGCGACCGGCCCGTAGGCGATGTAGCCGGGGCCCGCGTCATGGGCGCCGAAGGCGCGGACGAGCCTAATGGACAGGAAATAGGCGGCCGGCATCACGACCAGGTCGGGGTTGGCCTCGTCGAGGCTGGAAGGGCCGTTTAAAAAACGAAAGGAGCCCGAAAGGGCTCCCGTCGCGGCCTCTCCCGCGGATCCGTCCACGAAAGAAGCGTAGGGCTCGCGGTCGGCCAGGATGCGTATCGTCACGCCAGCCGCCCGGGTAAGCCTTCAGGTAGCGGGACTCTCTCCGCCGGCGGGGCTTGAGCCCGTCTGGCCGGCGTCGTTGGTGAGCATCTTGCGCTTGAGGTCCTCGAGCATGGCGTCGGCCCCCGCGCCGGAGGTCTCCAGCTGGGCGAACTGACGCTCCAGGGTGGCTCCGCTCGTGGCGTCCTCGAGTTCCTTGGCGGCCTCGGTCCTCGCCTCGAGCTCGTCGACCTTCTTGGACATCCGGTCGAAGGTATCGAAGGCGCTCCGGCTCCCCGAAATCGAGGACATGGTCTTGTTGATCTTGTCCTGGGCCTCGGCGCGCTTGGCGCGGGCGATGAGGATGTTCTTCTTGCGCGATGCCTCGTCGATCTTGTTCTGGAGCTCGCGGAGGGAGACCTTGAGCTTCTCGACGGATTCCTTCTGGGCCTGCCACTGGGTGAAGAGCTGGGTCGCGTAGCCCTCGTACTCCTGCTTGCGGAGGAGGGCCTCCTTGGCCAGGTCGTCGCGATTGGAGCGGACGGCCAGCATGGCCTTCTTCTCCCATTCCTCGGCCTGGCGCTTGTTCTCGGCGGCCTCTCGCTCGAGCTTCTTCTCGTCGGCGATGGCCATGGCGACGGCCTTCTTCGACTCGATCATCTGCTCGTTCATGTCGATGAGCAGCTGGTTGAGCATCTTCTCGGGATTCTCGGCCTTGCTGATCATATCGTTTATATTGGATGAGACTACGGTCTTAAAGCGGTCGAATATGCCCATGTCCCGGTCCTCCTAGTGGTCCATATAACGGGAGAGCGAGGGGAAATGCTCGGTCAGAGCGAAGCCGATCGCGTCCAGGGAGGCCTCGAACTCGGCCTTATCCATCGTATCGTACTCCAGCGTGTCGATCAGGACTACCTCGTCGCCATCGAGGGCGTAGGCCCCATGGAGGAGGCCCGAGTAGTTGAGCTTGAGCAGCTCGGCGAAGA
>DBTW01000101.1:1201-10459 GCA_002307245.1 Spirochaetaceae bacterium UBA1306 | reverse complement strand
GAGTGTTGTAGATGTGGATGAACGTCGACGCGTGGGAGCAAAGGTTGTGGAAGAAAGAGCTACCGACGCCGGGGACGGAGGAAGCAGCTTATCTGCCCGCATTTGCTTTTGGTTAAATGGTTTATGAAATTATTAGCGCTAATGTTTGTAACACTAATGACTTCTTCAACGAGGCGAACGAGCTCTCGGGCCTCGCGCCGCCCGGACCGGGCGCTCTCCCGGCCGCCTTCGCCGCCTAGGCCCGTCGGAGGAAGGCGCTGCCCTACCGGGTGCGCACGGCCTCCACGAGGCGCGATAGGTAGGTCCGCGGCCGCTCGAGCCTCGTTCTCCGTGCGGGAGTCTCCCTCGGCGAGCTGCAGCCGGCCCGGGACTGGGACACGATCATCGTGACCGGCCGTGGCTCCTCCGAGAAAGAGCGCTCGGCGATGGCGGCCTGGATCCGCGAAGCGGCTCCGCGGGCCAGGCGCGTGGTATCGGTCTGCGCCGGCGCCCTCGTTCTCTCGCGCGCCGGCCTGCTCGACGGCCTCGAGGCGACGACGCACTGGCTCGCCCTCGACGAGCTGGAGAGGAGCTATCCCTTAGTGCGCGAGCGCCGCGGGCCGATCTACGTCCGCACGGGGAAGCTGTGGACCTCCGCCGGCGCGAGCTCGGGCTTCGATCTCGCCTTGGCCCTGGTGGAGGAGGACATGGGCCACGCGGTCGCCAAGGCCGTGGCCCAGTACCTGGTCATGCACCTCCAGCGCCCCGACGACCAGTCCCAGTTCAGCGCCCTCCTCGCCGCCCAGGCCAGCGCCGAGGGACCCGTCGGCAAGATCCAGGCCTGGGTCCTCGAGCACCTCCTGGAGGACCTCGGCGTCGAGCGCCTCGCCGAGAGGGCGGCCATGAGCCCACGCAACTTCTCCCGCGTCTTCGCCCTCCAGACCGGCACGACCCCCGCGCGCTACGTCGAGGCGGCCCGGCTCGAGGAGGCGAGGCGGCGCCTGGAGTCAGGCCGCGAAAGCCTCGGCGAGGTCGCGGCGACCTGCGGCCTGGGTGGCGATCTGGGCCTGCGGCGGCTGTTCGCGCGGAACCTCGGCGTGAACCCCGGGGAGTACCGGGAACGATTTGGCCGAATATGATCGGATAATGTCATGTATGCCATGAGCGCGACTCGTTACTGTAAATCCCGGAAATGAGGTCATAGCCATGGTCAAGGTCGGGATAAACGGTTTCGGGCGGATTGGCAGGAACGTCCTCAGGGCCGCCCTCGGGCGGGAGGACTTCGAGGTGGTGGCGGTCAACGACCTCAGCGACGCTCGCCCACCTCTCGCGGCACGACACGATCCTCGGGGCCCTCGGCGCGCCCGTGGAGGCCGGGAAGGGGGAACTGGTCGTCGACGGGGCGCTATACCGAGCGTGCTAAGGCGGAGCCCCACATCACATCGGGCGGGGCGAAGCAGGTCATCATCTCGGCGCCGACCAAGGGCGAGGACTTCACCATGGTGATGGGCGTCAATCATGGGAAATACGATCCGGCCGCGCACCGGGTCGTGAGCAACGGCTCCTGCACGACGAACGCCCTCGCCCCCGTCGAGGGGCTCATGAACACGACCCACGCCTATACGAACAGCCAGGCCCTCCATGACCAGCCGGAGAAGGATCTTAGGGGCGCCCGGGCCGCGGCCCTCTCCATCGTGCCCTACTCGAGCGGGGCTGCGAAGGCCATCGGCAAGGTGATCCCCGAGCTCGAAGGCAGGCTTACCGGCTACTCGCTCAGGGTTCCGGTGCCCGTGGTCCCCGTCCTGGGCCTGGCGGTGAACCTCTCTCGAAGCGTCACCGCCGCCGAAGTGAACGCCGCCTTCCGGGAGGCCGCGGAAGGGAGGCGTATAGCGAGGAAGCCCTCGTCTCATCGGACTATCGAGGCGATCCGAGATCCTCGGTGATCGACGCGCTCTCGACACTGGTCGTCGGCGGGAAGATGGTGAAGATCCTGGCGTGGTACGACAACGAGTGGGGCTTCTCGAACCGCCTCGTGGAGGAGGCGGCCGGGTCAGCCTTTCGGCTCCCAGTGGCCGCCGCGCCTCTCGAGGCCGTAGGGCCCGGAGAGCTTGCGCTCGAGCGCGGCGTGGAGCTGGCGCGAGGTGTCGGCGAGCTCGGGCGGGATGCGCGGGTCGCCCGCCGCGGCGCCGCTCGTGAGCAGGGTCTCGGCGAGGAGCTTGGCCGCGATGAAGCGGTCGTACTTGTCGACGGCGAAGGCGAGGAAGTCGGGCAGGATGCCCGCGACCTCCCAGGTGACCTGCTCGGCCTGCGAGTAGGCCCCCGCGTCCTTGTCCTGGTCGGTGAAGCGCACGGGCAGCCCGCGGCCGATCTCGTCCAGGCGCGGCACGAGCCAGTCGAGGTCGAAGAGGCCGATCGCGCAGTTGAAGAGGATCGAGGCGCCCTCGGCCTCGAGGCGCCTCACCTCGTCGAAGGATATGGCGGGACCGATATCGGCTATCGTGCGTCCCGCCCCCGAGGTCGCGACGAGGATGCCGCCCTTCACGTCCACGCTTGTGCGGATCGAGAAATCGAAGGCCGCCGGAGCGCCGGAGAGGGCGAGGAGGGCGAGCTCGACGGGGTCGGGCAGGTAGCCCAGGTTGTCGACGTTGCCGAGGTAGGCGAAGCGGACGCCGCCCTCGCGCAGGGCGCGTAGGACGGGCGCGAGCACGCGGAAGCATTGGCCATGGCCGCCCGGCAAGGCGATCGCGCTGTCGGCCTTCCCGTGCGCGCGGTCGAAGACGCGCTTCGGGCGCCCTTCCGAGGAGTGGGTGTAGGCGGCGAGCATGGGTTGCGCCGCCGTGGCCCAGCTCGTCCCGCTCAGGCCGAGCTCGGCCGCCAGGGGGGCGATTAGGGGGCTCTTCGCGCACTCGGCGTAGGCCGCGGCGAGCTCCGCGTCGTTGGTGACGCTCGTCATCTGGAAGAGGGGCATGAAGGAGTCGCCCACGGCCTCGCCGCGGGCGCGGGCGCGGCGGGCCGCCTCGAGGCGGGCGCGCATCTTGAGCTCGAGGAAGCTCGCGCCAGCTGAGCCGTCGGGCTCGAGGTAGGCGGGCGTGAGGCCCTTGGGCCTGTCCTTGCACAGGGGCGCCAAAGCGTCGAACGAGCTCGAGAGCGCGTCGAAGGTCCCTTGCCCGAAGGCCAGGTTCTTCTTGGAGTCGGCGTAGCTCGTGGCCGAGCCGCCGTTGAGGACACCGTAGGCCGCGCGCCCGAGGAGCCGCTCGCCGATCTCCTCGAGGGCCTGCCCATCGAAAGAGAGCTCCCCGCCGGCCTCGGCGGCCGAGGAGGGGAGGGCTATGCCCAGGGATCCGAGCCTGTCCCGCGCATCGCGCGCGGGCACCGAGTAGCGCAGGGCGCCTCGGTCGGAGAGCCTGATCACGGAACGGCCGTCCACCTCGGGCACTCCGCTGGCCTGCACGGGCCGCACGGAATCGTAGAGCCCGGAGTTGTAGTCCTCGAGGATCGAGAGGGTGAGGCCCGCGTCTATGCCCTTCGTTTCCATGTCGCGGAGCAGGGCGGGGCTGAGCTTATCGCTTGGGCTGGCCATCGCCGGCGCCTTCAGCTGAGCTCGACGGCCGCGTTGGCGGCGCCGTAGAGGGAGATCGAGTAGTCCTTGACGATCATCACCGGGGTCTTGGCGAGGATGGTCCTGATGTGCTTCGCGTAGCTGCGCTCGTACATGGCCATGAAGCGGCCGCCCTCGAGGAAGCGGTCCTCGTTCTTGGCGGGAATGCCGCCGGCGAGGAAGACGCCGCCCGCCGGGAGGAATGTGGCCGTGTGGTCGGCGGCCACCCGCGCGTAGAGCTTGACGAACATGTCCATGGACTTGGCGCAGAGGAGGTCGCTGCCCGCGGCCTGGGCCACGAAGGCGGGTCGCTCGGGGTCGGGCATGTCGAGGATCTTCTTGGCCGACGGCCCGGGGAGATTGCCCGCGGCCGCCTCGCGCTCGGCGAGGTAGGCGAAGACGTTGGCAATGCCCTGGCCCGAGACGCCGAGCTCGGCGCCCGGGACGAAGCCGTAGCGAGCCTCGAGCCAGCGCTGGAAGCCGCGGCTCTCGTCGTCGTAGACGGGCAGGGTGACGTGGCCGCCCTCGGAGGGGAAGGCCTCGGTCTTGTTGCGCACCTTCACCACGTAGCCTACGCCGAGGCCGGTGCCGGCGCCCACGACGAGGCGCACTCCAGGCAGGGGATCGGGCATGGAGCCGTCGCCGTGGGGCAGACGGGTAATCTGCTCGGGATTCGTGGGGTCGAGGAGGATGACGCCGTAGGAGACGGCCGTGAAGTCGTTGATGAGGCTCGTGTGTATGGAGAAGGCCGCCTCGATCGCCTTGGACTCGATGGCCCAGGGGGCGTTCGTGAGCGAGATGCGCCCGTCGACTACCGGCCCCGCCCCCGAGATGCAGCAGAGCTCCGGTACCATGCCCCGGTGCTCGCGCCCGGCCTCCTCGAGGAAGCGCCCGAGAGGCTCGACGAGGGAGGGCTCTTCCTTGGTCCGATAGTGCCTGTCCATGAGGAGGGTGAAGGTGCCCCCCTTCTTGCCGATGAGGGCGAGGTTCGTGTTCGTTCCGCCGATGTCCCCCGCGAGGACGACGACGTCGTAGGTCGTGCGGGTTGAAGCCATGACCCTACTATAAACGCGGGGCCATGCCTTGAAAAGGCATGGCCCCGCGCGCGGGCTCGAGGATCGGAGGGAGGCTAGATCTGCACGCGGGCCGTGGCCGAGAGGCCGAGGGCCTTGGTCGCGGGCACGTACATGACCTGGGTATCGATGTCCAGGACGATGATGCGCAGCGAGAGGCCGCCGTAAAGGCGGAAGACGGGGTCGGTCGCGGCGGCGGAGTAGGTGAAGCCCTGGTCGGTGAGCTCGGGGCCGTCGTTCTCCGACAGCCACTGATTGAGGGCGGAGATGCCGCCTACGTAGCTCGTGCTCATAGTCGAGGACACGCCGCCCGTAACGTTGGACTTGCCCACCGTGAAGCCCGCGCCTGCGTAGGGCACGATGAAGAGGAGCTGCTTGCTCACCTGGGCGGTGAAATCCACGGTATTCGAGGTCCAGCCGAGGGCGAGCTGGGGATCCGAGGCCGTGATGGTCCTCGTGCCCTGATCGGTCGTGACGTCGAAGCTCTGCGAGCCGATGCCCGAGGGAGCCTTGATGCTGCCCTTCTGGTAGTTGTACGAAGCGCCTATACTGACGTTGGGCAGGAGGATGTTCTGCTTGACGAGGGCGTAGCGAACCTGGATGCCCACGTTCGTGTAGCCGGCCGATACGCCGGTCGAGCTCTCGAGCTCTTTGCCGACCGATGGAGGGATGTAGCCTCCCTTGAGGCCGACATCTATGGGCAGGAAGGGTATGCCGATCTTGAGGGTGGCCAGGGCCGCCGGGATGGGCACGCCGAGCTTGTCGAGTACGGACGGCAGTTCCGCGCCCATCGCGCTGAACAGCGAGGTTGCGCCATCGGCGTTCATGAAGGCCGCGCCTACTGTCGCTCCGACGCCGAAATGCGGGAATTTCCCCACGTACGCGTCGGACCAGTTGGAGCCGATTGTGGAATTGACGGCGAGACTGCCCGCCATATCGCCCGTGAAGCTATCGAAAGCGCTCTGGAAGCCTTCGAGCGAGACTTGCGAATACGCAGCGGCGGAAACTAGGAGGGCGATCGCCAGCGCGGCGATGGACCTTTTCATGGAACCTCCTCGTCGGATTACCGACTTAACTATAATATGTCGCTTTTCTAGGGCTTTCCATAGCTCATAGTTTTATTCGATGGAAGCTTTGGATCCTCACGATCTCTCCACGGGGCCGACTGGCTCTTGAATCCGAGGCTTTACTGGCGCTTCAGCAGCTCAAGCAGTTCATAGGCCGAGAGCGACTCGCCGCGCGCCGAGTCGAATATCTCGATATGCACGTGCTCCCCGTGCCCCTTCATCCGCGCGTTCATGCCGGTATTGCCGCCCCGCCCAAGGGCCTCCCCGGCCTCCACCCAATCGCCCGTCCGAGGCCCGACGGAGCTCATATGGAAATAGGAGCAATAGCGGCGCGTCGAGGGGTCGAAAATGACGAGGCCATTGCCCGATGCCGGCGAGAGCCCGCCGCCCTTCCATTTGGAGATGCCCCGGCCGCCGGACCAATCGGAGGCTGAGGCGACTACGATGCCCGGGTAGAGGGCGTGGAGCACGGGGCCGCGTTCGGCTTCGCCCGAGCGCTCGACGCTATAGAAGAAGATATCGAGGGCGTAGGGATGCGAGAGGGGCAGCTCGCTCTTGGGCGGCAGCCACACCTCGCCGGGCGAGGCGATATAGGGCCTCTTGCGGCCCTTGGCGGCGGCCGCGACCAGGTCGGCCGATTGCGCAGGAGCTCGGGCGGCCTCGTCCGGCGATGCGGCCTCGGTCCCGCGGAGGGCCGCGGACGCCGCCGCGAAGGCGGCCTCGTAGCGCGGGCGGAGGGGCCGCATCTCGCGGGCGGCCTGGGCCTCGGCGCGGTAGTAATCGCCGGCGGCGTCATCCCGCTCGGCGTAATCGAGGAAGTCGTCGATGTCGCGGTCGAGGGAGAGCATGCCGAGGATGGCGCTCGGCGGGGGGAAGGCCGCGGCCAGGATCTCGGCCGGGTCGATTCCCGCGATGCGGGCGTTGCGCACGATGGCGCCGGTCGAGGCGGCCGCGTCGTCCGCGGAGCCCTGGGCCATGGCCGAGGGCTCGAGGCTGCGGCTCAGGGTGGCTATGGCGATGCCCGCTCCCTTGGTCGACAGGCCGAGGCCGCCATTGGGCGCCAGCGAGGCCCAGCCGCCCCCGAAGATGAGGACGAGCATGGCGACCATCGCGAGCGCCTTGCGCGACAGGGGCTGGGTTCGGGTCTGGTCGGGCTTCTCGGGGTCCACGGCGGGCGATTCCTCCGGTCCGAATCCCGAGCCGAGCGGGAAACGAACCTAGGGCAATGATAGCCGCCGGGGGGCGTTTCGTCCACGGTTTACCCGAGCTTGGCCTCGAGCCTCCGCACGGCCTCCGCTACCTCCTCCCGGTGGCCGAAGGCGCTGAAGCGCAGGAAGCCCTCGCCCGCGGGGCCGAAGCCCGAGCCCGGCGTGGTGACGACGGCGCAGGCCTCGAGTATCCCCTCGAAGGCCTGCCAGGAGCTCTTGCCCGGGAACTGGGCCCAGATATATGGCGCGTCGGTGCCGCCGTAGTTCGGGACCCCGAGGCGGTCGAGGCCCGCCTTGATGAGGGCCGCGTTGCCCATGTAGTAGGCGATGGATGAGCGCATCTCCGCCAGGCCCTCGTCTGTCAGCGCGGCGAGGCCGCCCGCCTGGGCCACGTTCGACGCGCCATTGAAGAGGGTCGTCATCATGCGGTTCCAATCCTTGGATACTTGGGTCCCGTCGGAGAAGCGCAGCTCCTCGGGCACGACCGTCCAGCCGAGCCGCACGCCGGTGAAGCCGATGGGCTTCGAGAAGGAATTGACCTCGAGGGCGACCTCCCGCGAGCCGGGGATCTCGAAGATCGAGCGCGGGAGGGTGGGGTCCGAGATGTACTCGGCGTAGGCGGCGTCGTACGCGATTATCGTGCCGCGCCTCCGCGCGAAGGCCACGAGCTCCTCGAGCTGGGCCCGGGTGGCGCAGGCGCCAGTCGGGTTGTTGGGCGAGCAGAAATAGAGGAGGTCGAATTCGGGAGCCTGCGAGAGCTCGGGGAAGAAGTCGTTCCCCGGCGCGCAGGGCAGGTAGGCTATGCCAGCGTAGCCCGAGCCGTCCGCGGCGGGGGCGCCCGCGGCGCCCGCTATGACGCTGCCGTCCACGTACACGGGATAGGCCGGGTCCTGCACGGCCACCCGCGCCTCGCGGCCGAAGAGGGCCTGCAGCCTCCCGATGTCGCACTTGGCGCCGTCGGAGACGAAGACCTCGGAGGGCGCGATCGGGCATCGGTAGAGCCGCTCGGCTATGGCGGCGCGGAGCTCGCCCGAGCCCTGCTCGTCCCCGTAGCCCGAGTAGCCCTCGCTGGTGCCCAGGCGCTCCGCGCCGAGTCGCAGGCCCTCGGCCACCCGCGGGCTCAGGGCTTCCGTCGTGTTGCCCACGCCGAGGCTGATCACCTTGGTCCCGGGATTGCGCTCCTGGAAGTCCCTGCGGCGCCGGGCGACCTCGGGGAATAAATATCCGGCCGACAGATTAGCGAAGTTCTGATTTCGGCTAACGCGCGTCACATAGTCGCCCATGGTCAACTCCATTCATGAAAGATATCGGAGGAACCACTGAGATACGGAGGAAAGGCTCGGATGGAGATCACGGAGGAGGATGGTATAGATCGAGGAGAATAGGAATAAATTCATTCCGGAATTTCCGTCGATAATCCAGGCCGAAGCCGATTGACGATTCTCGAATACTCTCGGCCTTAGCTCCGTGATCTCCTCTTCCCTCCGTGCCTCCGTGGTTCCTCTTCGATTAGGTATTTTGATACTATGCCTTGAACCTGTTTAGTGCATCGAAGTCAAGGGTCCGGAAGTAGTCGTCCATCGTCTCGGCCCTGCGTATCTCGAGCACGCTGCCGTCCTCCCGGAGGAGGAGCTCGGCCGAGCGGAGCTTGCCGTTGTAGTTGAAGCCCATCGAGTAGCCGTGGGCGCCCGTGTCATGGATCGCGACGAGGTCGCCGACCTCGATCGGGGGCAGCGCGCGGCCGATCGCGAACTTGTCGTTGTTCTCGCACAATGATCCCGTGACGTCGTAGGTCTCCGTCGCGGCCGCGCCCTCCTTGCCGAGGACGGTGAGGTGGTGGTAGGCGCCGTAGAGCGCCGGCCTCATGAGGTTGGCCATCGAGGCATCGAGGCCGACGTACTCGCGGTAGGTGCTCTTGCGGTGGATGACGCGCGACACGAGCCAGCCGTAGGGCCCGGTGACCATGCGGCCGCACTCCATGAAGAGCTTGAGGGGGGCGAGGCCCGCGGGGACGATGACCTCCTCGTAGGCCGCCTTGACGCCCCGCGCGACCCGGTCCAGCGGCACGGCCGTCTGGTCGGGCCGGTAGGGGATGCCGACGCCGCCCGAGATGTTGACGAATTCGAAGCGAATGCCGACTTCCCTCGAGAGGGCTGCCGCGAGCTCGAAGAGCAGCCGTGCCGTTTCGACGAAGTAGTCGGGCGAGAGCTCGTTCGAGGCCACCATGGCGTGGAGGCCGAAGCGCGCGACTCCCTTGGCCTTGAGCCGCCGGTAGCCCTCGAAGAGCTGCTCCCGAGTGAAGCCGTACTTGGCCTCCTCGGGCTTGCCGATGA
>DBTW01000101.1:0-829 GCA_002307245.1 Spirochaetaceae bacterium UBA1306 | reverse complement strand
TTGACGATGGCCCCGGCCGCGCGGGCCGCTCTGAATTCGGCGGCCGGCGTGTCGTTCGATGAGAACATGATGTCCTCGCCGAGCATCCCGGCCCTTTCCGCGAGGACGATCTCCGGCAGGGAGCTCGCGTCTGCGCCGAAGCCCTCGGCGGCGAGGATCTTGAGGATGAAGGGGTTGGGCAGGGCCTTGACCGCGAAGTAGTTCTTGAAGCCGCCCTCGAGGATGGAGAACTCCGCGAGGAACTTCCTCGCGTTCGCGCGGATCGCCGCCTCGTCGTAGAGGTGGAAGGGCGTAGGGTGCTCGGAGGCAATCGCCTCGAGGCGCTCCTTGGATAGTGGAACTCGCTTTTCGGTCATGGTATATCCCTTCTTTCGTTGAGCCAGTATTCCCCTGCTTCGGGGTGGAGGAGGAAGCGGGTCATCGCCTCGGTCGCGCCGTAGGCTCCCGCTTGCCCGAACATGACGAGGTCTCCGGGCTTCAAAGGCGGGAGCCGCGCTTCGCCGAGCCTATCGAGGGAAGTGCACAGGGGCCCGGCGAGGGTATAACTCAGGAGCTCGCCCGGAGCGTCCTCGGCCGATCGGAGAACGCATGAGGGAAAGCCTTGGCCCGTCAGCCGGGGACGCAGGAGGTGGTTGATGCCGCCCTCGAGTATGGCGAAGCGCGTCCCGCGGCTTTCCTTGACGCGAAGGACGCGGGCGAGATAGACGCCGATCGGGCCGGAGAGCCACCTGCCCGGCTCCACGACGACGCGCCCTCGGAACCACCCGTTCCGGTCGAGGAGAGCGGCGAGGCCGGAGCCGAGAGCCTCGATGTCGAGTTCCTCCTCGTC
>DBTW01000107.1:68099-73766 GCA_002307245.1 Spirochaetaceae bacterium UBA1306 | reverse complement strand
GCCTCGCGCAGGGCCTCGCAGGCGCGCACGAGCTGGGCCATCTTGTAGGCGCCGTCCGGGTTCGACGCTGACTCGACGGGGTCGGGCCAGCAGAAGTTGTCGAGGGCGACGGCCCTGGCGGGGTCGCCGCCGAGTGCGATATGCGCCCGATAGGCCTCGTCGACCGCGGCCAGGGCCATCGCGCGGGCGTCGCGCGAGGAGAGCCTCGGCGCGATGCCGTGCGTCACCGTAAGGCCGCGCCAGGAATCGTAGAGGGGCTTGATGACACCGCCGTCGCTCGGCGCGTCGCGTTCGACCCCGGTGAAGGGCTTCTCGATTGACATGCCCTTGACCTCGTGGTCGTACTGCCTGACGAGGTATTCCTTCGAGGCGACGTCGGGATCGGCCAGGCAGGCGAGGAGGGCAGCCGTCCAGTCGCCGCGGTCCTCGAGGGCGGCGGAGGCGACGGGCGGGGGAGACCAGCGAGCGGGCAGGCGCATCGCAGGCAGGCCGTGATGCAGGAACTCCATGCCAACGTAGCAGACGGTCTTCCCGCCGAAGGTCGCCTCGACCGCGCCCGTGGAGGTGAATTCACCCACGACGGTCGCCTCGACGCCCCGACTCGCGGCGAGGGCGAGGAGAGCCTCGAGGGTCTCGGGCCTGACCGCGAGGCTCATCCGCTCCTGACTCTCGGAGACGAGGATCTCCCAGGGCGAGAGGCCGGGATATTTGAGCGGACAGGCCGAGAGGTCGATGCGGACGCCGCCCGAAGACTCGGCCATCTCGCAGAGGCTCGAGGAGAGGCCGCCCGCGCCATTGTCGGTGATCCCGGCGTAGAGGCCGGCGTCGCGGGCCTCGAGGAGGAAGTCGCTCATGCGCTTCTGGATGATCGGGTCGCCGACCTGCACGGCGGAGGAGGGACTGCTCTCATCCAGGGCGAGGCTCGAGAAGGTCGCGCCATGTATGCCGTCCTTCCCGATCCGGCCGCCGACCATCACGGCCAGCATGCCCGCGTCGACGCTCTTCTCCCAGGAGGGCTCGCCCCGGACCTCCAGGGGCATAAGGCCCCCCGTCCCGCAGAACACGAGGGGCTTCCCCATGTAGCCTTCCTCGAAGACGAAGCCGCCGGCGACCACAGGTATGCCCGATTGGTTGCCGCCGTCGACTATGCCGCGGTGCACGCCGGCTAGGAGCTCGCGCGGGTATTTCAGGCCTTCGGGCACTTCCTCGTCGGGAATGCCGGGCGGCGCGAAACAGAGCACGTCGGTATTGAAGAGAAGAGCGGCGCCCATGCCCGTGCCGAGGATGTCCCGGTTCACGCCGACGATGCCCGTGATCGCGCCGCCGTAGGGGTCGAGAGCCGAGGGCGAGTTGTGCGTCTCGGCCTTTACGCAGACGGCGTGGGCCTCGTCGAACTTGAATACGCCGGCGTTGTCGGTGAACACGGATAGCAGGTCGGGTCGCGAGGACGCAAGCTCGTCCGTCGTGGCCTTGATGCAGGTTTTGAACAGGGAGCGTATCGATCGCGGGGCCGAGCCGGGCTCGGAGTAGTCGATCTCGGCGTTGAAGATCTTATGCTTACAGTGCTCGCTCCAGGTCTGGGCTATCATCTCGAGCTCGACGTCGGTGACCTCCGGCGGGAGGCCTTTGGCCGCCCTCGCCGCGCGAGCCTCGGCTGAAGCGAAATAGGCCCTCGCCGCGCGCATTTCGGGAAGGCTCAGGGCCAGGAGCCTCTCCTTGGAGAGCTCCTCGAGGCCCGAGTCGCTCAGCGCCGGGAGGTCGAAGAGCTCGGGCTCGGGGTCGTCGGAGAGGGAGACGGCGGGATAGGGATCGGGGAGCCGAGCTCCCCGCGCCCAATCGGCGGACGAGATGAATACCGCCGATTGGATGAGCGGATTCCAGAGCGGGGAAAAGGCGCCCTTGACCGCATCGAGGGGAGCGCCGGGCGAGCGGAGCAGGTAGAGGCGGGCCGTTTGCACGAGCCCGGGCGCTCCCGCCTCGCCGGCCGCCGAGACGCCGGATATGGCGATTGCCTCCCGCGCGGTGAGGGCCAGGGTATCGGTGACGCCGGGGCGATAGGCGATCTCGACGAGCCAATCCCAGCCCGAGACGGAAGGATGCTCGGGCAGGGGGGATTCGGGCACGAATTGGACGACGGGGTCGGAGAAGAGCTCGACGGCGGCTTCGCGAGGCAGGGAAAAGCCCAGGATTACCACGTCGGCGACCCGCGCGGAGGCGGTCCCTCCGACGGCTCGTGCCAGGCGTTCCGAAGGGGCAGATCCCCTTCCGTCGAGGTCGGGGCGGATATAGCAGGTCTCGATGCGCATGGCGCACTCTACAGAAAGGCTCCGAGGCAGTCAAGGACGAGGGATGGGCCCCGGAGACCCGGGATCAGAAAGTGAGCTTGATGTCCTCGCTCTCCTTTTTGTGCTTCATCTTCAGGTAAAGAGCCTTGGAGTCCTTGGAATAGAGGTAGCCGGAGGCGTCGTAGTTCTCGAATTCGCTGTCGGGGCTATAGTCTATATCGTAGAGCTGGATGTTCGCGAAGCTCTTGATCCCGTAGAAGGCTAGATAGTGGGAACGGCCCTCGGGGAAGCGGGCGGTGAAGACGTAGCGCGAGGCGCTCGCCTGGACGTCGAGGGTGGGGGCGCAGGTCCAGGCCCAGACTCCCGGTCCCAGCTCCTTGGCGAAGGATTCCTCGCGCGGATAGGGAAGCTCGTCCGCGACGAGGAAATAGAGCTCTTCCGGGGCGATCGTCCCGATCCTCTGATCGACGGCGCCGGCCTTTGCCGCGACGCGGGCGGGGACGAAGCCCTGGGCGTCGGCGAGGCCGAGGGCCCCCTCGAGGAGAGCCTGGCCGAAGCCGACGAGAGCCGGCTTGGACGCCGCGGTACCATAGGCGGCGAGACTCTTCCCGGCGATCAAGGAGAGGCGGATATCGGCGAAGCCGTCGTCCTCGCTCGCGAGGAAGAAACCGGTCGCCGTCTTGCGTATCGCGCCAGCGACGCGGTCGGCGGCGACCGCGGGATCGGGCAGGGGATTGTCCTCGGCCTTCACGAGATCCTTCGCGTCCATGGCGCAGGCGAGGAGACCGACAGCCTGCCGTACGGTGATCTTGGCGGGATCAGCCTCCGAGAAATAGCGCAAAGCGTCCTTCGCCAGCGAATAGGGGGCCTTGTCGACGAGAAACCGGAGGAGGCCCTCCTTCTCGAAGATGGTCGGCGATTTCTCGCCGACGAGCTCGGAGAGGCGCCGAGCCTCGGCCGCGTCGGCGGCCTCGAGGGCGCGCATCTTGGGCACGAGGCCGCCGAGATACGGCGCGGAGAGATAACTGAGCTTATCCGGCCATTTATCCTTCGCGCCCTTGGCCCTCGCGAGGGCGTCCGAATAGGAACCCCGGGCGAGAGACTCCGACAGGTAGGCTACGAGAGCCTTCTCGGAGAAGACGGGAACACCGTCCGATCCCTTCCACGTGACCTTGTCGGCGTCGAAGCGAGCGGAGGATAGGCCCGCCCAGGACTTGTCGCGCCACGCGGTTAACTCGGCGGAAACGACGGTCGGGTCCTTAGGCGCGGGCGCGACGGGCTTCTCTGGGCTCGCGGCCTGGGCGGGCTTCTGGGTCGGCGGAGGCGCAAGACTGGCGAGGGCGAGCCCGGTATCGCCGGGGACGAGAGTCAGAAGGCCGGAGTCGATATCCCAGCTTCCCGAGCCGAGGCTGAGGCCGTAGGACGAGCCTCCAGAAGAGAGGGTCCGCAGGGCCCCGGAACCGGAGACTCGGGCCGTCGACGAGAGGACTCGCAGCCTGAGCGAGGCGACGGCGGCGGGAGCCGAGACGGCGAGGGAAAAGCGCTCGGGGCTCCCTCGATCCGCGGTCGCGGTCAAGGAGATCCCCGACTCGAGCTTCACGCGCACGCCGTTCTTCAGCTTTTCGATGCCCTCGAGGGCGAGGCGGGAAACCGCGCCGTCGGCGCCGACCCGCTCGGCCGGGGATTTGGACGAGAGCTCCAGGGAAAAGCCGGCGTAGGAGAGGCGGACGAGCTCGGGCGCGACGCCGGCTTGGGCGCGGGCCGACTTGGGGTAGGAGGCGCTCACGGAGAGCTTGCCGAATTTCTCGGAAAGGCCGCGACTCCCCGAAAATTGGACGAGGACAATGGCGACGAATATGCCGAAATAGAGGAGGGCGAGGCCCAGGGCCCGCTTCAAGGCGCCGCTTTTCATTCGCATGCGGCTAACGACTATAGCCGGTAAAAGTCCCTTTTGCAACCTTGCGCGCGGCCATCAATATTGAGGGTATTCGCATTATCCGGGGCGCATGATAAGATCGTCCGCCCGAGCCTCGAATACGGAGTAGGGAGATATAACCATGGATAGTAGCAGCGGCATCAGCGGCGAATTGGGCGGAGCCGAGCTCGCGCGGAGCTCTCCCCGGCGCGGCCGCTCTCCGATGCCGCTCCTGGCGGCCGCGATCGGACTGGCCCTCTTCGCCTCCTGCGCCGGCGGGCCTAAAATCCCCGGTGGGACCCAGGCCCCGGCCAAGCCCCCAAAGGGCCAGGAGCTGAGCCCGGAGCAGAAACGCATCCAAGCCGTCGAGGCCGCCGCGACCCTCCTCGACAAGGGAGACGCACAGGACGCTGCGAAGGCCGCCGATGCCCTCGCCTCGATCTCCGCCTCCGTTCCCGAAGACTCGAACCTCAAGCTGGCCCAAGCCGCCGCCCTCGTCTCCGCCGGCAAGCTCGCGGAGGCCCGTTCCGCCATCGACGCCATCCTCGCGACGGAGCCGTCCAACGTGCCCGCCCTCTCAATGGGCGCGGAACTCGCCCGCTTCGACGGCGACGACAAGGCCCGGCGCTCCTTCCTCGATCGGGCCCTCGCGGCGGCGCCCGGGGACCCGACGGTCCTCGCCTCCTGGGGAGGCTACTACCTCGACGTGAAAGCCTGGACCAAGGCCGAGGACTTCTATCGTCGCGCCCTGGCCGCCGACGCGAAGAGCGCCGACGCGGCCCTCGGCCTCGGCCGGACGCTCTACCGCGAGGCCAAGTACCCCGAGGCCGAGGCCCAGCTCACGGCCGCCATAGCTTTGGAGCCGGCCTCGCCCCTGGCCTACTCCGACCGCAGCCGCGCGCTCTACCAGCAGGGCAAGTACAAGGAAGCCGAGGCCGACCTCGACACGGCGATCGCCAAGGCGCCCGATGAGGCCTGGCTCTACCTCGATCGGGGCCGGTATCGGACGAACAAGGATGACCTCGCGGGCGGGGAGTCGGACTTCGACCGGGCCATAGCCCTCGATCCCGGCTACTTCCTCTCCTACGCCTACCGAGGCGGCATCCGCGAGGAGAAGGGCGAGGACGAACTCGCCCTCGCCGACTACCGCAAGGTCATCGAGCTCTATCCCGATTATTGGTATTCCTTCGAGTCCGCGGGCGCCGCCGCCTTCCGCCTCGGCCTCTGGCCCGAGGCCGCCGAGGACTTCAAGCGCGCCTATTCCGTCGCCCCGGACCGTTACGAGTACGCCATCGCCTCCGCGATAGCCCTCTGGCGCTCCGGCAAGCCCAAGGAGGCCTCGGCCTACGCTGCCAAGATCGCCCCCGGCATCGACCGCGAGAAGAACGGAATCTATTGGTCGATGCTCCGCCTCCTGCAGGACCAGAACGATTCTTCGGCCGAGCTCGAGCTCAAGATACAGGCCGA
>DBTW01000107.1:0-67759 GCA_002307245.1 Spirochaetaceae bacterium UBA1306 | reverse complement strand
CGCTCGCGGAGAAATACCTCGACCTCGGCCAGGGGATGAAGCGCGAGGACACCCTCGAGTACCGACTGCTCCTCGCGGAACGCAGGCGCGCCGTCGCCGGGACCAATGGCTGATCGCCTCGCGTCGCTCGCCTCCCGCCTCGAGCGGCGCCGCCCCGTGGTCGTGCAGACCCACGACTACCCCGACATCGACGCCGTTGCCTCCGCCTGGGCCCTGGCCGGGCTCCTCCGCTCGAAAGGCTACGAGGCCTGTTGCGGCTATCGCGGCGAGATCAAGAGCCGTAGCTTGAGGCGCCTCATCGAGGCCCTCGGCATAGACGCCGAGCAGGTCGGCCCCGGCCGGCCGGGGCTCCAAGTCGTCGTGGTCGACGGCTCGCCCGCGAACGGAAACGTGACGCTTTGCCCGGGGGAGCTCGTCGGCGTGATAGACCACCATAAATCCGTGGCCGAGACGGTCGCCCCCTTCCTCGACCTCCGCCCGGAGCTCGCCGCCTGCTCCACCATGATACGCGGCTACTGGAGCGAGGCCGGGGACGATATCCCCGGCGGCGTCGCCACGGCCCTCCTCGCCGGCATCCAGTCCGACACCGATTTCCTGAGCCGCCGCTGCTCCGACGAGGACTTCGACGCCTATGCCGCCCTCTACCGGGCGGGGGATTGGGCATTAGCGAGCCGAATCGTGCGGACGGTACTCGACCTTCGGGAGCTAGGACTGGTAGTCTCGGCGATCGAGGGGGCCGTCGTCCGAGACGGTCTCCTCTTCGCCTACATCGGGGGGCCTTGCGGCCAGGAGGCCCTCGCCGTGCTGGCGGAATTCGCGCTCAGGGCCGAGGAGCTCAGGGCGGCGGTGGCCGCCGAGCGCGACGAGGGCGGCGTGCATGTCTCCGTCCGTTCCAAAGGCGCGGAGCTTTCGGCCTTCGACCTCGTTCGCGGAGCCCTCGCGGGCATCGGCGCGGGGGGCGGCCACGCCCACGCCGCGGGAGGCGCCGTCCCCGCGGCCGCCGACCCCGGCGAGGCGGCGTTGCGGGAAAGATTCTTCAGGGCCGCGGCCGAGGCCGCGCCCTCGCCATAGCAGAGGGAGCCGTATGTCTCAGACCGTTCGTCGCGTCGAGCTCAAGGATCGCGCCATCGTCCTCGTGGGGACAGTCCATATCTCCAAGGAAAGCACCGAGGAAGTGCGATCCCTGATCGAGGCCGAGAAGCCGGGCAGGGTCTGCGTCGAGATCGACGAAGGCCGCTACCGCTCGATGAGCCAGGGAGGCAGCTGGGAAAGCCTCGATATCGGCAAGGTGCTCAAGGAGGGCAAGGGCTTCCTCCTCATGGCCAACCTGGCCCTGGCCGGCTTCCAGCGCCGGATGGGCGAGAGCAGCGGCGGCAAGCCCGGCGACGAGATGCTCGCCGCCGTCCGGGCCGCGGAAGGCGCCGGCGTCCCCTACTCCTTCTGCGACCGCGAGGTGCAGGTCACGCTCAAGCGCGCCTGGGGCCTCTCCGGTTTCTGGAACAAAGCCAAGCTACTCGCGAGCCTCGTCGACTCGGCCTTTTCCAGCGAGAAGCTATCGGCCGAGGAGGTGGAACGCCTCAAGGAGAAAAACGAGCTCGACTCGATGATGGCCGAGCTGGCCGCCTTCCTGCCTTCGGTCAAGGAAGTGCTAATTGACGAGCGCGATCGCTTCCTCGCCTCGCGGATCTACCTCTCGTCGGAGAGCCTGGTGGTGGCCGTCGTGGGCGCGGGGCACCTCGACGGCATAGAGGCCTACCTGCGCAAGTTGGATTCGGGCGAGGCCTCGCCCGACACGAGCTCGATCGAGGCGCCGCCCCCGTCGTCCGCGGCCGGGAAGATAGTAGGCTGGTCGATACCCGCCATTATCGTCGGCTTCATCGTCCTGGGCTTCTTCAAGTCCGGAGCCGACGCGAGCCTGTCTATGCTCCTACGGTGGATCCTCCTCAACGGTTCCCTGGCCGCCCTCGGCTCGGCCCTCTGCCTGGCCCACCCCCTCACGATCGTGGCATCCTTCGTCGCGGCGCCCATAGCCACGCTCAACCCCTTCGTCGGCGTCGGACTCTTCGCGGGCCTCGCCGAGGCCTTCCTGCGCAAGCCCCGCGTCTCGGACCTCGAGAACCTCGCGGCCGACGTGGCGAGCGTGAAGGGCTTCTACACGAACCGAGTCACGAAGATACTCCTCATATTCTTCCTCTCGAGCATAGGCGGCATGATCGGCAACTTCATCGCCCTGCCCTTCCTCGCCTCGGGGGTGTTGAAATAAGGCTTTGACGGCGCGGGGAAGTGGAGGCACGGAATGAGCTTAGCCATGATGATCATCCTGGGCATCGTCGCGATCTCCGTCATCGGAGTCGTCGGCGATACGGTATCCAAGGTCGCCCAGGCCAAAATCAGGTCGCGGGGCGGCGAGGCCCCGACTCAGCCTCGCGAGCTCGGGGCGCTCGAGGATAGGATCGCCGGCCTCGAGGCTCGGCTCGAGGAGCGCGACGACAGCGTCCGCAAGCTCCAAGAGGAAGTGCGCTTCGTGTCCCGCATGCTCGAGGACAAATCGGGCGGCGGCTCCGGCCGCTAGGAGGGCGTGGCCGATGGGTTGGCGCGGAGGGGCCAAGAAGGCCCCGCATCCGCGGACGAGGGCCCTCGCGGCCCTACTCCTGGCCTTCGCCGTCCTCGTCACCCTGCCGCCCTTCGCCTGGCCCATCAAGGGCCGGGTCAGCTCGGGATTCTTCATCAGGCATGCCCCCGACTCTTCCCGGCTCCTCGCCATCGAGATGCATCGAGGCATCGACATCGCGGCCGCCTCGGGGACGCCCGTCCACTCCACGGCCCCGGGCATCGTCGTCGAGACGGGGTATTCAGCGTCCTTGGGGAATTACGTCCGCGTCCGCCACCTCCTCGGCATCACGAGCACCTACGGCCACCTGTCCCGGATCGACGCGCCCAAGGGACGCCTGATTCTCCTACGCGGCGCGCGGAGCCTGGGCGCCGTCGGCACGACCGGCCGCTCGACGGGCCCCCATCTCCATTTCGCCATCGAGGTCGGCAAGCTCTTCCTTCCTCCGCGGCCCCTGCTCGCCTTTCACGACTTGCGGCGCCATATACTGCACTTCTAGGGCCCGCCGCGGCGGCATTGCCCCTCGGCCGCCTTACGTGTACAACAATGGCTGGAGGATTTTATGGAAAGCTGTCCCTGCGGATCAGGCCGCGCCTATGATGAGTGCTGCGGTCCCTATATAGCCCGGAAGGCCAAGCCCGCCACGGCCGAGGCCCTGATGCGCAGCCGCTACTCGGCCTACGCCAAAAAGGCCATCGATTACATCGTCGATACCTGCCTTATCGACGATGAGCATGGCATCGACAAGGACGCCACCAAGCGTTGGAGCGAGAAGTCCAACTGGCTCGGCCTCAAGATACTGAGCGTCGAGAAGGGCGGGGCCTCCGACGAGGAAGGCGTGGTAGAGTTCAAGGCGGGCTATGTCCTCGACGGCCTGCGCGAAAGCCATCACGAGAAGGCCGCCTTCGCCAAGAAGGAAGGGGTCTGGCTCTACGTCGACGGCGAGGTCATCCCCGAGACGGTTGTGCGGGAAGGCCCCAAGGTGGGCCGCAACGATCCCTGCCCCTGCGGCTCCGGCAAGAAGTACAAGAAGTGCTGCGGGGCCTCTTCGGCTTGACAGGAGCGGCAACGAGAGCGACCATTGCCGAAGACTCCTCGATACGGAGGCTGCGATGGACGCTCTCGAACTGCCCGCCGGCGACGAGATACGGGACTTCGTCGCGGAGAGGCTGAAGGGCCTTTCGGAATCCTACTCGATCACCAAGGTCGGCCACATAACCAAGTTCATCGAGCCCGTCAGCTGTAGCATGGGGATCACCGAGGTCCTGGAGCTCTTCGCGGCCCAGGACGGCGTCGAGTCCCTGCCGATCGAGGGCGACCGCGGCATCATCGGCATCATCCAGAAGTCGGATCTGATCAAGAAGAAGACGGCCCTCATGTCGGTTACCGATCCCCCGGTGGAGCGGTTCCTCGATCGATCGACCTTCTCTGTCGACGCCTCGGAAAATTGCGAGAAAGCCATGGCCCTGATCCTGAAGCGCGAGCCCTCGAGGCTCTACGACGATTTCATGATCTTCGAGAGCGGCCGCTTCTTCGGCATAGGCGGCTTCGCCAACCTGACCAAGAATATCGCCGCGATCAGGATGCAGGACCTCGACAAGGCCATGGCCATGCAGGAATTCCTCATGGACAGGAATTCCGTCTCCAGGCCGGGCGTCGTCGCGAGAAAGTACGTCAGGATGGCCAACCGGATCGGGGGGGACTTCATCCAGCTCATGGATCTCCGCGATTCGCTCTCGATGCTCGCCTGCTTCGACGTCTGCGGCAAGGGCACGGCAGCCGCCCTACTCACCGGCACCCTCAGCTCGTTCTTCTCGACTCTCAAGGTCAGCGGGGCCCTGGGCTCCAGCTCGCCCTCGGCGATCGTGGCCGCGCTCAACGCCGTCGTCATGGACCAGACGCCCGAGGAAGTCTTCGTCGCGGGGGCCTTCGCCTTCGTGGACGGCGCCGCCCGCGAGGCGACCTTCTTCAACTGTGGCTTCCCGCCGATCTACTTATTCTACGCCGACCCCGAGAGCGGCAAGCCGAAGGGCAAAATAGTGAATCCCGATCTCATGCCCCTGGGCATCAACGCCTTCGTCGAGCCGCGCGGGAATCGCTTCCCGATCCAGCCCAACATGCGGCTATTCATGCACTCGGACGGTCTCACGGAGGCGCGCGACGAGCGCGGCGAAGCCTACGGCGACGAGCGCCTCCGGAGCTTCCTCTACCCCCGGTGCATGAAGAAGGTCGAAGACATCATACGGGAGCTCGACGAGGAGATCCGCGGCTTCGCCGGCCAGGCGCCCCAGGCGGACGACATCACCGTCCTCTCGGCGGAGATTTCCTGACCCGCCGGCCGCGCGAAAGCTCAGAATAGGCCGAAGCGAAGTCCCGCGGAGATCGCGAGGCCGCTCATCGACCCGGATACGCTGGCTCCGGCATCTTCGACCTTGGATTCGATGATGCTCGACACGCTCTCGCCCATATAGTAGGCATTCAGCTCGGCGGCGAGGTGCTTGCTGAAGCGCCAGCCGACGGTGCCGCCCGCGCCCCAACCCATCTGGAAAAGGTAGTTGCCGAGGAAATACGGCTGGTCGAGCACGGACACGCCGCAGAGGACGGAGACCCAGGGACCGGAGGGGCCCTCGAGGAAATAATACTCGGCCTCGAGTCCGGTCAGGCCGGCCATCGTCAGTACGGTCTCCGAGCAAAGCTCGTAGTAATCGGCGCGATGGATAACCTCGTCCATGGCGAAGGAGACTCGATTCGAATAGGCCAAGGCAAAATGCCGCCCGATGGGCAAGCGGACCAAGAACGCGGTATTGATCGAGATAGGCGTGCCAGAATAGGGGTACGACTCCTCGCCTTGGACGGAGCTGTCGTATTCGTGGACGGCGTAGCCTCCTAAGGTAACCGTTCCCATGCTCGGATTGTCGAAGCTGCTTTCTATCGAGTAATCGAGGGCCCCGGCGCCGATGCCGAATTCAACGATCGGCCTATCTCCGGCGAAGGCGACTGCGGCGAGGCTTGCGAAGGCTGCGACAAGGACAAGACGAATAAAGGAATCTTTCATGAAGCAACTCCTGGAATTTTGATGCCATATTGTAACCCGTAATTATTTTTTGTTCCAGTTTTTTGTTATACCGAAATAAGCTGCAAAATTAGTTTATTCAAGGAAAAGTGATATAGACCTCGGCTCGAACGTGAGGCCCGGTCCAGCGCGTTCCGCGTGGAGAACGATAGCCCTTGAAGGATCGTAAGCTCCTGCGGCCCAAGGCCTATCTGACAGGTTAGCTATACCTCGCAATCGGCCGTCGCGACTGAATATCGAATAGACGTCCTCGGCGACCCCTCGCTCGCCCAGGATCCGCTCGGCCCCGTACTCGCCGCCGGCCAGGCTGTCGTAGAGCTCGACTACCCGCTTCGTGAAATCGGATTCGCCGGGGGATCCGAATTTAGCCGGATCGTCCGAGAACATGATCTGGGAGGCGAGCAGGGCGTCGATCAAGGCCACGAGCTCCTTCTCCGTCTCGCAGAGCGCCATACGGTCCGTCCGGCAGAAGACTACGTCCGGATCGCTCGCGAAGACCGTCCCGTCGAGCATCGCCCGACCTATCGTGTGCGTAAGGTTCGTGTACGCGGCCGGCCGGCCCTGGTGCCGCACGATGCGCTTGAGGAGACCATCCTCCCATTTTTCCTTAGTGTCCGCGCCGATGCGCATAAGGGGGAAGTACCGGAACGATGGCTCGAGCGGCGCGCCGCAGCCCAGGTAGGCAACGCCGAGGCCGCGCGAGTCTACGGCCGTAGACGTTAGGCGACGCATCAAGCGGTCGTAGTGCTCGTAGGCGGCGCCCGGGCGCCGCCTCGCGCCCTCTATGAATCCGGCGTAGAGGAAGTCGAGCTTGAGGTAGCGGCAGCCCCAATCCTCGACGATCGTATCGAAGAGCCCCGCGAGATAGGACTCGACTTCGGGAAGCGAGATGTCGAGGCAGTAGAAGACGCCGTCCCAGCCCGGGTTGAAGCCCGCAGGCACGGGCTTCCCGCGGAGGTCTCGCAGGAGCCAATCGGGATGGGCGGAGAAGGCCTTGCTCGATTTAGTGACGAGGAGGGGCGCGATCCAGAGGCCGGGGATCATGCCCTTGTCCTCGATCTCCCAGGCGAAGGCCTTCATGCCCCTCGGGAATTTCACCGGATCGGGCTCCCACTGCCCCACGGCCGCCTCCCAGCCGTCGTCGATTTGGAAGACCGTGGGCTTGCCCCTCTTCAGGTAATACTCGTTGATGAGGTTTCCGTTGGACCCGATCGAAGCGAGGTCCCCGGCGATTATTCCGTCGTCGATCTTCGTGTAGTGGTTGTACCAGGACTCGTATCCCCCAGGGACGAGGCGGTCCACGGCGTCGCTCCCGAGGAAAGCGAGCCGCTCGAAGTGCCCGTAGTCGCGGAAGGTCTCGCGCAGGGCGTCCTTGGCCGGAAAGTAGCCTTCGCGATAGAAGAGCCGTATCTCCGCGAGGAGTTCGCCCTTCTCGAAGCGCGCGCCCTTGGCCGCAAGCTCGACCCGCAGGGCCAGGCTCTCGCGGTCGGTACGGAAGGCCACGGGAGGCATGGCGCGCTCGGGGCTCCCGCGCGACGCGAGCAGGAGCCTGGCCTCGCCCGAGCGGTAGCAGGAGATGAAGCGCGAAAGGACCTCTCCCCGTGCCTCGAGCGGGCCGGGGCCGTCGGTATAGACATTTATATTCGGAACGAGCCTCGCGCGCCGCACGCGCTCCCCGGCCGCGAGCTCGCCGCCGAAGCTCCACGATTGCCAGCCGTTGGAGAGGATCGTACGCGCGCGAGGGTCGGATAGGCGGGCGCGCGCCTCAGGTGGGACGGAGGCCAGCTCGCAGAGTTCGTCGAAGCTCGCATCGAAGAGCGGCGTCGCGTCATCTTCCGCGGAGAAAGCCTCGGAACAGGAAAGGCGCAAGGCCTTCTGGCAATCGACCTCGGAAACGGACAGCGATAGCCTTGGACCTAGCAGCATGGCGACCTCCGGCGGCGGCTCATGCTGGGCCGCGCGCGACTCGGGGCCGTATCCACGGCCGCGGCCTCGAGTGTACTATTCTGAGTATAGGCCGGTCAAACAGCTCCCCTTAGGGACATAAGGCCCGGAGAGACAAAGGTGATCAAGCTCTACGCCTTCCTCGGCAACTACGGGCGCGAGTACGCGCGCAATCGGCACAACGTTTCCTGGCAGTTCCTCGAATCCCTGCCCTTCTACGGCGAGCTCCGCTGGGAGCGCAAATTCAAGGGACGATACGCGACGCGCGAGACGGAGGCGGGCAGGATCTGGCTCCTCCTTCCCGAGACCTACATGAACCTCTCCGGCGACTCGGCCGCGGAGCTCATGCGCTTCTTCCAGATCGATAACGGCGAGATCCTCGCGATCCACGATGAGCTTGAGATGGCCTTCGGCTGCTTCGGCCTGAAGCAGGGCGGCGGCCTCGGCGGACACAACGGCCTGCGATCCCTCGAGGCGCGCCTGGGCACGCGGGACTTCGCCCGCATGCGCTTCGGCATCGGCCGCCCCGATCACGACGACATCGCCGGCTACGTGCTCTCGGATTTCGCCCGCGAGGAGCGCGAGGCCCTAGAGGCCTCCATATTCCCCGCCGCGGCCAAGGCCCTCGACGCGATAGAGTCCGAGGGCTTCGAGAAAGCCCTTGCGAAGTACCAGAAGTTCAAGGCGCCGTAGGCGTGGAAGCCTGCCTCATGGCCCTGCATCCCTCGTCGACGGAGGTCCGGCCCTCGGCGAGTATGGCCGACAAGGCGCCGCGGTCCTTACCCACGAAGACGTTGAAGGCCTTATCCAACCTCAGGGGAGAAGCCGCCCTATAGAGGCATAGGGGCTCCTCGATCCAGCCCTTCGCGTGATAGAAGGCCAACATCTCCGCGAGCTCGGCATCCTCGATCGAGTCGCCACCCGATCCGTAGCGCCGGATTTCCGGCCTCGACCTGATGAAGGACTCTACGACACGCGCCTTGTCCTTCACCTCATGGTAATAGCCTTCGTAGGGCAGGACCCTGGAGTATCGATAGGCTATGCGCTCGAGGCTCCGCGTGACGAGATACTTCTCCGCGCCGAATCCCGCGTAGAATTCCCTCACAGCGGGATAAAGGAGCGCCTCGATCTCGCGGGGCGTCAGCAAGGCGTCGATGAAGCGGAAAGCCTCGTCCTTCAGCCAATCGTGCTCGGAGTCGGCCTTGAGGAAGGCATCGTAATAGAGCTTCCAGCTCTTGCTCTCGCCGTCCTTCCGGCCGTACCGGCAGAATAGGAAAAGGGTCTCGAAAGCCCATCGCAGGTAGGACGGGTTGAGGCGGCCCGCGCCCACGGCCTTCCTGGCGATGATCTTGGCGGGAGAGGCGGTATCGAAGTCGTCCAGGTCGGAGAACCAGACCTGGATCGAGGCGAATCGGCGCGCGAGCTCCCTTCGTTGAGCCCCGTCCCCGGCGTCCTCGGGCGAAAAGTCCTCGCGCAGGGCGAGCCAGGCGTTGGTCCCGGCGAAATTGGGGCGGACGATGAATCGAACGCGGACTCTATTCCTGGGTGCCATGGCTGAGTTTCAGTATAAGCCCGCCAGGGCCGCGATGCCCGTGAATTGGCGCGGAAAACGCGAGGCTACCGACTAGAAGAACAGCCTAATCCCCCCGGCTATCGCCAAGGCCTGCGCGATCAGGTTGAAGGCCTTTTGCGGCAGCCTCTTCAGGGTCAGGACACCGGCGACGCTCCCGACGATCACCAGAGGCAGGAGCATAAGGTCGAGCTTCAACGTAGAAAGGCTTACGAGGCCCAAGGCCAAGCTGAAGGGCAGCTTGAACAGGTTGACGATAAAGTAGAACCAGGCGCTCGTTCCGACGAACTCGTCCTTTTCGAGGCCCATCGACAGAAGGTAGATCGCCATCACGGGGCCCGCGGCGTTGGCAAGCATCGTGAATACGCCGGCGAGGACGCCGACTGCGGCGGCTAAGGCTCTATTGTCCGACCGTAACTCGATTCTCAAGGCCCGACGCAATAGATCTAGGCCGACGATCGCGAGAATCATCGCGCCGAGCAGGGGCTTGAATGCCGCGTCGCTCAAGTAGCCCATGAGGAAATAGCCCGCGACGACGCCCAGGGCAGTCCAGGGCAGGACCCGGAAAAGACTGCGCCAAGCGGCCTTTCGCCTCCAATAGCCGACGGCGATGCAGTCTCCCTCGATTAGGATGGGAAGGAGGAAACCGGTGGAGACCCTCGCAGGCATCGCCATCGCGGCGAGAACCGGAGCCAGTATGCCGATCCCCGGAACCCCTGCCTTCGAGAAGCCTGTAATGAAGGCGGCGCCGCAGATCGCGGCTATCCCGCTAGCGTCCATTTGGCTTCCCGCTCATTGCGTGCCGAGCTCGTCGCCGGGGCGGCTCCTGGCGGCGCGGACTATCGTAAGCGCGATCGCCGCGCCGACGAGGCAGGCCGCCGCGAGGAAGGTCGCCCGCATGCCCGCGGTGAAGGCGGCATCCTCCCCTGGAGCGTAGCCGCTAACCTTGTGTCCAAGGCGCGCGCCCATCACGCCATAAAGGATGCTCACGGCGAAGGCAATGCCCGATACCATGCCCATGTTGCGGGCGAGAGAGTTGACGCTTCCGGCGACGCCCAGCTTATCGCGGGGCGCGTGGGCCATTATCAGCTTTGTGTTAGGCGATCCGAAGATGCCGCCCCCTAGCCCGAAGAGCGCGAGACAGGCCGCGGCCGCGAAGGGGCTCGAGCTCGGCCCAAGGAGGGTCATGAGGGCCAAGGAGGCCAGTTCCGCGACGAGGCCGGCGACGGTAAGGGCCTCGGCCCCGACACGGTCGGCGAGGTAGCCTGACAGCGGCGCGATGAGCCCGCTCGCGAGGGGCGAAGCCAGGAGCACGAGCCCCGCCGCGGCGGGGGCGAGTCCCAATATGTCTTGCAAGTAAAAGGGCTGGACGATATTGATGCAGAAGGTCGCGCAGAAGACCAGGAGCACGCAGGCGACGCTGACCGAGAAGAGCCCCGATCGGAATATGGACAGGTCGAGCATGGGGTTCGCGGCGCTGCGCTCCCGCGCCAGGAACAGTCCGAAGCAGGCGGCCGCCAAGGCCGCCAAGGCGAGCTGCGAGACCGAAGTCCAGCCGCCGGATTGCCCGCTCAAGAGGAAGTAAAACAGGCTCATGATGAAGGCCGCGAAGAGCGCAGCTCCGATTACGTCGAAGCCGGAGAGGCCGCCCTTGCGCGTCTCCCGGGGCAGCATCGCCCCGCCCGCGATAAAGGCGAAGATCGAGATCGGTATGTTGACCAGGAAGAGCGAGGGCCAGCCGAAGAGCTCGACCATGATCCCGCCGAGGGGAGGCCCAATCATCGTGCCGATAGCGACCGTAGTGCCAAGAAGGCCCAGGGCGCGGCCCCGCTCCTCGTGCGGGAAGATGGACGCGATGATAGCCTGATTCGAGGACATGAACATCGAGGCGCCGATCGCCTGGAAAGACCGCGCGGCGATCAAGACAGGGAGACTCCACGCGAAGGCGCAGAGGAGGGATCCAGCGCCGAAGACCAGGAAGCCCCAGCGGAAGACCCGTGATTTTCCCAGCTGGTCGGCGATCTTCCCGAAGACGAGGATGAGGGCCGAGATAACTATAAGGTAGCTCGAGACCGCCCATTGGGCGCCGTCCAGGCCGACGCCGAGTTCCTTGGCCATGGAGGGAAGGGCTACGTTGACGATGCTTCCGTCGAGGCTGCCCATTAAGGGCGCGAGCAAGACGACGGGAAGGATCTTCCAGCGATCGGGGCGCGCGGATTCGAGCATGAGGGCCTGACTCTACGGATTGCCCCGGCCCATGTCAATTACAAGGCGACCAAGATCGCGTAAGGCCTCGAGCGGGGCCACATTATTGGCCTCTCCGAATCCCGCAGCCTCTCCATAGATGACGATCCCGCCTTGGCTCCGCATGAATTACGCGATGCCTTCGTCGCATCATTTTTAATCTTCAAAACAACAAGATTCGAGGAACAAAAAAGGCTCTTGCAAGAAAACTTAGCTCAGTATAGTATCTAGTTCAATCTTGTATCTAAACCAAGGAGTTCTCATGAAAACATTCGTATGCACGATCTGCGGCTACATCTTCGTCGGCGACGAGCCTCCCGCCCAATGCCCCCAGTGCCATGCTCCGGCCGAGAAATTCGTCGAGAAGAAGGATAGCGCCCAAGCGCCCTTCGCCGACGAGCATCGCATCGGCGTAGCGAAGGGCCTCGATGCCGAGGTGGTCGAGGGCCTGCGCATGAATTTCTCGGGCGAGTGCACCGAGGTCGGCATGTATCTCGCCATGAGCCGGCAGGCCGAGCGCGAGGGCTATCCCGAGGTTGCCGAAGCCTATAAGCGCTACGCCTTCGAGGAAGCTGACCATGCCTCCCGCTTCGCCGAGCTCCTCGGCGAGGTGGTCTTCGCCGACACCAAGAAGAACCTGGCCCTCAGGGCCGAGGCCGAGTTCGGCGCCTGCGAAGGCAAGCTCAAGCTGGCCAAGCGAGCCAAGGAGCTCGGCTACGACGCCATCCACGATACCGTCCACGAGATGTGCAAGGACGAAGCACGGCACGGCGCCGGATTCCGCGGCCTCCTCGCGCGCTACTTCAAGTAATCGCTATACTGGCCTCCGCGGCGGCCTTCCCCCGGCGCGATAACCGGATGGGGCCGCACGGAGGCCGAGGACGACGATGAAAGCAACGGAAATGCTACGCGAGCGAGGAATCCAGCCCTCACAGCAGCGCATACGGATATACGAGGCCCTCGCCGAGGTAAAGTCGCACCCCTCGGCCGATTGGATCCATCGGCGCCTGGCTCCCGAGATGCCGACGCTCTCAAGGACCACGGTATTCTCGACCCTCGACCTTTTCGCGAGAAAGGGCCTTGCCCAGCGGCTCGCTCTCTCGGGCAGCGAGCTGCGCTACGACGCCGAAACGGCGCCCCACGTGCACTTCCGCTGCCGCTCCTGCGGCGCAGTCTCCGACCTGCCCGGCGTCCCTGCGCCCGAAGGGCCGATCGCGCCCGAGGGCTACGTCGTGGAGTCCTCGCAGTTCTACGCCGAGGGCCTGTGCCCCGCCTGCGCCGCGCGCGACGCTTCCTCGGCGGGCTCCGCGGGGGACACCGGGGAGCCCGCCGAAGGCGCAGTGGCGCGCTCGAGCTCGGCGAGGTAGGCGAGGGCCTCCTCGCGGGAGGAGCCACACATCTCGGGCGAGGCCGCGAGCGAAACGCAGACTGACGGCCGCTCGTGCCGGCCGAACAGGGAGCACATGCCTTCGCCCGACAGCTGGGCGCAGGCGACTCCGGCCGCCTTTCCCCGCGGCATCCCGGGTATGGGCGAGGAGATCGAAGGCGCGATGCAGCAGGCCGCGCAGCCGGGCCGGCACTCGGTCGAGGTCATGGGAAGAAGATGCCCTGCGTCGGGCCCGCGATCAATGGCCATGGCGCTCGATCTCGAGGAGGCGCCGCTTGCGCCAAAGGCCCCCGCCGTAGCCCCCTAGGCCGCCGTCCGACCCGATGACCCGGTGGCAGGGCACGAGAATCGCGATCCTGTTTCGTCCGTTGGCCTGGGCGACCGCGCGGACGGCACCTGGATCGCCTAACGCGCGCGCCAGGTCTCCGTAGCTCCTGGTCTCGCCGCAGGGTATCTCGCGAAGCGCTGCCCAGACTCGCTCCTGGAACGGCGTGCCCGGCTCGAGCAAGGGCAGATCGAATTCCCGGCGACTGCCCGAGAAGTACTCGGCCAGCTCGGCCTCCAGGCGCTCGAGCAGCGCGTGAGGCGCGGGAGCCGCCGGCAGGCGGAACCGGAGGCGCAGCGCCTCGGCCTGGGCCTCGAGCATGCGCCTGTCCGTGAACTCGAGCAGGCATATGCCCCTATCGACGGCCCCCGCCACGAGAGGCCCAAGAGGGCTCTCGATCCAAGCCAGGCGGATGTAGTCCGAGCCCGCGGCCTTGCCGGGGGCTTCGCCGAAGAGCTTCGCGAAGGCGTCGCGGAAGCCCGAGTGGGAATCGTATCCATGATCGAAGACCGCGTCGTCTATGCTCCCTCCCTCCTTGATGGCTTCGAAGGCCGAGGCTAGGCGGCGGGCGCGCTGGAAGGCCTGGAAGCTCATGCCGTAGCGGGACTTGAAGCGACGCCGTACCGTCGCGGGATCGAGGCCCATGGACTTAAGCTCGGATTCCTTGATGCGGCCCCTAGGCTCGGATTCGACCCGCGCGACGAGCTCGCGCAGCCAATCGGGGTCGTCCGAAGAGAATAAGGGCTTGCAGCGCAGGCAGGGACGATAGCCGGCGAAGAGGGCCTCGGCCGCCGTCGCGTAGAAGACCGTATTCCCGGGAAGGGGTTTGCGAGCAGGGCAGGACGGTCTGCAAAAAATGCCGGTAGTAGCGACAGCGGCGAAAAAAATGCCGTCGAAGGAGGCGTCGCGGCCCCGGAAGGCGGCTTCCATCACTTCCACGGAAGGAAGCTCGAGCTTGATCTGGTCCATGCGCAGAGGATACGCCGAAGGGACTTGCGTCGACCACCGAAAAAACGACAACGATTCATGCCGGCAGAGGGACTTGAACCCTCAAGCCATCGCTGGCAGCAGATTTTGAGTCTGCCGTGTATGCCATTTCACCATGCCGGCGGCGTTCAGGTTCTACTATGCGGGCAAGGCTCAGTCAAGGAGTCCCCAATTCCGCTATCCTCCCACGCTTAACTAAAGATTAATTTTATTCTAGAATGCGAAAATAGGTTCCGTTCCTGTATGGAGTATCGGTGGAAGTCGAAGACATAGGGATTCGCCCCGGGAAAGAGACTCTCTCCCGGGGCGGAGGCGAGAAGCGTAGGTTTCGTCGAAGGTCGTCATTCCCGGAAATCAATCATAGACAGGCCCTCTTCCGCGACGCTGTCGATGAAGGAAAACAGGAGCTGGCACGCAGCTTGCTCCGTACGTGCGCCATCCTAGGGGCCGTCCTCCTTGTCCCCGCACTGTTCCTCGCGATAAAAGACGGGGACGCCACCTACGCCATCGCAATGTCGGCGGCCTACGCTTCCATCCTCGTCCTCTCCTTCCTCCCTGTCCTGCCTTCCTTCCCGGCCAGGGCATCCATCGTGGCGGTCCTCTTCATCGCAGGCGCCTGCCTCGCCGCTCGTCCCTCGAGCCTATTCGCCGGGGCGGCTTGGCTCTGCGCCGCGTCGTCCATCGCCTCGATCCTCTTGAGTTTCGGTTGGGGCCTCGCGGTTATCGCCGCCCAGGTCGTCGCCATGGCGGCGATCGGCGCCGCGAGGCGCGCGGCAGGCGGGCTCCCGGCCGGCGAGGCTCTCGGATTCGCTCTCTCCACCATCACAGCGGCGACAGCGTGCACCCTCGCCTGCTTCGCCGAAACCCAGCTCTCGAAGGGCATGAGGCGCTCGATGAGCGCACGGGACAAGCTCGCGAAAGAGCTCTTCGACCGCCAGGACGCGCTGCTTCGAGAAGCGGCCGGGCGCCACGACGCGGAGCGGCGCGCCGATTTCCTGGAGAGCCACGATTCCCTGACGCGCCTGCGAAACAGGGAAAATTTCGAGCTCGAACTCGCGAAGGCGATCGAGGTCGCCGCGGGCAGGGGAAGGATTCTCGGCGTAATGGCGATCGGCATAGACCGCTTCAAGCGAGTGGCCGAGATCCACGGGCCGGGCGCCGGCGACGCCCTCCTGATCGAGGCGGCGAACCGGCTGATGCGCTCCTTCCGCGACGACGACCTCGTGGCCAGGGAGGGCGGCGACGTTTTCCTGGTGCTACTCTCCGACATGAAAGTCCCCGAGGACGCCAAGGCGGTCATCGAGAAGTCGCGCCGCGCCTTCGACCGCTCGTTTTCCGTGAACGGGTCGGAGATCGGACTTTCCGCCTCCTTCGGGCTCGCCCTCTTCCCCAACGACGGCATCCGCCCCGACGCGCTGATACGAGCCTCCGGCGTGGCCCTCCACTTGGCCAAGGAGGACGGCCCAGGTTCCTATCGCCTCTACGACGCGTCGCTCCACGAGCGGCTCCTCGCCAAGGGCCTCATCGAGCAGCAAATGCGCGGGGCCTTGCGCTCCGGCGCCTTCCTGCCCTGGTACCAGCCCAAAGTGGACTCCCTGGGGCGGATCGTCGGCGCCGAGGCCCTCGCGCGATGGCTCCTGCCCGAGGGCGATTTCCGCCAGCCCGCCGACTTCATCCAAGAGGCCGAGCGGTCGGGCTCCATCTGCGACCTCGGCCGGATGGTCCTCGCCAAAGCCTGCGCGAGCGCCGCGGCATGGGCGCGGAACGGCCTCGAGCCCATCCCCGTCTCGGTCAACCTCTCGCCCTTCCAATTCC
This sequence comes from Spirochaetaceae bacterium UBA1306, assembly GCA_002307245.1. GTDB lineage: Bacteria > Spirochaetota > Spirochaetia > Treponematales > Rectinemataceae > UBA1306. Next base: position 51,803 of record DBTW01000107.1, on the reverse strand, counting down.
GCTCCGACGACATAGTGCGGGACGTTCGGAGCATCCTGGGCGCGACCAGCCTGCCGGCCTCGCGGCTCGACCTCGAGATCACGGAGAGCGGGATCATGGACGAGGGGGCCGACGCGATCGAGAAGTTGGCCGAGCTCAAGGCCCTCGGCTGCTCGATCACGATCGACGACTTCGGCACGGGCTACTCTTCCTTCGCCGCCCTCCGCGACTTCCCGGTGGATTGCGTGAAGCTCCCGCAATCCTTCGTCGAGCCCCTGCCCTCCGACCCACGGGCCTCCGCCATCGCCTCCGCGGTGATCGACCTGGCGCACGTCCTGCGCTTCTCAGTCGTCGCCGAGGGCGTGGAGACCCGCGACCAGTTCGCCTGGCTCGACGCGGCGCGCTGCGATCAGTACCAGGGATTCCTCTTCGCGAAGCCCATGCCGGAGCGTGCCTTCGAGTCGGCGCTTGCGAAAGGCCTCGACGAGGCCATAGAATGTTGATGGAGGCTTAACCATGGGTACAGCGCTCGCTTGGGGGCTCGAGATCGTCCGCGGCGCCCAAGCCGCGGCCAGCCCCTTCCTCACCTCGGTCATGAAGGGCTTAAGCTTCGCCGGGACGGAATACTGCCTCCTCGTCCTGCTCCCCTTCGTCTACTGGTGCGTCGATAAGCGCCGGGGGATCAGAATCGGCATCCTCGTTTTCCTATCGACCGCCCTCAACTTCGGCCTCAAGTCCGCCTTCGCGCAACCCAGGCCCTACGACCTCGATCCTTCCGTCGGCATGGCCGCGGAAAAGACCTACGGCCTGCCCTCCAACCACGCGCAGGTCTCGGTCGTGCTCTGGGGCTCGCTCGCACCCCTCTTCCGCGTTCCCTGGGGGCTTGTTCTCGCGATCGTCCTACCCTTCCTCGTCGGCATATCGCGGATCTATCTAGGCGTTCACTTCCCGACGGACGTGCTCGCGGGCTGGGCCCTCGGCGCCGCGATAGTCTTCGTCGACCGGAAATTCGGCGAGCGGATCGAGCGGGCAATCCCCAAGCTCAAGGAGAGCCTCGCCCTGGCCCTGATCGCCGCCATAGCTCTATTCATGAACGTGCTCACGAAGAACGACACGTCGATCTCGGGCGCCTTCTTCGGGCTCGCCGGCGCTTCCGTCTACGCCAAGAGGCAGGTCCCCTTCTCGGTGTCCGGCGGCCTCGGCAAGCGCGGCCTCCGCTTCCTCTTCGGGATGGCGACCATCGCGATCGTCTATCTCCTCCCGAAGCTCTTCCTGGCCTCGATCGAGGCGGGCGGCCCGCCCATAATCCGCTTCCTCCGCTACGCCCTCCTCGGGGCCTGGGTGGCTATGGGCGCGCCCTGGCTCTTCATGAAGCTGGGCCTCGCCTCGGCGGAAGGACCCGGGGATCACTCCGCGAGCGAGAAGGAAGGGTCGCTGATCTCGAAATAGGCCGATACGCCAGGGCTCATATAAACCTTCCTGCCCTCGTCGACAATTATGCAGTCGACTCCCTTCGAGCGGGCCAAGGCCATCCCGCGCTCCCGCCCCAGGGCGAAGATCGTCGTCGTGAAGCCGTCGGCGTCGAAGGACCTGGGCGTGATCACCGTCACCGACATGAGGCCGTTGTCCACGGGATAGCCCGTTCTCGTATCGAGGATGTGGTGATAGCGCTTCCCGTCCTGGATAAAGAAGCGCTCGTAGACTCCCGAGGTCACCATGGTCTTATCTACCAGGCTCGCGACGCCGAGGTAGGCCCCGCGTTCCCCCGAGAAAGGATCCTGTAGGCCTATCCGCCAGGGCTTGCCATCGGGTCTCGAGCCCACGACGAGGACGTTGCCGCCCAGGTCGACGACGGCCTTCTTCACGCCCGCCGCGCGGATCAGGGCCGCGACTTGATCGGCGGCATAGCCTTTTGTTGTCGAACCAAGGTCGAGGCCCATACCCTTACGGCGCAGGAAGGCCTTGCCGCCGGCTGCGTCGACAACGATGTCCTTCCAGCCGACGAGGCCCTTGGCGGAGCTTATCTCCGAGGGAGAGGGCAGGCGCGCATGATCGGAACCGATGCCCCAGAGCTTTACGAGGGGGCCGACGCTGGGATCGAAGGCGCCTCCTGACCAGGCCGAGAGCTCGAGGTCGCGCTCGAGTATCGAGAGGGCGTCGGGCCCGATCGCGGCGGGTGAAATACCCGCGGCCGCGTTGACTGCGTCTATCTGGCTGCCCTCTTTATTCACCGAGAGCTCGTCCTCGATCTCGCGTAGCCTCGCGAAGGCGGCATCGAGGATCTTCTCGCTCCCTCCGCCTACGAGCCTGATCGAGCAGGATGTCCCGAGGACGAATTCGGAGCTCGACAGCTCCTTCGGCGAAGGATGAACGCAGGAGAGCAGGGCGGCAACAGCGACAAGCGCGAGGCAGGCTCGCGCGAGGCGAGTAAGCGAGAAGCTTCGTTTTCTCATAGCCGAGGAAGTATACCCGACTCCCGGCCTATAGTCGTGCCCTCGCCATGGCCGGGGAACACCTGCGTCCCGGGCGGTAGCTTGAGAAGCCGCGAGAGGCTGGCCTCGAGCGCGACGCCGTCGGAATCCGGGCCGTCGGTTCGTCCCACTCCGTCGCGGAATAAGGTGTCCCCGGACACGAGGATGGCCGCAGCCTCGTCGTAGAGGCAGATGGATCCGCGGGTATGCCCCGGGCTATGGACGACGCGAAACGGGCCGACGGATAGGGAGTCCCCGTCATTCAATAGGATGTCCGGCGCGGGCAGGGCCCTCCAGTAGGCATTGAAATACCCGAGGGCACGGATGGCGGCGAAGAGGCTGCGATTCGTCTCCTCGCCCTTTTCGCCGAAGTAATCGGCATCCGCGGCATGGGCCGCCAGGGGCACGGCGAAGCCCCGGGCTTGCCAGGCGGCTAAGAGCTCGGGAATGGCCGCGGAATGGTCGAGGTGCCCGTGTGTGGCGACGATGAGATCGGGTTTGAGGCCACGAGAGTCCAGGAAGGATAGGATCCTGGAGGCATCGGCGCCGGGATCGACGAGCACGCAATAGCCCTCGCCCGCGAGGACGTAGGCGTTCTCTCCGATGGGTCCTACCGTCAGCCTCTCCACCATGATATCGTTACTGTAATCTTTCGCGCATAGGAACCGCAAGCGTGCTTCTACCAGTCTACGCCGCCCTCGCGGCCGCCTTGCTTTTCTACCTCTTCATTCCCATCGCGGGCGCCTTCGTGCTGCGAGAGCAGTGGAGGCGGTTCCGCGACCGGGTGATCGTGCTCGGCGCGACGGCCCGACTCCATTATGGTGATATCGCGGCCGCGCGGAGGGAGGGCAGGGCGGAGGTGGGGCGATTCCGCCTAAGCGGGACGATCGACGCGATAGAGGGCAGCGACAAGGTCTGGGTGCGCGGGGCGGGAGTCAGCGCCTTGGTGGATCTTTCCCGTGCCCCGCTGTACGTCCTCGCGCCCGGCCCCCCCGAGGCGGGATCGGTGCAACGGATGAGCTGGAGCTCGGTTTCCTCCCTCGTCGAGGGCACGAGTATTTCGGTGGGAGGGATCCTCGTGCTGGAAGGGGGCCGGCCTGTCTTCGTCGACCGCCCCGAAGAGCCCTTATTGGCGGTCTGTCACGATGGGACCGAGGGAAGGCTCGCGCCGCGGCTCGTGGCGGCCGGACGGGCGCCGAACGAGTACTGGAACTACCCGGCCCGCATCTCGCTGTCCATCGGGGTCGTCGCGATCAGCGCGCTGCTGCTCCTCTTCCGGACCTCGATCTTCTCGACCGTCCGGGCTCTGGTATTCCTCATCGGGGCCAGCCCCGTCCTGCCATTCGCCCCACCCGGCCTCGCGCTCTTCTTCCTTTACCATCGGCTTTGGCGGCGGGCCCTCGCCTTCCGAACGGAGCGTGACCTCCTGCGCCTGCCCCTCCGCTACGAGGCGTCGGGGCAGGGCGTCGAGCCGCGCTATGCCAGGAGGAAGCTCGCCGCAGGCGAAGTCGCCCCCGCCTCGGCCCTGGCCATCGGGGGAAGCGCGGGCTCACGATCGGACCGGACCCTATTCTCGCCGACCGACCCTGGCGACGACAGTTTCATAGTCACGGGAGACCCCGAGCTGAGGGCGAGGGCCGCGGAGCGCGATGCCTTCGCCTACGCGGCAGGATCCGGCCTATCGTTCGGGCTCGCCATCGCGATCAACCTCGCCCTCGCTTTCCTACTCTGGCGACTCGCCCTCTAACCCGGGAGCTACTCCGCCTGGCTTTGCTCGTCCCGCTTCTTCGCGGGGCCGACCGAGAGCTTCCGGCCTCGGTACTCGTAGCCGTCGAGGGCCGCGATCACCTTATCCGCCTTCTGGGGCTCGATATCGGCGAAGGAGTAGTTGTCGAAGGCCCGAACGTCTCCGATAGCCTCGGGCGGCGTCCCCGCGGTCTCTTGGATCAGGTCGATGAGTATCCGGGGATAGAACTTCTGGCGCTTGCCCATGGAGAAGAAGAGCGTTGTGCCTGCGCCGGCGAAACGCGGCCGTGGGGGCTGGCCCGCTCTCTGCCCATCGCCCCTATCCGCATTGGCGTTGGCGTCGCCGCGCTCCGGGCGATCGCCCCGATCACGATGGTTCTTCCCCCTCGGGGCTTTCTGCTCCCGCGGCGCGGGAGGGAGGGACTCCTTGGTAGGGACGCGTCCAGGCCCGCGGGAAAGACCCGCGGCCCGGAGAATGAGGGCGGCCGCGGCATAGGAGCGCTTGGAAAAAGGGACCCGCTTCCGGAAGGCCGCCCTGATCTCATTGAGGGCGACGGGGTCCGCGGGCTCGTCGAGCTCGGCGAGGATGCCGTCGAGAAAAGCGTCGAGAGCCTCTGGTGGTAGCCGCTTAGCGGCCTGTTCGCTCGGCACGTAGAACTCCTTGCAGCGAATTTTGACTATTCTGTACGAAAGCAGCCGTCGCCGCAAGACAGGAAAGCCAGCATCGGCGCGCGGCGCGCATGGACAGCCCGGGCCGCTTCCTGTAGAGTCTTTGCCGTATGCCTCGACACCCGGTTCCCATCTGCTGCCTCGCCCTCGTCTTCGCCATAACCCTCGGGACCTTCGCGCAGGCGCAAGCCCCCGCCGCCCCGGTTATCCTCGACGACGATCCCTCTTCCCTCCTGGGATTGAGCCTCGCCGACTCCTTTACGCGATTCGGGGCCCCCGCCTCGGTCGCAGCCGTCCGCGGCGAGGCGGCTTGGCAGGACGACGTCGCCCTCATTTACAAGGCCGGGTATACGCTCTTCATCTTCGGCGACCGACTCTGGCAGATTCGCGTCTCCAAGCCCTACGAGGGCTCGATCTACGGTCTCTTCGTCGGAGACCCAACGGATAAAGCCCTCTCCATCCTCGGCCAACCCTACGAGAGCGGCACGGGCTTCCTCGAGTACCGCATGCCCTATAAATCGTATCCGGTCAGGCTCAGGCTCGTCTCACAGGAGGACCGGATCGTCGACGCATATCTCTACCGAGCGGATTTCTAAAGCCGCAGGAGGAACGAGGATGCCCCTCATCTGCCTCTCGCTCACGGCCAAGACCATCGCGGAGAACCTAGCCGTCCTAGAGCGCTATCGCGGCAAGGTGGACATAGCCGAGCTGCGCGCCGATCTCCTCGATCCCTCCGAGGCCTTCGCGGTCCGCGATTTTCCCGTGCTCGCCGGCCTTCCCTGCATACTCGCGGTCCGCCGCAAGTGCGATGGCGGCGGCTTCGTCGACGGCGAGGGCCAGCGCCTCGTCATGTTAGCCAAGGCCATCGCCTATGCCCGGCCCGACCAGAGCGCCAACTACGCCTACGTCGACCTCGAGTCGGACTTCCACGTCCCCGCCGTCGAGGAGGCTTGCCATACCTTCGGGACCAGGATCATCAGGTCCAGGCACGATATCGCCGGCATGCCCGCCGACCTGGGCGCGGCTTGGGCCGAGCTGGCCCTCGAGCCCGGCGAGATCCCCAAGCTAGCCGTGACGCCGAAGGGCGCTGACGACTTCGCCCGCCTCTATTCCTGGGCGCGCGGCCTGCCCAAGGGCGAGCGGATCATCGTCGGCATGGGCGAGTTCGGCATGCCGAGCCGCGTCCTCGCCGCGAAGATCGGCACCTGCATAGCCTATACGAGCGCCCTACGCGCCGGACTGCCGGGCGCCGCGCCGGGCCATCTCGACCCCTCGGCCCTGGAAGAGACCTACCGTTTCCGCGAGCTCGGCGAAGGCACAGCCGTCTACGCCCTGGGCGGCGGGCTCCAGGTACTGGCGTCCAAGACACCCCAGCTCCACAACGCAGCCTTCAAGGCCGCCGGGATGGACGCGGTCTACGTCCCCATCCCTTCCGCCGACGTCGAATCCTTCCTCGCGGCCCTCGAGGCCACGGGCGCCCGCGGCGCCTCCGTGGCCGTTCCCCTCAAGGAGGCGATCTGCGCAAGACTCGCGCGCCGCTCCCCCGAGGTCTTCGACATCGGCGCCTGCAACACCATCGCCCTCGAGGAGGGCGGATGGACCGGCTACAACACCGACGCCGAGGGATTCCAAAGAGCCCTCCTCGAATTCATCGGCCACCCCGACCTCCGCGGCCGCCGCGTCACCCTCGTCGGCGCAGGCGGGGTCGCCAAGGCAGTAGCCCACGTCCTCGCGGATCTCGGCGCCAGCGCGGTAGTGCTCAACCGGACGGTAGCCAAGGCCCGCGCCCTCGCCCAGCGCTACGGCTTCGCCTACGGCCCCTGTACGGAGCATTCCTCAGAGCTCGTGGCCGACCATCAGGACATCATCGTCCAGGCGACGAGCGTAGGCATGGAGGGCGAACGCCAGGGTGACCCCCTGGATTGGTACGAGTTCACCGGCCGCGAGGCCGTGTTCGACATGGTCTACCGGCCCGAGCGCAGCGCCATGCTCGAGCGCGCCTCGGCCTCGGGCTGCAAGACCACGAACGGATGGAAAATGCTTCGCTATCAATCGGCGGCGCAGTTCGAGCTCTGGACCGGCGCATCGCCGCCGGATTCCTATCTAGCTTAAGGGGCGCAGCATGGCCAAATCGGCATTCGTAGCTATCGCCGGCAGGCCCTCCGCCGGCAAGTCCACACTCCTCAACGCGCTCTGCGGAGAGAAGGTCTCCATCGTATCCCCGGTACCGCAGACCACGCGCAACACCGTACGCGGCATCGTCAACAAGCCGGAGGGCCAACTTGTCTTCCTCGACACGCCCGGCTACCACCTCTCGGAGAAGAAACTCAACCTGCGCCTTCGCAATGTCTCCGACGAGGCATTCGCGGACGCCGACATAGTGCTCTACCTCGTCGACGCGACGAGGAGACCGGGCCCCGAGGAGGAAGCCGTCGCCGCCGCTCTCGCGCAGGTATCCAGCCGCCTCGTGGCCGCGATCAACAAGGTCGACGCCCTCGAGTCAGACGCGGCGGCGGCGCGGCTCTTCATCGCCGCCAAGTTCCCGTCCGCGCCGATCCTAGAAGTCTCGGCCCTCAAGGCCGTCGGCCTGGACGAGCTGCTGGCCGCCCTGTACGCCCGCGCCGCCGAGGGCCCCGCCTGGTATCCCGAGGAGTACTATACCGACCAGGAGCCCGTATTCCGCATCGCGGAGATCATCCGCGAGAAAGTCTTCCTGCATACGCGCGACGAGCTTCCCCATGCCGTATACGTCTCCTACGAGGACTCGTCCCGGGGCGAGAACGACAGCCTCCTTGCCTCCTACGACCTCGTCGTGGAGCGCGAGTCACAGAAGGGCATGCTCATCGGGAAGGGCGGCTCCATGATCAAGCGTATCCGGGAGGAAGCCGAAGCGGACCTGGCGGGGATATTCGACTACTCCGTGAGGCTTAAGCTCTCGGTGCGGGTCGATCCCGATTGGAAAAAGAACGATAAACGGCTCGAGCAGCTGATCTTCTAGGCGGCGTTTCGGCGTCGGCCTCGTTCTTCATGATCATACGTCCTCGCCCCGCATCGACTCGACGATGGCCGCCGCGCGCCTGACGCAATTCATGCAGACGAGCTCGCGTTGATTCGTCGCCTTATGGTAGGCCTGCCCCTCCTCGGTATTGAGGTCGCAGCCCAGGAAATCCTTGCACAGTACGGTGCCGAGCTCGGACTTGAACCGGGCGAGGAAACCCTTCGCCTCGGCGAGGATCCCGTCCTTCCCCGCCTGGTCGCCAGGCTTCTCGAATCCGCGCTCGAGGCCGAGAGCCATGAGGGCGCCGGTGACGGCGCCGCAGGTCTCCTGCATCCTCGCCATGCCCGCGCCGAAGGGCGAGGCTATCCTTGCGGCCTCCGCCTCGGTCAAGCCGCCCTCCCTCGCGAAAGGAATGAGCACGGACTGCGCGCAATTGAATCCCGATCGGTAGACGGCTTCCGCTTCATCGCTCTTCATGGACGCTCCTTGACCGTAGGCTCTTCGAGGACTATCTCATTCTCTGTTCTTGATGACCACACCAAGGCACTCCACGAGGGACAATACGTCGGGGACGCTGAACACGGCCTTCCTAACCTTGTTGGTCCGAGGGTCGATCGCATAGCCGGAGGCCTCGAGGAAGGAAGCCCGCTCGAGATCGCAGCCGTGGAAGAGGGTCTCGCGGAATACCGAATCGTCGAACTTCGCCTCGACCAGGAAGGCGTCCTCGAAATCGCACTCGTCTATCCGGCAGTCGAGAAAGCTAGCCCTCTTCATCTTGAGCTCGCTAAAGTTGCAATTCTGGATCCTCGAGCCCGTGAAGCGACTATCGAATAACAGCTGATCGAAATGGTAAAAATTGATCCCTACGACCTTGCAATCGAAGAACTCTGCCTTGATGAGACGAGCCCCCGCAACTTTGGGATTTGAGAGATTGCATTCATGGAAGGAGCAATCCTCGAAGACGCTGCCGGCAAGCTCGGCCTCAGTGAAGTCGCAGCCCTTGAAGTCACAACGGTAGAATTCCTTCCCACCGAGATGAGCGCCCGTCAGGTCGAGGCCCTCTATCGCCTCGCCCTCGTAGGATTCCCTATCGAGCCCGCACATCGCCCGCCTCCTTGCCCGGCCAAGCCCGGACCGGGTCGTAGAGCTCGGCGGCGAGAGGCCGCTCCTTGAAAAGGGGGCGGATCAACAGGGCATCCGAGTCCCCATCGTACTCGAGCTCGATAAGGGAATCGGCGAAGGCCGATGAGGAGCGATAGACGCCGTCGCCGATGGGGTAGAGCGGGTAATAGCCCATGGGCAAGGCCGAGAGGGGATCGCCCGGGAAATACATGACGAGGGACCAAGCCCGTTTTTCGCAGCGCAGTATCGAAACGGCCATCGCCGGTTTCCCGATCTCCCAATCACCCTCGTACGGCGACCCGCCCTTAGCCGTCCTGCGATACTCGAGCAGGGCGGGATTCGTCTCGCGCTTGAAGGATCCGTCGCCCGGCGAGAAGTCGAGGCGCCGCTCCTTCGGTCCGGGCCAGAGGAGGACCTTAAGCTCGTCGCCCGACAGGGCGTCGAGATAGTACGCGGGCGTCATAAAACGCCGCAGATAGAGCGACGACGCGTCGGCCGGAGCGAGGGCGAAGAAGCGTAGAGCCTCCCGCTGGCCGGGGACCAGGCTCAGAAACCAGGAACCCTCGCAGAGCATCTTCGGGTCGAGCTTCCCGGCGCTCGGCGCCGCGAGCGCCGGGGCAGCGGCCAGGCAGGCGGCGAGGGCGAGGCAGGCGGGCTTCATCATCTCGCTGCCTTCCTGAAGCGATAGAACTCCCAAACATCGAAGGCTTCCGGATCATATTCCGACCGAGCCTTATATGGCACCGCGCCCACGGAGCCAAGCTGCGGATTGACGACAGAGACTCGGAGGATTCGGCCGTCGGGCCCCCAGGCGAGTCGCGACTCGATCATGGGGACTCGGTCGATATAGACGAGGATCACGAAGAGATCGCTCGAAGCTTCGGCATCCTGGGCTTCTTCCGAGGGAATTCGGTCGACGATCCGTTGCTCCAGGCTGATCGAATAGCGTCCGCCCATGGCAAGGGACATAAGGCGGCACAGTGACGTGGCTCCCAGGACCGAGTTCGCGCCATAGGCGTCCTCGGTATAGAGCTTCTCCCTGGCTGCGATCTCCCCCAAGGCCTCGGGGCTTACCCGCTTGCCGCCGACGGAGCTGACGATATTCGCCGCGACGACAAGCTTCGCGTCGGAGCTTCCGGTAGCTGCCGGCCTGATCTTGAATAGCCCAAAATGGCTGGAGAGTTCCGGGTCGGCCTCGGCTATGGCGGCGAGAGCCTTGGTTCGCGCCCCTCCGTCTCCGGGAGGAAGGGCGGCGCCAGGGATCTGCGCGAAGGTTAGGGCGTGGATGGCCAGTAGGATCGCGGAGAGAGCCTTCGATGGGAAAGACATCCGCTATTCCTTGCGGAGGTAGGTGAAGGAATCCAGGAGCGCGAGGAGGGCGCCACGCTCTCGGCTGCGCTCCTCGGGCGAGCGGCAGGAGAGTATGAAGGCGAAGAAGGCCGCCTCGCCTTCGTAATATGCGATAGCCTCATAATAACCCTCTACCGAATCGTCGAGCTCGCGCATGGCATAGCGATAGCCCATGCCCGGATCGTAGTCGGGCAAGGTCCGCGCATGGATCCCCTGGCGGGTCGCTACATAGGAGGCCTCATCGGTTTTAATGAAATCCCCCAGGGATACGCTCCCTCCAGGCGCCTTGGGGCTCGGGAAGATATACATATGGAGGAGAGTCGGATCGAAGCTGGCTCCCGCTTTGACAAAGAGTCCCTGAATGCCGTGCAGACGAAGCGATGCTTCGTCCATGACCCAACCCTCCGGCGCTTCGACCAGGCAAGCCCAGGAATCGCCCCCGATGAGGTCGCCCCCACCCGCTGAGAAGGCCGGGAAAGCGGAAATAGCCAAGGCGATGGCCAGGCATAGGGATTTCGAACGGTTCTTCGGCATACCGCCCCTCGGCGCCGTCCCGGCGCCCCCTTAATACTTATCCGACGATCGATTATACTCTATCTATCTTCAGTGAATCGAGCGCACACATGGAATTCCAGGACCTAAATCTTCATCCTGACCTGTTTAAGGGCATCCAAGAAGCCGGCTTCACGAGCTGCATGCCCGTCCAGGAAATGGTCTTCGCCCACTCGCTCTCCGGTAGGGACATCTACGCGCAGTCCCAGACGGGCACGGGCAAGACCGCAGCCTTCCTTATTTCCATCTTCCAGCGGATCATGACCGTCCCTGAACTGCGCACCCGCAAGGTCCTCATCCTCGCCCCGACCCGGGAGCTCGCGGTCCAGATCGAGGCCGAGGCGGCGAAGCTCGGAAAATACCTGAGCGTCAGCGCCGGCGCCTTCTACGGCGGCGTCAGCTACGGCCCCCAGGTCGACATGCTCCGCGAGGACGTGCAGGTGATAGTCGGGACGCCAGGCCGCGTCATAGACCTCCTACAGCAGGGCAAGATGCTCCTCCAGGAAGTCCGATTCCTCGTCATAGACGAGGCCGACCGCATGTTCGACATGGGTTTCATCGACGACATCCGCAAGCTCCTTCGCTACCTCCCCAAGGCGAGCGACCGCCAGACCTACCTTTTTTCGGCCACCCTCGGCCTCCGGGTCAAGGACCTCGCTTGGGAATACATGAGAGATCCCGCGGAAATCTCGATCGAGCCCGAGCACGTGACAGTCGACTTGGTCACCCAAGAGCTCTACCACGTCGGGTCCCACGAGAAGATGTCCCTCCTCCTCGGCCTCCTTGACCGGGAGAAGCCGGAGAGCTGCCTGATCTTCTGCAATCAGAAATTCATGGTCGAGGAGCTCGCCCGCAGGCTCAAGGTGAACGGCTACGACTGCGAGTACATAATGGGCGACCTGCCCCAAGCCAAGCGCCTCGAGGTGATCGAGCGGCTCAAGGCCGGCCAGGTCAAGATGCTCGTCGCCACCGACGTTGCCGCGCGAGGGCTCGACATCGACGCCCTCGCGCTCGTGGTCAACTACGACGTGCCCGAGGACGCCGAGTCCTACGTGCACCGCATCGGCCGCACAGCCCGCGCAGGCAAGGCAGGCAAGGCCATCACCCTCGCCTGCGAGAAATTCGTCTATGGTCTTTACGCCATCGAAAAATACCTCGGCGACAAGATCCCCGTCATGCCCTTCGAGGAGTCCCTGCTCCTCGCGGACCGTAGCTCGGGGATACGCTTTTCCCACGAGCGCGGCGGCCAAGGCCGGGGCCGCGAGGAGCGCCGGGGCGGAGGACGCAGCCCATCGGGCCCGAGCTCCAGCCGCAGGCCGGAAAGCCGCCGCCCGGCGCCGCGCCCCGACGGGCGCCAGCCGCCCAGGCCCCAGGCGCGCCCAGAGGGAGACCAGGGGCGAGGCCAGGCGCCCAGGCCTGCGCCGCAACGGCAGGGCGATCCCTACGCCATGCCCGAGGAAGAGCGCATGAGGCGCTACAAGGAAAAGTATGCGGCCGAGGCCGGAACCGGCGGCGGAGCACCCAAGCAGGGCTCCCGCCCTAAGGGCCAGCGTCCCGCCGAACAGAAGCCCCAGGGCCAGCGCCCCCAGCAAAACGCCCCGCGAGGGGCCTCGCGGCCGCCAATCGCACAGAATCCTCCGCAACGACAGGCTCCGCGGACTCAGCCGGCGGTTCCCGCAAAAAAACCGGGCATCGTGGATCGCCTTAAGGGCCTCTTCGGGAAGAAAAAAGACAAATAAAACGACGTGGACGAGATGCGAGGCAGGGCGGGAGCTAGGCTCGTGGCCTAATCGCCCTCGACTTGACGCCTTTCGTCCTCGTCCGGGCCTGCGAATTTCTTTTTATCGTGAATGGCCGCCCAATACGAAATCCGGCCGCCCCGGGCTTCCAGGCGAAGGCCCCAGCTGCCCGGCTCCTTCTGGAATTCCTTCATTAGCTCGCGTATCCCAGGGCCTTCGACGATCAGGGTATCGGTGGTACGGCCGTCGGGGTGGTCTATCACGATCGCGGCGCTCGCGCCTTCGGATAGTCGAAGATAGGCCTCGAGCCGCAAAGGCCGACGATTCATCGCGAAGGCGGCGCTCGTCCTGGCATCGCTGCCGGCCTCTAGCCTGCCCTTCATAACGCTGTAGGAATAGCCCTCTCCGCAAGCGGAGACGAGGGCCGCGATAGCGATAGCTAGGATGGCAAGGCCGACCGACCTAGCCACGGAGCCCTTCCGGAGGTATTTCGGCGGCCCTTATGCGCGATACGAGCGTACTTCCCGCATCCATACAGCCTTCCTCGCGTTAACTTTTATTGCGGGCAGTATAGGGCTCTTTCCTTGGCAAGGCAATGCGGGAATTCCAGGATCCCAGAAACCGCCAAGCGTTGCCTAAGCGGCCGCGAACGTGGAGAATAGCCATGGAGGGCAAGCTTCATGGACAGCATCGCCAACGCAATAAAGGCTTTCTTCGAATTCAAGGCCTATGTCATGCTCCCGGTCATCGTCCTTATCATTGGCCTCGCGGCGAGGATGAGGATCAAGGAAGCCCTGATCTCTTCCCTTCGGCTCGCCGCAGGCTTCGCTGGGATATTCGTGGCTTTCAATTTCTTCGTCTCGCGCATTGGCCCCGCGGTCAAAGCCTTCGTGTCGGTCCGCGGCCTCGACTATCCGGTGCTCGACGTGGGTTGGCCCCCACTGGCGGCGATCACCTGGTCATGGAGCCTCGCCCCCGTATGCATTCTAGTCGCAGTCGCGATCAACCTGGCCATGCTCGCCCTGAAAGCCACGAATATCGTCTATATAGATGTCTGGAATTATTGGCACTTCGCCTTCATGGGTGCCCTGCTCCAAGCCACGGGCGCCAGCCTTCCCCTGGCCCTGGCCGCCGTCGTCGCCATCGCAATTTATACCATTAAAAACGCCGAATGGAGTGCTCCCTACGTCGAGCGCGAGTGCGGGCTCAAGGCCATCGGCATAAGCCCCCTGTCGGTGGCGGGGCTCATGCCCTACGCCATCGCCATGGACAAGCTCTTCGATTCGATACCCGGCTTCAGGAAACTGTCCATAGATCCCTCCCGCTCTTCCAAAGGCGAGAAATCCCTGCTGGCCGAGCCCATCGTAATCGGCCTGGCCGTAGGCATCATCCTGGCAATCGCGGCGGGCTACGGGCTCCGGGAGGTCCTCGAGCTCGGCGTCGACGTTGCAGCCGTCATGTTCATCTTGCCCGCCTGCGGGCAGCTCATGGGACAAGGCATGGGTGCAGTCTCGACAGCGCTTAGAAATGCGGTTCAGAAGCGCTTCCCGGGTAGGGAACTCTCCATCGCGATGGATACGGGCGTCATAATGACCAACCCCTCGGTGATCATGACAGGGCTCATACTCATGCCGCTCTCCGTGGCCATGGCCTTCATCCTTCCCGGCAACAGGATCATTCCCCTCGGGGACTTGCCCAACCTCATCTCGATATTCTCACTACTCACCCTCGTGATGGGAGGCAACGTGTTCCGCGCCGTCCTCGCTGGCTTGCCCGTCGTCGCGATCTTCATGCTCATCGCCAGCGACCTTGCCCCGCTGATCACGAAATTGGCCGCCACGACGGGCATGGACTTCGGCGCCGGCATCGGCCTTATGAACGCCTTCACCGACGGGGGCAACCCGATCCGTTATTGGCTCCTGAAGCTATCCGCCGGCGACTGGATCGCGATCGCGGTGGTGCCCCTCATGGGCTTCCTCCTCTGGCTGTCCCGGAGGGAGAGCCGGAAGGTGGCCGAAACCCTCTAGCGCGAGCCGGCCTGCCGCTGGCACATGGGTCCACAAGATCAAATAAGCAAGCCCCCTGAGCATAAAAAAGCCCGCCCGCCCCAGGAGGTGCCGGGCGAGCGGGCATACGAAACATAGCCTATATCAGGCTTCGGCGGCTTTCGCACCCGCCTTGGCCGAGGGCTCCGGCGCTTCCTTCGCGACCTTCCTGGTCTCGAAGACGCGCTGCAGGAAGCAGAAGACGAAGACCAGGAAGCCGATCGCGATGCGCGTCCACCAGGAGTTGAGGGTGCCCTGGAAGGCGATCAGCAGCTGGATCGTGCCGAAGATGAAGACCCCGAAAAGCGTTCCGACCATGCTGCCGACGCCGCCGGTCAGGAGCGTGCCGCCGATTACCACGGCCGCGATCGCGTCCATCTCCATGCCCTTGCCGTTCAGCGCATATCCCGATTGCGTATAGAACGTGAACACGATGCCCGCGAGCGACGAGCAAAATCCGCTGAAACCGTAGAGCCAGATCTTCGTTCGCGCAACGGGGAGGCCCATGAGCAGCGCCGACTGCTCGTTGCCGCCGATGGCGAACACGGTCCGCCCGAACTTGGTGTTCCGGGAGATGAATATGCCGCCGAAGAATACGACTAGGGCTATCACGACGCTCGGAGATATGAAACTATCCCCGATGTTAATCTGCGATTGCGCCGCTTTCTGCCAGAAAGCGTTCGTGATCCCAATCGTATCGAGGCTGATGACATAACAGAGTCCGCGCGCGAGGTATAGCCCCGCGAGAGTGATGATAAAGGGCGGCAAATCGAATTTCTGGATGAGGAAGCCCATGAAAAGCCCGAGGCTAATGCCCACCAGGAGCACGATGGGGATCACCAAGATCGGATCCATGTGTGATTTCTCGAGTAGGCTCGACGCGAGCATCGTTGAGAGAGCCAAGACGGACCCTACCGAAAGGTCTATGCCCCCCGAGATGATTACGAAGGTCATGCCCACTCCGATAATGATCAGGTAGGCATTGTCGATGAATAGATTGAGGAAATTCTGCAGCGAGAAGAAGCCCTTGAAGGAAACCGCTCCAAGGCCGAACATCAGGAAGAATAGGCAAATGGTCACGTACATGGGCAGGTTGCGCGAGGAGAAGATGGATTTAGTCTTCATACCGACAGCTCCTTCTTCCCGAACATACCCAGGAACATGGATCGGAAAGTCTTCGACTGGAGCAGGCTGACGATCCAAACTACCAGGGCCTTCACCACCTGCGCGATTTCCGGCGGGACGCCGAAGGCGTAGATCGTCGTAGTCAGGGTCTGGACGATCAAGGCGCCCACCATGCTGCCGACCAGGTAGAACTTGCCTCCGTTCATCGAGGTTCCGCCCAGAACGACGGCCAAGATGGCGTCCATCTCGTATCCGACGCCGGCGTTGTTCCCGTCGGCGCTCATCACCGTAGAGCAGACCACCAAGCCTGAAACGCCGGCGCAGAAACCGCAGAAGGTGTAGACCCAGAAGATGAGGTTCTTGGCGTTGATGCCGGTGAAGCGCGCCGCCGTCGGGTTGATGCCGACCGATTCGATGAAGAGCCCCAAAGCCGTTCGGCGCGTTATTATTACCGTCATCAGCACGAGCCCTGCGACTATGAAGATCGAGAAGGGAAGGCCGAGAAGGTAACCCTGCCCAAGCAGGGCGAAGGGCTTGGCGTAGAGCCAGACTATCATAGCGTTGGTCGTGACCATCGCGATGCCGCGTCCCGCTACCAGCAGGATGAGCGTCGCGATCACCGGCTGCATGCCTATCCTCGCTACGAGCATCCCGTTCCACATCCCGCACATGACGGACACGACCAAGGCGGCCGCCATCGCGTAGGGGATCGGATACTTGGGAACGCCGTGGAGATCGCCTCCGATTAACATTGCCACGACGCCGGCCGAGATCGCCACGATGGACCCGACGGAGATGTCTATGCCCTTCGTCGCGATGACCAGGGTAAGGCCGACCGCCAGGAGCATGATCGGGGCGCCATTCTTCAGGATATCAATAACGTTTCCGTAAAGATGCCCTTCCTTGATCTCGAACCGGAAAAAATTCGGCGTAAAGAAGAGGTTGAATAGCATGAGGACGCCGAGGGCGATGAGGGGCCAAAAAATTTTCTTGCGTGTCAGTGACTTCCACCAGGCCATGTTCATTTCCCTCCAGCGATGGTTTGCATGATGCCGCGCTCGGTCATATCCTCGCCCTGGAGCTCGGCAACCTTGGCCTTGTCCTTCAGCACGGCGACCCTCGTGCTGCAGCGGATGACTTCCTCGAATTCCGAGGAGATGAATATGACACCCAACCCCTCGCGGCTGAGATTCAGGATCTGCTCCATGATCTCGAGCTTGGCGCCCACGTCGATGCCGCGCGTGGGCTCGTCCAGGATTAGGATGGAAGGATCGGTCGCGAGCCACCGCGCCAGCATCACCTTCTGCTGGTTACCGCCCGAGAGCTGTCGGATCTCGTTATCTGAGTTGGGAGTCTTAATCGCCAGGTCTTTGATCAGCTTATCCGCTATTTCGAGCTGCTTCCCCTTCGTGAGGTAGCGAAAGGCGCCCCGCTTGGCTTGGAGCGCTAGGATAATGTTTTCCCGGATGGACAGCTCGGCGAAGATTCCTTCGTTCTTCCTGTCCTCGGAGCAGAAGCCGAGGCCTTTCATCATCGCTGAGTGCGGGGAACCCAGCGTCGTCTTCTTTCCCTTGACCAGTATGTCTCCCCGGTCGGCGCTGTCGATCCCGAAGAGGAGCCTAGCCATTTCGGTTCGCCCAGAGCCCAGCAGCCCGGCGAGGCCGAGTACGTCGCCCTTATGCAGGTCGAGGTCGAAGGGCGCTATCGATCCATGCCTCCCGAGTCCCTCGGCTCGTAGCATAGTTTCCGCTGAGCTTCCATGGGCAGCGGCAGCGCGCTCGGCATCACGCTTCGCGTCTCGCTTCGCTTCGCCCGTGGCCGAATAATTGAACTCGGATAGCTCCTTGCCAAGCATCTTGGCGATGAGCTCGAGCTTCGGCAGCTTCTCGGTCATGTATTCTCCGACGAAAGTACCGTTCTTGAGGACCGTGATCCTGTCGGATATCTGGTAAGTCTGATCGAGAAAGTGCGTGATGAAGAGGATCGCCAAGCCTTCGTCGCGGAGCTTACGAATAACCTTGAAGAGCTGCTCCACCTCGCCTTCGTCAAGGCTGGAAGTCGGCTCGTCGAGTATGAGGACCTTGGCGGATGAGTCGAGCACGCGCGCGATGGCGACCATCTGCTGTATCGCTATGGAATAGGACGAGAGTGTCCTCGTGACGTCGATTTTAATGTTCAGCCGCAAAAGAACCTCGGCGGCTTTACGGTTCATTGTCTTCCAGTCGATACTTCCGAGCTTCATGGGCTCCCGGCCGATAAAGATGTTCTCGGCGACGGAGAGGTTGAGGCAAAGATTGACTTCCTGATAGACGGTATTGATGCCGAGCTTCTGCGCGGCGAGGGGGGAATCGGGCCGTATCGGCCTGCCTTCCAGCAGCATTTCCCCGGAGTCCTGCTTATAGACTCCAGTAAGTACCTTAACCAGAGTGGACTTACCCGCGCCGTTCTGGCCCATGATGGCATGGACCTCTCCTTTGAAGAGACGGAAATTCACGTCTGACAAGGCGCGTACGCCCGGGAATACCTTATTGATCCTTTTCATCTCGACTATCGGGGCGATGTCGGGCATTTCCGTTCCTCCAGCAAGAATGTGGGCCTTCGAGGCCATCGACCAAGGCCGCCCCGAGGATCGGGGCGGCCTTGGGATTACAGTTCGAGGCGCCTCTAGGCGCTAAGCTTAGTACTGGCGGGTCGGGAGAGCAGCCGCGGCGTTCGTGGCATCGAAAACGCCCTCGATCGTGTCGATCTTGGCGGGGAGCTTCTTGCCAGCCCTGAGATCGTTGATCGCCTGGACGGCCTGGGGCCCGAGGAGGGGATTGCACTCTACGGTGCAGTTCATCTCCCCGTCGACGATGGCCTGGAAGGCACCCTTAACGGAGTCTACGCCGATGACGATGATGTCCTTGCCGGGCTTGAGGCCGGCTTCCTTGATGGCCTGGATAGCGCCAAGAGCCATGCCGTCGTTGTGGGCGTAAAGAACCTGAATGGTCTTATCGGCCTTGAGGAAAGCCTCCATGACGGCCTTGCCCTCGGAGGTGGTGAAGTTACCGGTCTGGGAGCGGGTGATCTGCCAGTTGGCGTGCTGCTTCATGATGTTGGCGAACCCGGTCTTCCTGTCGATGGCGGGAGCGGAACCGGTCGTGCCCTGGAGCTCGACGATGTTGATCGGCTTGCTGCCGTCATCCATGCCCTGCTTCTTGAGGTAGTCGGCCAGCCAAGTGCCCGCCTTCTCGCCTTCCTTGACGAAATCCGAGCCCATGATGGTGAGCCTGAGAGCCCTATCGGCCTTCTGGACATCGCGGTCGATCATGATTACTGGAATCTTGGCCTTGGCCGCTTCCTGGAGGACGGGGCCGTATCCGGTCTCGACGAGGGCGGTGAACAGGATTACGTTGACCTTCCTCGCGATGAAGGTGCGGATAGCCTTGATCTGGTTCTCCTGCTTCTGCTGAGCGTCGGAGTAGATGAGCACGAGGGTCGGATCGTCGCCGATCGCCGAGGTCACCGACTGAGTATCAGCAGTCCTCCACTCGCTCTCGGTACCGATCTGCGAGAAACCGACGGTCCAAGTCTTGGGCGCGGCCATCGCGGCGGCGGAAAAGAGGACCATCAACGCTACCAGCACTACCAGGACTTTCTTTCCATTCTTCATCAAACCCTCCTTGAGAGAATCGAGACGTGGCGCCATTCCTCGTCCGGCTAGGCCGGCATGGGAAAGCCCAAAAATTCTCGAGATCACCGCCCCGAACGAGACGGATAATCTTCCTACATTGTGCCCGCTGTCTTTTCCGCGGATATCTATTTCTGCACGTTCAAGAACTTATAGAGGCTTTTATTACTCAGGATCTGCTCGATGGTAAAGGTTAATGGGCCGACGACGGTCGTCACGCCGTTGGAGGCGTTCATGAGGTTCACGGTGTTGTTGATGGCGATGATCTTCACCTTTCCCTTAATGTCGAGAACGTCACCGTACTTGATGTCGTTGGAGTCGCCGTCGGCATTCACGTATATCTGCCTTCCCAGGTACTGCGCCACGACGAGCTTATCCTTGTACTTAGGATCCGGCTTCGCAACAGTCCCCTTAGGAAAGCTCACGGTACGAGACTTGCCCTTGAGGACATCGGCGACCTTGAGCACCGTCTCGCCAGACGCTGGGCCGGCGATCTCGAATACGGCGTTGGGGCTTCCAGTCTTGATCACTTCGATCCAGTCCCTCTCTACGTTGATCTTTATCTCCCCGTTGGCCGGGATGACGTCGCCTACCTTCACAGGAACCCAGGCGCCCGTACCCGCCGTCCTGGCGCTGATGTAGCCGTCGCTGGTCTCCGAGTAGATACCTACGCAGGTCAGGGTCGCCGGTTTCGCGTCGGCAGCATTGACCGCCCCAGCAGCCGCGGCAAGCAACGCGGCGATAGCGATTATTCCCTTAACCGATCTCTTCATACGCACGCTCCTGAAAAGCATATATTTGGATGCAGGAATCCATGAGGCGACTGGATAGTTTAGGAGCCGTTTCCGAAAACGCGATTTAGCCGAAACGGCTTTTTTTGGCACTATTCGTGACTCGGAAGAGGGGCGGGGCGAATCTGAGCTTAATATTCACGCCCGATCAGGTCTTTACGGGCCGTCGCCGAAGGGAACACGCCCTCGGCGGTGATCATCCGTATCGGTAGGTCCTTGCCGTTCATATAGTCTTGGACTGCCTTAATCAGCTGCGGCCCTAGCAGGGGGTTGCACTCGATAGTGCAACTGAGCTTGCCTTCGAGCATCGCCTTGAAGGCGCCATGGGCCGCATCGATGGAGATAACCACTACATCCTTGCCGGGCTTAAGACCCGCTTCCTCCATAGCCTGGATGGCCCCGATCGCCATATCGTCATTATGCGCGAAGACCGCGTCGATCTTCCGATCCTCGCGGGAGAGGATACCCTTCATGACCTCGTAGCCCTGTAGCTTCGTGAAATCGCCGCTCTCCGAATCGATAATCCGATAGTTAGGGTAATCCTGGATAACCTCGGTGAAACCGACCATCCGATCGATCGCGGGGGCCGATCCGATCGTCCCTCGCAGTTCTACTATGTCGACGGACCCCGTGGTCCGCATGTTCTCGACGAGCCAGCGCGCGGCGCGCCTGCCTTCCTCGACGAAATCCGACCCCATGAAGCTTAGCCAGAGCGAATCGTCTTTGAGATCGACCGAGCGGTCCGAGAGGATGACGGGAATGCCGGCTTCTTTCGCCTCCCGGAGGACCTCTTCCCAGCCCGACTCGACGACGGGGGAAAAGGCGATCACGTCGACCTTGCGGCGGATAAAATCGCGGATGGCTGCAATCTGGTTCTCCTGACGTTGCCTTCCGTCCTCGAAAAGCAGCTCGATGCCCGCCTTGGAGGCCGCGGCCTTAATTGACTTCGTATTCGCGACGCGCCACTCGCTCTCGGCGCCGACCTGGGCGAAGCCGAGGACTATCCGCCGGCCGGGACTGATCGGCTCTTCCCGGGCGTAGGGCACGCCCTTCTGGCTCGCGGCCAAGGCCGCGGAGGTGACTTTGCGCGGCCGGAGGAAGATCTTTTTCGGAATGCCTTCTTTGTGTTGGAGCATATCAAGGGCGTAGATCACCGCTTCCTTACCGCCCGTAGGGCAAGTGAAGGTAGCCGAAAGGACGCCCTTCTGGACGAGCTCAATGCCTCCCGTCGGCCCCGGGAGACCATCGATCCCGATGAAGCGTATACCATTCCTATCCGCGCCCCTCGCGGCGCGCCAGGCGCCGAAAGCCATGGCGTCGTTCTGGGCTACGATGATATCGATGCCAGGCCTGGCCCGTATCCGCTCGGCGACCTTGTCCTCCGCCGTATCGCGGAGCCAATCCGCGACAACGGTGTCGACGATCTTGATGTCGGGGCGCTTCGAAAGGACCTCGCGGAGGCCCTGGCTCCGAAGGAGCGTAGGCGGCGAGCCCGACCGTCCTTGAATTTCGAGCACGGAGCCGGAGCGAACGCCGAGGAGCTCGATCACGACGCTGCCCGCCTCGCGGCCCAGCCTCTCGTTGTCCGGACCGATGAAGAGGCTGTAATCGTAACCCTCGACCGCCCTATCGAGGACAATGACGGGAGTGCTGGAATAGGCCTCGCGGACCACCGGAGTAAGGGCGTGCGAATCGGTGGGCGAGATGATCAGAAGGTCGATCCCGTAGTCCATTAGGCGTCTTACATCGTCGATCTGCCGGCTCGTCGAGTCGGCGGCGTCGGCGTAGATAATCCGCATGTCAGGATGGAGCTCGGCCTCGGCCTTTATCTCCTCGGTCATGGCTATCCGCCACGGCTCGGTCAGGTTCGCCTGGGAGAAGCCCACGAGGAAACGCACGTCGTTGGCCTCGCGGGAATTCGAGCAGGAGGGCAGAAGCAGGGCGGAAGCCGTCATGGCCAGGGCTGCGAGGCGGAGACCGCGGATCATGACTGGCCGCCCCTCCGATGGTCGGTCGGGGAGCTGCCCGTCACCTTCTTGAAGGCTCTGCTGAAATAGTGCTGGCTGCGGTAGCCGACCCGCTCCGCAACCTCGAAGGCCTTGGCCGAAGGGTCGCTCATCAACAGGGTCGCCTTCTTCACCCGCGCGCGGTTGAGGTATTCCACGAAAGAGAAGCCCGTCTCGCGCTTCATCAGCCGCGACAGGTAGCCTGGACTGATCTGAAGCTCGGCCGCGGCGTCCTCGAGGCTCAACTCCGGATTCCAATAATGCTTATCGATATAGTTGCGCGCCAGCACCACGAAGGCCTCGCAGTTACCCCCGTCGGCGAGCTCGGCGCAAAGCTCCTCGTATGCGTCGCAGAGGCCGTCCAGGGGATAGGGAACCACTCGAGTGGCGATGGACGGCACCTGGTAGACTTGCTCGGTCGCGCGGCGCTCGATCACGCCGGCCAGGTCGATAAGGGCCTCGGGCGTCATGCCGGGGGCGAGGGCCAAGACGGTCTCGGTATCGTCCTCGAAGACATAAGACCCCCCCTCCGGGAAGGCTTCGGCCATAACGGTCCTCATGGCCACCAGCGCCAGCCGCCGCCCCTTGTCGGCCCCCGGGACGTCGGGGCCCGCGCGCTCGGCGAAGCGCGCGGCGATAAGCGTGGCCGTGTCTCCAAGCTCAATGCGTAGGAAGGCCAAGTCTTCGACAAGCTCGGTCTTCGAGAGATTCCCCATGGCCCAATCCTTGAAGAAGCGCTCCCGCAGCACGGGGATGTTGCGATCGAGCTGCTCCCTGGCCCAGGCACTATACTTGCCGTCCTCGCGCCGAGACTCGAGCTCCGCCTTGGCCCGGTCCAGGACGGTCTTAAAGAGCGTCGCGTCCACGGGCTTGAGCACGTAATCGAAGACCTGCAGCTTGACCGCGGCCTGGGCGTACTCGAACTCGTCATGGCCCGAGACGATGATGACTATCCGCCCGGGCAGGGCCTTGTTCAGGCCCTCGATGAGCTCGAGGCCGCTTCGGAAAGGCATGCGGACGTCGATGAGGAGGATGTCGGGCTCGAACTCGACCGCCTTCTGGAACGCCACCTCGCCGTCCTCCGCCTCCGCGACGACCTCGAGGTCGCCGCCGCTGCGCTCCACGAGGGTATGGAGGCCATGCCGGATCTTCGGCTCGTCGTCGGCAATCAGCACCTTCCACATAGGCCTAGTCCTCCGAATCCAGGAATGGGTGTCGTATGGTTACCTCCGTGCCCTCGCCGCTCACGCTCGTGTACGAAAGACCATAGGGTTTCCCGAAGGTCAACCTGATCCGCTCATGGACGTTGCGGATCCCATAGCCGCCCTCGGCCGGCCCGCCGTCCTCCAGAGAGGCGTTGAGCGACGCCAGCTTCGCCTCGCTCATGCCGACCCCGTCGTCGCGGACGACGAGGATGAGGTCACCGCCCGAGGCCCTGGCCTCGACGGATAAGGTTCCGTGTCCGCGCCGCTCCTTTATCCCGTGGTATATCGCGTTCTCGACCAGGGGCTGGAGCATTAGCCGCAGGACTTGCCGGGAGCGCAGGATGCTCTCGCAGGTAATCGAATAGTCGAACTTCTCCTCGTAGCGCATCTTTTGGATGCACAGGTAGCTCTCGACGTGTTCCAGCTCGTCGGAGAGGGAGATGAACTCCCGCCCCTTGTTGAGGCCGATCCGGAAGAGGCTCGTCAGGGCCCCCACCATGTGCACGACGTCGTCGACGCGGTTTTCCTGAGCCATCCATTGGATCGTGTCCAGAGTGTTGTAGAGGAAGTGCGGCTTGATCTGCTCTTGTAGTATCCGTAGCTCGGCTTCGCGCTTCGAACGCTGCTCGACGTAAACCTGGTCGATGAGGCTTTGGATCCGCTCGATCATTTCGTTGAAGCCAAGGCCCAGCTCCCCGATTTCGTCGCCGTGGCTGCCCGAGAAGCGTACGGACAGGTCCCCGCCCTCGACGCGTTTCATGAGACTGCGCAGGTCGAGAATGGGCTTCGCGATCGCCGAGGTGAAAAAGAAAGCCACGACGATGGCGAGGAGCATCGTCATGCCGCCGATGATATAGGTCCAGTACCGGATCATGAGAACCTCGCTCAGCGTCTCCGCGAGCGAGAAGACGCCCAGGGTCCTCCAGCCCGTATAGGGCGAGCGCTGCGCGAGCACCTGGTATTCGATACCATTCACGGCGATCACCGTCGACATCGAATCCCCCTCTAGGATTGAAAGAGGGATCCGGTACGCCACGCGATTGACCGGCGCATAGACGACCTCGCCGCCCGAGTCGACGATGAATAGAAATCCGCCCTTGCTGAGGGGCGAGCCGGTGAAGAGCTCCTCGATGGCGGAGAGCCTCATGTCGATAAGTATCGCGCCGCGCGCCTTGCCGTCGGACTCGCTCGTCACCGCCTTGACGATGGAAACGACCTCGTCCGCCCCATAATGCCGCGTCGACCTGATGTTCCTCCCGATGGGTCGCGCGATGAGCTTCACGTCGCCGGGAGCCGCGCCGGCACCGGCGTACCAGCGCTCCTCGGTCAGGGGGTCGCGCGTCGTGCGCGAGAAGCCCTCGCTGACCCAGGCATCGTCCTGGGCGACCACGAGAAGCCCGGCTATTTCAGGATGGGTTGAGGACACGGCGGCTAGGGTCTCCTGGATCTCGAGGCGAGTCGCCTGCGTCGCCGTACCCCGCTCGAGGAAGGATGCGACGACCTTGGTCTCGGCCACAAGATCGATCAGTCGCTCCATTTCGCGGACGTGGAGCTCTATGTTCTTGTTCACTTGACCGATCATCGCGGCCATATGAGCGGTCGTCTCGCGCTCGATCGATTTCGCATACAGAGCCGGCCCGACGAAGCCTAAAGAGATGAGCGGAAGCAGAAGTATGAGGAGGAAATAGACCATCAGCTTGAGCCTGAGGCTTATGGATCGCCCTTTTCGAGGCTTGAAGACTCCGAGGAAATACGTTGGGCGCTCCAGCGGCTCTACTATCTTTTCATTCGACATAGGTCATTCCCGTGTACGTACACGGAGTGTACACCGACTTCCCAATGCTGAGGAGAGAAAAAACGCTCCGCCGTCTCGGGTTACTTAGGCCAAGGGCCGCGAAAGCGCCGCTTCCACCGCGGCCTGCATGCCCTCGATCTCCACAAGGGCGTCGTGGACGATGGGAGCATTGCGCAGCGCCCGCACGGCGGCCGGCAGCTCGAGACCAGCGGCCTCGGCGAGGCGTTGGGCCAGATCGAGCTCGCGAAGGGCGGCGTCCCGCGCTCCAAATCCCGCGTCTCCCGCGCCGTCGATTCCAGGCAAGCCAATGGCCCTGGCCACGGACTCGGGGAATTTGAAGGGGCTCGCCGTAGAAGTCACGAGGGTGGGCCGGGACTCCCCGGACTCGGCTCGCAGCTTCTCGAGGACCGCAACAGCTACCGCGGTATGCGGGTCGACGAGGTAGCGTTCTCGCTTGAAGAGACGCCTGGCCGCCAAGCCCGCTTCGGTCTCGTCTGCCCATCCGGCGCGGAAATCGGAGAGGGCGGCCGCCTCTGTGTCCGAGAGCTCGTAGCGCCCTTTTTCCATCAGGTCGCGCATGAGCGCCGCGGTTCGAAGAGGATCCTCGCCCGTCGCGTAGAACACCAGACGCTCGAGATTGCTCGATACCAGAATATCCATCGAGGGGCTCTCGGTCTTGAAGAAAGGCCGATTACGGTCGTATCGGCGCTCGCCGAAGAAGTCCGCGAGCACGCGATTGCGGTTAGAGGCGCAATAGAGCCTGCCTATCGGGAGCCCCATGCGCTTGGCGTACCAGGCGGCGAGTATATTGCCGAAATTGCCCGTGGGAACGGCTACGTCCATGATCCCGTCGGCGCCGAGGGCGCCCGCGGCTCGCATGTCGCGCCAAGCCGAGACATAATAGACGATCTGCGGCAGGAGCCGCGCAACGTTGATGGAATTTGCAGAAGAGAGCATCATCCCCCGGCTCTTGGCGAAGGCGGCCGCGGAGGGGTTGGCGAAAATTGCCTTGACGCCGCGCTGGGCGTCGTCGAAATTGCCCTTGATGCCGATGACCGTCGCTCCGGGAGCATCATGGCTCGTCATCTGCAGCTGCTGGACCGCGCTCACGCCCTCCGATGGATAGAAGACCACGACGCGTATGCCATTAGAGGGATAGCCTGGGCGGGCGAGGCCTTCAAGGGCGGCCTTGCCAGTATCACCCGAGGTGGCCACGAGTATTGCAATCTCATCGGACAGGCGGGCCTTCTCCCTCGCAAGGCCCAGAAGGGAACCCATCAACGTTAGGGCAAGGTCCTTGAAGGCTAGGGTCGGCCCTCGATAGAGCTCCAGGAAGCCCATGCTCCCCTTTATGACCAAGGGAGCCGGTGTGGAATCGGGAAAGCGCGTGGACTGGGCCTCGAGCGCAGAACGAAGCCCCGACTCCGGGAAACCCGAGAAAAACGGGGCGAGAACGCGGAAAGACAACTCCGCATAGCTCAACGGCCCCGTTGCCAAGACCGCCGGATCGAGTTTCGGGACGGCGACGGGCACATAAAGGCCGCCATCCGGCGCTATACCCTCGAGAAGGGCTCGTTCTGGAGAAACGGCCGCGCGGTCGGACCTCGTGCTTCTGTACACGGTAACCTCCGCAGCCAGCTTATAAGAAAAGCGCGGCTAAAGCAAAGGGCCTCGCGCCACACGGACTTCCCACTTGCGCAGCGCCGGTCCGGCGAGAGGCCCCATCACGGCATCACGGCCGTCCCGGACTCAGAGCTTCGTGAAGTCGCTCGCCACGCCGAGATCTCGCTTACCAAGCTCCACGTTGAGGAGGTACAAGCCCTGTGCGGAGTTGCCGACGAGGTCTATGGTCTGGAGGATCTCGGTCGCATTCCTTTCCTCCTCGACCTGCTCAGCGACGTA
Organism: Spirochaetaceae bacterium UBA1306; assembly: GCA_002307245.1. GTDB lineage: Bacteria > Spirochaetota > Spirochaetia > Treponematales > Rectinemataceae > UBA1306. The sequence continues at coordinate 24,638 of DBTW01000107.1, read as the reverse complement.
CCATTGCGCCAGGCCTTCGGTGGCATAGTCCTTCTCCTCGCGGGCAAGGGCCGCTATCTCCCGAATGCTCCCGCTCACACCCTTCTCGTGCTCGAGGGCATGCTGGAATAGCTCCTTGATCGTCGTTTCCTTGAATTCCGGCTTCGCGATTGCCTTAAGCTCAACCGCCGCGCCTTGGTCCTGCAAGTAGGCGTAAAATTTCATCGCGTGGAACATTTCCTCGTGGTATTGGACCATCATCCACTTGCCCACGCCTTTATAGCCCGCCTCCTGCATCCTCGCGGCCATGGCGAGGTAGAGGTAGGCCGAATACATCTCGCGATTGATCTGTTCATTGATCCTGTCGACCATTTTCTTGGATAACATATAGCCTCCGAATTATATAGTCTTTGAACTATGTTACTAAATTCGGAGAAGGGAGGCAAATTGAGGGCCCCTATCGGCCCATGGTCCATCCCGCATGGCTGCGCTTGGGCCTTAAGCCACGTTATCGGCTACGAAGGTGGCGATATAACGTTGCGGCTCCTCGAGCGAGATCGGGTACCGGTCCAAGCGCCGCCAGGAGCCGCCAAGCCCTATGGCGCGGGCCGCGACCTCGGCATGGCGCATGGCGATGCCCATGTCGAGCTCCTGGAGCTTCACCTCGCCCAGCATATTGTTATAACGCTGATCCTCGTGCAGTACCAAGTGAAGAGCCTCGCCATCGCGCCGATCGAGAACGAGGCGCCAAGGTTGCTTATTGGAGGCCGAGGGCCCGATCCGCACTGCCTCGAGTATCTCGTCCCATCGGCCCGCGGAGCCCAGCGGAAGGAGGCGCCCCCCCTCACCCGCCTCGAAGAATAGCTCCGCGGGGGCCTTTCTGGTCCGCGCCCGCGAAGAACCGCGAACGATTCGGTCCTGTATCGAGGGACGGCCAGCCCCATGCCCCACGGGCGTGGTAGCGGGCACGAACTCGCCCTTGTCCGCACGCAAGGCCCTGGCGATCGCCCCGCGCCCGAAGGCGCCGCCGATCCAGCAAGTGCCAAGCCCGAGCTCGGTGGCGCGCAGCACGATTCCCTCCAGGCAATACCCGAAGTCCACGCAGGCGAACGGGCCCTTAGCGATCACTCCGGCCACGAAGGCACGCGGACCCACGATCATCCCGTAGGTGCCGATCCTCACGCCGCCCCGTACGGAACCGCTCCGCGAGGCCTCGTCCTCGACCTCATCGCGGGACGCCAGGATAAAGCGCGGCGCGGCCCCGAAGGGCCCTGGCACCGCCTCGGAAAAGGAGGCGCGCAAGGACCGCTCCTCGTCGGGAGACAGGGGCGTACCGTCGTAGGTTCGAGTCGACACGCGACTCTTTATCGCTTCGATTCCGATATCCATGCCTAGCTCCTTTTTCGAAGGCTTCCGCCGAGCTCGCTCCAACGGAAGCAATCCACCAGATGGTCGTTGACCATGCCTATCGCCTGCATATGCGCGTAGATCGTCGTCGAGCCGACGAAGGCGAAGCCCCGGGCCTTGAGGTCGGCCGAGAGAGCATCGGATATCTCCGTGGTCACTGGGACGTCTGTCGGGGCCCTCCAGGCGTTCATGAGGGGCTTCCCCCCGACGAAGCGCCAGATATACGAATTGAAGCTACCCAGCTCCTCGACCACGGAAAGAAAGGCGCGAGCATTCTTGATCGCGCCCTCAACCTTCCGTCTATTCCGGATAATGCCTGGATCCGCCAAGAGGCGCTCGATCTTGGCGGGGGTGAATCGGGCGACCTTTTCCGCGTCGAACCCCGCGTAGGCCTTCCGGAAGGCCTCTCGCTTGCCCAGGATACAGCGCCAGGACAAGCCCGCCTGCTGAGTCTCGAGGAGCAGGAATTCGAAGTGCCGGGCGTCGTCGCGGACGGGGCAGCCCCACTCGGTATCGTGATAGGCAAGATACAAGGAATCGTCGCCGCACCAAGGACATCGGATCATCACTAGAGAATACGCGGCCCAAGGCAGGAGGGCAAGGAGCGTAAGGTAGAGAGCCCCCGGCCTCGACGAGAGCCCGGCTTTGGATGTATTCTTCCACGGAGATGTGCACGATCCCAGAACCGACCCACCCTAGTAGGGCGCCGAGAGGCGCCCTATCCCCCGACAGCCCAGCTTCGCCCGGAGCGCTAAATGGCGCTTGATCTGCTTATCCTGCTTTCGCTCGTCCTGCTCAACGGATTCTTTTCCCTGGCGGAGATGGCCATAGTCTCCTCGCGCAAAGCCAGGCTCCGGCATGAGGCCGAGCAGGGCAAGAAGAACTACCGCCTCGCGCTGGAGACGGCCGAGAATCCCTCTCGCTTCCTCTCCACAATCCAAGTGGTCATCACGCTGATCGGCACCCTCGCCGGCGCCTTCGGCGGGGCCACCGTGGCGCGCAGCCTGGAGGATGCCCTCCGAGCCATACCATTCCTCGCGGCCACGGCCGGTCCGGTGTCCGTGGCCATAGTCGTCATCGTCACGGCCTTCGTATCGGTGGTCCTGGGAGAACTCGTCCCGAAGAACATTGCCCTCGCGAGGCCGGAATCCGTCGCCGCGGCGGTGATTGGCCCCGTGCGCCTCTTCGCGCGTATCTTCGCGCCGCTCTCGCGGCTCTTGTCGGCGACCACGGACGGGCTCATCGCCCTGCTCGGGGTGAAGCCCGGGCAGGAGCCCTCTGTCACTGAGGACGAAGTCCGCGTGCTCATCGCCCAGGGCGCCGAGACGGGGGTGTTCGAACAGCGCGAGCGCGAGATGGTCGAGGGCGTGCTCTCCCTCGGCGATCGCCGCGTCACCTCGCTCATGACCCCTAGGCCCGAAGTAGTCCAAGTCGACCTCCGCGACGCCCCCTCCGAGGCTAGGCGCCGCATCGTCGAGTACTCGCGCTACGGCTACCTACCGGCGGTCGACGGGGACCTCGATAAGGTGATCGGCCTCTTGCCCGTGAAGGAATGCCTCGCGGCGATAGCCTCCGGCGCTTTCCGCGATCCCAGGGAGTTCCTCCGCGATTGTGTCTTCGTTCCAGAATCCTTTTCCGCGCTCAAGACCTTCACGTCCCTAAAGGCGAGCGGCGTCAGGACAGCCCTTATCCTCGACGAATACGGCGGGGTCGCCGGCCTCGTCTCCCTGTCGGATCTCGTGGAATCGATCGTGGGGGACATCCCGGGCAAGGGCGAGGAGGACGAGCCTTCGATCGATAGGCGTCAGGACGGAAGCTACCTCGTGGACGGCGCCTTTCCCTTGGGCAGATTCACCAGAGAACTCGGCCTGGGAGAGGCGCCCTCCGACGACTACGACACCGTCGCCGGCCTCGTGCTCGACCGCATGGGCAAGATACCCAGGGCGGGCGATACCTGCGCATGGGAGGATTGCCGCTTCGAGGTCGTGGACATGGACGGCAATCGGATCGACAAACTCATAGTGACGAAGGCCCCTATCGCTATCGAGCCTTAAGCGGCCTTGGCCTGCTTCTTCGTCCGAATCTTGTACCGGGCGTATAGCGCCAAGGCGAAGGCCATCCATGCGAGCGACCAGGCCATCCCAATGGGCAGGCCCGCTTCGAGACCGCTCGCGGCGAATAGGACATGGGCTATGAGGGCGAGCCCCGCGAGCGCGAGGGCGTTATGGATCGCGCGGAAGAAACGATACTGCAAGCCGATTTTCGAATAGACCCAGGACTTGAGCCGGACCAGCGGCTTAATTCGCATGAACACGGTATTGGCCATGAAGGCCACCGCGACCACGGCCAGGGCTATCGTAACGATTAGGGCAAAGGATCCGAACATAGTCTGGAAAGTCCCGTCGACGAAACCGAGCCCCTCCTTGAGGGCTTCCGACACAGGCCTGGAGAGAGCCGCCCCCGGATCCTCGATCGGAAGCCGATTCTCGACGATGCCAACCTTAAGGACCTTGTGCGCGAAGGCCAGGGCGACCGCCGCGATCGGCATCGTGGCATGGAACGATAGAAGACCCTTTACGCCGAGAGCCTTGACTGCGAAGGCGGGTCTGGAAGCGAGGATGAACTGGTTCGCCAATATCACGAAGGCCGAGGCGCCGAAGGCCATTGATAGCGCATAAGCCGTTCCGCGCGGGGCACCGAGAGTCAGGACATACGTGAGGACAGGCGGCGCGAGCGTCGCGGCGTAAGCCAGAAAGAAAGTACCTCGTTTCATAGAATACCCCTTTGGATGGCGGCTGGCTTTCGAGGCCGCAGTCAATAGAGATATCGAGACCAGGAGCCCACCTCGAGGTTTTATTCCCCTCAGCGTGTCCAATGGATTAATGATTATGCCATTATCGCCCAAAGTCCAGCCGTGGGCATCAGCCGTTCTTGATGGAGCCGTAGCGCGGCGCTTTGCGACGGATGAAAATAATTTTCCGCGTTGGGCCCACCTGGACTTGGCCTACGCTCGCCGACCTCGTATCGGCTCGCTCCGGCTCCGCGCGCTTTCGGCGCCAATCCGTGGCGCCTCATCCTCGCTATTCGCTCGGCGCGCGCTCTGCTTCAAGTCCAGGCTAGCCTTCTATACTATTTGGGCCCACCTGGACTTGAACCAGGGACCGACGGATTATGAGTCCGCAGCTCTAACCAACTGAGCTATAGGCCCGAATAAACAGCGGCTAAATAAAGACATAGAGACATAAAAAAGTCAATCGGAGCGTTGAAAGCGCCGAGAAGTCTAGGGGGATCGGCTCAGCCTCCACGGCTGTCGGTCCTTGCGTCCACTAAGCCCAATTTGCCTTCCGCGAGGTATATATGCGCAAGATCCCCGTCGTCTCGAGCGACGCCAAGATGAACGAGATCATCCGCCTCGAGTGCGCCCGCACCGATGGCGAGCTCATTCCCGTCTTCTTCTCCGACAGGACAGAGGTGATCGAATTCCTTAAGTATGAGCTTCCCGACATGAAGATCTTCTACTTCTCGGACCCGAACATGGATTGCCTCGGCATACTAAAGGAAATCCAGGAGGATCCCTGGCTCCACTACGGCGGGATCATCGGCATCCACGACAATATGGACGACAAGAAGCTCCTCGAGGCCATGCGCGACGCCAACATCATCGCCGTGCTTCGCAAGAAGGAATTCCTATCGAACCTGCCCCGGCTGCTCCGGATCGTCCGGCAGAACAAGCAGATCCTCTTCCAGAGGGGAATCCAGCAGCACCTGCTAAAGACTATCTCGGGCGCCTTCGTCATCGACAACGACCCCCTCGATATAACCACCTACACCAACCTCATCACCAACTACCTGTACAACTCCAACCTCATCGGTCGCGACGAGAAGGAGAAACTCCACGTCGCCCTCCTCGAGCTCCTCATCAACGCGATCGAGCATGGCAATTGCCGAATAGACTACAACGAGAAGACGGCCTGGCTCGAGAAGAATGGCGATATCATGGACCTCATCCGCGAGAAGAATAAGGATCCCAACGTAAAGGCCCGTAAGGTGTATTTCTCGTATACGATCACGCCGGAGAAGTCGCGCTTCACGATCCGCGACGAGGGCGAGGGCTTCGACTGGAAAGCGCGCCTGGCTTCGCCCTCGGACTCCCCCGGCCTCCACGGCATGGGCATGAAGATGGCGAGCCTCTACGTCAGGGACCTCGCGTACAACCAGTCCGGAAACGAAGTCGCTTTCGAGATGGACCACAGGAAAGCGGAATCCAATGCCATTCCCAAGATCTTCGAGCGCTCGAAGGAAGTATTATTCAAGGACGGGGAATACGTCTGCTCCGAGGGGGAGGAGTCCGACTTCCTCTATTACATCGTCTCGGGAACGCTCTACGTCTACTCCAAGAGTAAGTTCGTCTCTTCCTTGACGCCGGACGACCTCTTCATGGGCGAGATGGCCTTCTTGCTTTCCAACAGGCGCTCGGCTACGGTCGTCGCCAAGGGACCCTGCGTCCTCATTAAGATATCCAAGCAGGATTTCGTAAACCTGATCAAGGAAAGCCCTCACTACGGGATTTTCCTCGCCCGGCTCCTGGCCCAAAGGCTAGCGAGGCTCAACGCCAGGACAGCACGCCTGAATACGGAGTACTTAAAGCTGAAGGCGCTGACCGACGGCGCCAAGTAGGGCCTTCGCTGCTAGAGATCCGGCCTGCTATCTAGCCAAGCCTTCCTGTTCCGCCTGATCAGGGGCAAGTGGAAGGCAACATGCTGGTCGTGCATTTCGATGATGTCCCCGAGGTCGAGACTCCCCTTGGTGGGATGCTCGATGTAGAACTTCGACCAATCGGCCTCCATAACTGCCTCGACGCTCACGGCCACGAAGGCCCGGATCCTCTTCGCGAGGGCCAGGCAAACGAGGCCTTTCTCGTCGCCGTAGTGTAGGGTGTCGTGCCAGACGTTCTCGTCCCAGGTCGGGACGACCTTCCCGCTCTCGGCGATCGCCATCCGCGCGCGGAAGGCCAGCGCGATGTCCGCGTCGAGGAAATGCACTAGAAAGTCGTTGATGCACCAGGCGTCCCGGACGGGCGGTACGTAGAGGAGCTCCTCGTCGGTAACGCCCTCGAGCAGCTCCTCCGTGTTCGCGTAGCCCGACTCGAGCGCGGAGAGGAGCTTCAGTTTGTCTTTATGAGATAGGGCTGGCACGAGACCTCCATCGGGCGCGTCAGGCGCCGAACGCCAGCATGGCCGCGAAGTAGATGACCATCGCGGCGGCCCCGAGGGGTACGCCGACCCGGATCCACTCCTTGCTCTTGATCCTCAACTTACCAGCCGCGATTATGTTCGGGATGTTCCCGGGTATGAGCATGCCGCCGGCGATGATCAGCCCAAGGAGGGCATAGGCCAGCTGGCTCTCGCTCATTGAAGGCCCGACTTCGGCTGCGGCCAGGGTGGCGTTATCCAGGATCGCCGAGATGCTATTGATCCAGAATAGTCCCTCGGGCGGCAGCTTGGAAATATAGGCGTCGATGATGGGCTTGAAGCCTGTCCCGAGGAAGACCAGGGCCATGACGAAGAGATAGGTCTTCGCGGTCCGGAGGAGTATGTCGGGGATGCCCTCGGCGCGGTCCTCGCTGAGAGTGTCGCCTTCCGGGCCCTTCTTGACGATCACGGCGGCGAGGACGCCGAAAGCGAGGACGCCGGGCACGACGTAGTGCCAGAATTCCTCGAAGAGGAACCAGAACGACGCGTGATACGGCTCGCCCTTCAGCTTCGATATGACGATCGTGGCGAGCGGCTCGCCGAGCGGCGTGAGCACGGCGCCCATGCCGATAGCGAAACAGGCGACGACGACGAGCTTGATCTCGTCCTCCCGATCGAGCTTCATGCAATCGATCACCTCCACGAGGAGGAGGGCGGAGATGATGGCCGTAACGACGCTCGATACAAAGCCGAGAAGCACGACGATCGCGAAGGCGAAGGCCTTTATACCGATCGCCGAGACCGCGGCCCCGACCGCCTTCCGCGCGGCAGGGCGCAGAAATTTGAACAGCAGCCCGGCGATGAGGACGGCCAAGGTTATCTTGATCGGCTCGACGAGCCCCTCGAACACCAAGGGCCAGGCCCACTGCGCGCTCGCGGTCACAGCGAGAAGGCCCATCGTAAACAGGAATATCTCGAGATTCTCCTCGACCTTCTTCACGAGGAAGGGAAGGAAAAGCACCAGGATCAGGATTGCGAATAGCGCGACGATCGTCAGCACGGTCTTGTCTCCTTGGTTCTCGCCCTCTCGAGCGCTCGATTTAGGAATATTCTATACACTCCTTTCCAGGCCAGGAAGCCACCGACAGCCCTATAAAAGCGACGTTTCCGTATTGCATCGGCTTTTCGAAGGCTATACATTCGTTTAGCATGGAAACATCCATCGAGCCTTCCGCGGCAAGCGCCATCGCGACGGAAGCCTCCGGCCTCGGAGCCTTCGAGGCGGGCGGCGCCAATCAAACCCTCGCGGCCCTACGACGCCTCGGCGCGGTACAGATCGACACGATCAGCGTCGTGGAGCGAGCGCATCATCATGCGCTCTGGACCAGGAACGCGCTCTACCAAGCCGCTCATCTGCCCGAGCTCGAGGGGGAGCCCAGGCTAATCATCGAGTACTGGACCCACGCCGCGGCATATCTGCCTATCGAAGAATATCGATTCTGCATACCAAGAATGGAACGCATCCGCTCTCAGGGCCACGAATGGTTCGATGCCGATCCCCGGACCGTGGCGATTGTTCGCGATACGATACGAGCCGAAGGCCCGATGCGAGCCCAGGACTTCGAGGGCAAGCGTGGCCCTGGGGGCTGGTGGGACTGGAAGCCAGCGAAAAGGGCGCTCGAATACCTCTTCCAAGCGGGAGAACTCGTCTCGCTCGGCCGCCGCGGCTTCCAGAAAGTCTACGACCTACCGGAACGCGCCCTTCCCGCGGGCCTGGACCTCCGACCGCCGACAACTAAGGAAATGGCCGCTCATTACATCGACCGAGCCTCGGAGTCCCTCGGCATCTTCGCTGCCTCGGATATTGCCTATATGCGAAAAGACGGCTTGGGGGGAATCTCGGACGAGCTCGCAGGGCGCGTCGAGGACGGCCGCTTGGCGCGGATGAGGATCGCGGGCGATTCTCGGGACTACTACGCGGCGGCGAGCGCGATCGGACGCCGGAGAAGGCGGGCAGCAGAGGCACGAGCCTTCGTCCTGTCGCCCTTCGACCCGCTCATCATTGATAGGAAGCGCACGGCGAGGCTTTTCGGCCGCGCCTACCAGCTCGAGTGCTACCTGCCCGCATCGAAGCGTACGTTCGGGTATTTCGGGTTACCGCTACTCTTCGTCGGACTCGGGGCGGGCCCGGCTATCGCCGGCCTGCTCGATGCGAAGGCCGACAGGCGGGACGGCCGCCTGGTCCTGCGACGCCTCTACCTCGACGCTCCGCCCACAGACGCGGGAGGACGGCGGGTCGGCTCGGCGGAATACTCGCGTATCGCCGCCGAGGCCATCGGCGCCTTCGCCGCCTTCAACGGGGCGGCGACGATCGAGCTGCAGGCCTTCGAGTCCTCGGACGGCCGCTTGGAGCGCTCTCTGCGCGCGGCCATCCCGAGGGCCTCGAAAAGGATCAAGGCTTCCCGCGGAAGGTCACCCTAACCTGTTTATAGAGTCCCTCGCCTTCGCTCTTCGTCTCGATATCGACGATGTCGTTGAGGGTCGTATGGATGATCCTGCGCTCGAAGGGATTCATGGGCTCGAGGAGAACGGACTGCCGGGTCCGCCTGACCTGCTCGCCGGTTTCATAGGCGAGGCGGACGAGGGCCTCTTCGCGCCGGATTCGGTAATTCTCGGAATCGAGGATCACCCTCGTATCCTCGCGCCCCAAGCGCCCCGCGTATACGTTCACGAGGACCTGTAGGGAGTCGAGGTTCTTCCCCTTCTTGCCGATGATGATCGACGCGTGCTCGCTGTCGATCCTCACGCCGAGCTTCTTCTCCTCGCGGAACAGGACGGCGACCTCACAGGCGTATCCCATGCCCTCGATCATCTTTTTCGTAAACTCGAGCACCTTCGCTTCGAACTCGTCGGCCGGGAGGGGGTTCCCGACGGGCTCGCGCCTGGCTGGCGCGGGGGCCTCGTCGCGAGTATGCACTCGAATCCGAACCTTGCCCTTCTTGAAGATGCTGCCCGTCTGGGATTCCAGGATCTCCACGTCGAAGCCGTCGCGCTCGAGGCCGAGCTCGTCGGCCGCGGCGTCGATCGCCTCCTTCTCGGAACGTCCCTCGAATTCATAGACCATATCTTTACTCCTAAGAGAGAAATGTTCGATTACTTCCTCTTTCCCTTCGACGAGCCTTTCCCGGAGCCTTTAATCGTCCCTTTATTGGGCTTTTTACCGGGCGCGATGACCGGAGAGGGAGAAGCTACCTCGAGGGCGATCTTCCGCTTCTTCAGGAGGTCGTTGATGACCATCTGCTGGCCGATGGAGAGGACGTTCGAGATGATCCAGTACACGAGGAGGCCTGAGGGCGTATTGTACAAGATGAAAAAGAAGATTACCGGCATCCAGTACATCATCATCTTCATCTGCATGGCGTTCTGACCGCCCGCCGTCTGCGCCGATGTGTACTTCCCGTATAGCAGCTGGCTGACGAGATAGATGATCGGCAGGGCACGAATAGCGTCGATCTTGACGATCAGGAGGTTGATCTCGGCGAAGCGGAAGATCGCCTCGGGCTGCGACAGGTCGGGTATCCACCCGGGGATGAACATGGCGCCGCGCAGGTCGAAGTGATTGTTGAAGAGGTTGTACATAGCGATGAAGATGGGAAACTGTATGAGGAGGGGAAGGCAGCCCGACATAGGGTTATAGCCTTCCTTCTTGTAGAACTCCGCCATCTCCTGATTGAGCTTCTGTGGATTCGACTTGTGCTTGTCCTGAAGCTCCTTCATCTTCGGCTGGAGCTCCTGCATGCGAGCCGAGGCGATCGACCCGTTCTTGGTGAGCGGGAAGAGCAAAGCCTTCACGAGGATGGTGACCAGGACGATCGCGACTCCATAGTTGGGGATCATCCAGTAGAACATGTTGAGGGCCTTCTTCATCAGCCACTCGAGCCAGCTCAGGATGCCCGACGTGTCGGCGGCCCGCTCGAGGTTGAGGCCGGAGCGCTGGAAGGCGTTCTTGTCAGCGTAGTCATACTTGGCGAGCTCGGCGTTCGTCTTGGGGCCGAAGTAGAAGTAGTAGGCATCCGTCTGCTTGCTGGCCTTGATCGCCGGCCTCGAGATGGTGATAGAATCGGTCTGGAAAAGCGTCGGATCCTGATTGGTGGCCAAGGTCGTCGTGAACGACGTGAGCTCGGGCGCGGCCAAGAGCGAGAAGTATTTGCCCGCGATCCCGACCCAGGAAGGCTGGTCCTTGAGCGTCAAGGCCGTGCCGGCCTTGGGGTGATCTTCTTTCTTCTTTCCGCCGACGTACTTCACGTACTTACGGTAGTCGCTACCGCTGCTGCCGGACTTCATCGTGAGCCTCGGGCCGATCTGCGGCCCGAGCGAGACGGAATACGCGAAGCCCGAAGAATCAAGGGGTAGGACTTCGTTCACCGAATTCTCGAGGCCTACGGCGAAGCCGAACATATAATCGCCGTCGCGGAAAGTGTAGGTCTTCCTCAAGGTGAAGGGCACGGGTGCATCTTTACCGGGCACGTTCGCCAGATAGGTCCTAGTGAAGGCGATGGTCTTGCTGTCGAGGAGCATCCCGTTCATGAGGTCCGTCACGGGGGTCGCGCCGGCACCGCCGAAAGCAAAGGACAGGCCGCCGGACCCGTCGGCCTTCGGGATGATGAGATCGACGGCGCCGTCCTTGTCGGCATGCTTCTTGAGCTTAAGAGAGATTAGGTCCCCGCCTTTATTCGTGAAGGTCGCTTCGAGCAGGTCCGTCGAAATCGTGTACTTGCGCTCCGCCAAGGGGGCGCTCTCCGCCGACTGGCTCGCCGTGGCGACCGCAGCAGCGCTGGCCGCAGGAACCAGGGCCGAACCGCCTTGAGGCGCTGCGCTCGCGGCCGGAGTCGCGACGGTGGTCGACGAGGGGGATGTCTGTTGAGTGGTTTGCGCCGGGGCAGGAGCGGCAGGGAATAAAAGGGCCTGGAGAAGGAAGCCCGCCGTAATGACGACTACGGATAACACGACCGCGATTAGGGTCCTTTTGCTGTCTCCGCTTGATTGGTTGTTGTCTAGCATACTCATGGTACTGGGTCAAAGCCTCCCGGGTTCAATGGATGGCAACGCAAGATCCGTCTTATCGCTAATCCGCCGCCTTTGAGCGGTCCGTACTTTTGCAAAGCCTCTAGCGCATAGGCCGAGCAAGTCGGATAGAACCGGCAGCTTGGCGGCTTGAGCGGAGAGATGATTCTTCTGTACAGGGTGACGAGGAGGATGAACGGTAACACAAGGATCCGCTTCATCGGCTTTCACGTAAAGAGCCCGGCTTGCCGCAGGAGTCTCTCCAACTGAGCCTTCCTCTCGAGGTAGAGGTCGTAGCCAGGATAGAGGACGACGGCGACATCGTGACCGGGTGCCAGCCGCCCCTTTTCAAGGCGCCAGCATTCCCGTACGACCCGCCGAGCCCGATTCCTGGCGACCGCGCTCGGATATGACCGGACGGGCACGAAGACCGCCCTTGTGGATGAAAGCGAATTAGGCACGACGTGGATACGCATGCCCTTACAAGAGAATCGAGTTCCGCGAGAGAAGATCGACTCGATCTCGGTCCGCCGGCGAACCCGATCCGCCTTGGAAAACCCTTGCCCGGGGATATTGCGACCTCTACCCCGAGGGACAGAATCAGTAGGGCTTCTTCTCGTCGGAAGCGGTCAAATGAAGCCGCCCCTTCGCTCTGCGCCTCTTGAGGACCAAGCGGCCGCCCTTCGTCTTCATGCGAGCGCGAAAACCGAATTTACGGGTTCGGCGGACCTTGCTGGGCTGGTAGGTTCGTTTCATGGTTCAGGCTCCTTAAGTCATATGGGCGACGGCGGCCGCGCGGTGCCGGCTTGCGGGCGGCGACGCGCCGATCGATTCGACGGCTAGGTCTGGACAGTATAATTATTTCCGCCACCTTCGTCAATGCGGCTCGCATCGTGAGAAACGACCGAAGGGCCTCATTCTTTCCCCAGCATCGTGTCCTTGAGCCCCGTAAGAAGCTTCTTGAACTCCGGATCGGCAATCGCGTCGAGTGCGACCCTCGAGGAGCCCTCCACCGAAGCTCGCTCGGCCTCGTCTGCTGCTAGGCTCTCAGGACTTGGTTCCGGCTCCTCGGGCGCCGTCGCCGGCCGAACTCCAAGGCGGGAGCTCCCTCCCTGGCCGGAAAGACGGAATACGATGCCCCTTAGGCCCAACTCGGGGAAACGGCGGGCAGCGTCCTCCAGGATTCCCGATTGGCGTAGCTGAAGCAGCTGTATCCATCCCGGATGCTCGGCTTCGACGACTAGGAAGCCTTTATCTACGTCCGCTACGCGAGAATGGGCGGCTAACCTGTCCCCGACGATCTCTGACCAGGACGAGAAGAAATCGCTGAAGCGTTCGCCGCGCCGAAGCTTATCCTCGTTGAAAAAAGAGGATAAGAGAGCAGAGACATCCTTAATCCTCGAATCGCCCATCATGTACCTCGTAGGTCAGGGTAGCCCCCGTTCTGTACTCCTCCCAGCTTTCGCCGGGCAGGAAAGTAAAAAACGCCTGGGCGGCGCGGGGCAGAAGCTCGAGGAAACGCATACGCTTAGCTCGATCCAACTCGAGGAGAACGTCGTCCAGGAGGAGGACGGGAAGGCGCCCAACCGCCGCTGTATAGTACTCAGCCTGAACCATCCGGAGCGTCAGGGATAGTAGGCGAAGCTGGCCCGTCGAGGCGGTGGCCGCGAAATCTCGGCCGCAGCTGACGAAAGACCAACGATCGCGATGAGGACCCGAAAGGCTAGTGCCGAGCGCGATCTCCTCGGCGCGCCTCTGCGCCAGTCTAGTGGCTATGCTCTCGATATCGAGCTCAACCTGCCAGTTAGGCTTGTAGCGTATGCGAACCTCGTCCCCCAATAGCGACACACCCTCGTATCGCAGGGCGAAGCGGGAGTCGAATTCGGCCTGTAGGAGCGTCCTCTCTCGCATCAGGGCAAGTCCTTTCTCCGCTAGCTGAAGATCTATCAGCTCTAGGACTTCCTCCCGTGGGCGCTGGCCCTTCAGGGCGGCATTCCTCTGTCGGAGAACTCGTTTGTATTCGCGCAGCAGGTCTATATAACCAGCGGAAACCAGACCCGCGGATTGATCGAAGAAGAAGCGCCTTCGCTCGGGCTCTCCGGCGGCGAAACCATAATCCTCGTGGCAAAAGACGACGGCGGGATTTCGCTCGACGAGTTCCTTCCTGTCATGAACCGGCTTCCCATTCAAGCGAATTTCTTTGGTCTTTCCCTCCCATGAAACGCGTATGTCGTCCGATGGAAGGTCGGGAGCGGAGGCTCGAATCTTCCCGCCAAGCGAAAAGGACGAAGACCCGCGCTTAGCCGCTTCGGCATCCACAGAACCCCGAAAAGACGACCCGTAAGAGAGGTAGTATAATGCCTCGAGGAAATTAGTCTTTCCTTGACCGTTCTCGCCGATCAAGAACACCCTATCCGCCGCTATACAGACTTCCGTATCCGCGAGATTGCGGAACGTGGATAGCTTGAGACTATCGAAGGGCATCTTTCTCCCGAGAGATGACCGAGCAGTCTAGGATAGTATCGCCTACTCTATCTGCATCGGCATCACGACGTGGAAATAGTCCTCTCCGGGATTCGGGGAAACAGTTATTGCTCTATTTGGCTCGGTAAATTCAATATTGATCTCCTCACAGTTCATGACCTTGAGGGGATCCTCGATGTACTTGTAGTTCAGGGCGATCGTCGCTTCCGGACCTGAGTAGTCGCAGGGAAATTCCTCCCTGGCCGTACCGAGATCGCTCTCCTCGGATGAAATGACTATGAGGCCGTCGGAGATGGCGAAAAAGGTCCTTCTGGACTTTTGCTCGACAAAGATGGCAACGCGTTTCATAGCATCGAGAAGATCGGAACGCTTTAGCGTTATCTTGTTCTTCTGGCTATCGGGTATGACCTTTTGGTAGTTAGGAAATTGTCCCTCGATAAGGACGGAAGATATCTTGTACGAGCCGAACTTGAAAAAGATGCTCTTATCGGTGACGGCGATTTCGATGAGACCCTCGTCTGGAGCGCGCTTCAGCACGAGGCTTAAAACCTTCGGAGGAACTATCACGCCCTTAAATTCAGGAATTTTTGCGTCGAATGCTTTTTTTACGTATGAAAGCCGTCTTCCGTCCGTCGCTACGAGAACCAGGCCGTCTCCCGATTTTTCCATGAACACTCCGTTCATGAAGTACCTCGTCTCGTCATCCGATACGGCGAAGATAGTCTGAGAGACCATCTGCTTAAAATCCTTAGCAGGGATGGCGAAGAAAGAACCCTCATCAGCTTGTGGGAGTTCGGGAAATTTTTCACTCGAGATAGTCTTGAGTTGAAAGCGAACTTTCTTGAAAGTCGGCTTGACGACAACCTTGTTATCATCCTGCTCTATGGCTATATCACCTTCGGGAATAGTTGCTAGGATTCCCGACAATTTGTCGCAAAAAACGGTAATCTCTCCGGGCTCGATTGTATCGACGGGAATAAGAGTTTCAAAGCTTACTTTTATATCTGTGGCCTTGAGGGAAAGAGAGCCTTCGGTAGCCTCGAGTAGGACATTCGACATTATTGATAAGGCGTTTTTAGAGGCTATAATTTCCTGTGCAAAAGATATTTCTCGGGAAAAGGAGTTCTTATCGCATGTGAACTTCATTGAGCCCCCCTTCGAAGGAATGTACCAGATTCTTTCTCTTGATACTATATACACTAGTTTTATATAAACAGTAACAATAATAATAAGCCCTGTTCAAATGTTAATACATCAAATAAATCATTATCTATTATAACTAATTTGCTTGTGTATAACTCATGTTTCTGTGCGCATCGTCATGCACATTCCCACAAGATGATGATTTATCCACAAAGAATGCCTACTTGTGAACAAGTTGTGAACGTGAAAAGAATTATGCTTTTGAGCTATAATCCTTAATTGAGCGGACCAGGGCTTGAATCGTCGATTCCAAATTTGGGTCGAGCTTAAGCCTCTCTTCGATCTTCTGGCATGCATGCATTACGGTAGTATGGTCCCTCCCACCGAATTCAAAGCCAAGCTCAGTCGTAGAATACTCGGTGATATCACGGGCTATATACATTGCTATCTGCCTAGGCATGGCAATGTTTTTAGTTCTCTTTTTACCTTTCAAGTCGTTATAAGAGAGCTTGTAGTAATCCGCCACCACTCTGAGTATGTTATCGATCGTGACGTTTCCGTGCTTGGATTGGCTGAACACGTCCTTTAGCTGGTTCTGGGCTATCTCGAGAGTAATATTTTTATGCACGAGTTCGGCATATGCCACGAGCTTAGTGAGAGCCGCCTCCAGGTCGCGGACATTAGTCGAGATGTTTTTCGCAATAATCTCCAGGACTTCGGCCGGAACCTGTATCCTTCCCGCTTCGACCTTCTTCTTCAATATCGCGCAACGTGTTTCGAAGTTAGGAGGTTGGAGGTCGACGTTAAGGCCGCGCTCGAAACGGCTCCTTAGCCTGTCCGAGAGGTTCTTCAATTCGGAAACCGGCCTATCGCAAGTGAAGACCATCTGCTTGTTGGCGTCATAGAGGGCGTTAAAGGTATGGAATAGCTCTTCCTGGCTTCCTAGTTTGTTTTGGAGGAAATGGATATCGTCGATTAGGAGGACATCGACGTAGCGATATTTGTTCTTGAATCCCTGAGTAGTTTTATCGTGTATGGACTGGATGAATTCATTCGTGAATTCCTCTGCTGTAATGCAGATCACTTTCATCTTCGGGCTTTCGATCCAGACCCGATTGCCTATCGATTGCATGAGATGGGTCTTGCCCAGGCCTACGCCACCGTAGATCAAGAATGGGTTGTAGGATGTTCCCGGGTTCTTTGAGATGGCCAAGGCTGCGTTCGACGCAAAACCGTTATTATCGCCAATGACAAAATTTTCAAAAGTGTAATCGACCCGTAGTTGAGGGTGCTTATCCCTCTTTATCGGGGAATCGCTCTTTCCTCTGGGAAGGAGCGCGATCTTGGGTTTGTCCTCAGAGGCTTCTCGGGCATCCTCTCGGGCCAACTCTTGCGCGGGCCTCGCCTCGTCCGGATTAGGCTTAACGACAATAAAATCTATGGATATCCGCTTGCCCATCAGATCGAAGAGCTTATCCTCGAGGTATTTTTGATATTGCCTAACGATTTGGTCTTTATAGAAGCTCGATGGTACACGGATCGAAATGCTTGTTTCGGTTGATGAGTCGTATTGGATGTTGAACCACATCGCGAATTCATGCTCACCAAGCTCATTTTTTGCTTGGTTCATGAGTTCGTCCCAAAAGACACCATAGTTCCAGTTGCCCATCGAATACCTCGTACGAAGGCAATCGGTATACACAAGTTATCCACAGAAAAGCAAGGATAAAAAAATTATCACAAACGACAAGAAAAACTAAAAATTCTCTAAAATTCAGCGGTGGTACCACTGGTTTATGTAGTACTTTTACCTAATCCATTACAGTAAAAAAGAATATAATATTAGGTAAGACAGCTTGAGAATCATGTTTCTTTTTAGCTGTGCTGCTAATAATTATACCACAAGATATTGATAGGTTAGGAACAGGTTATCCACAAGGCTAATGCCTTACATGTATCGGATTTCCGCACTTGCCTTTACTTTATTGAACGTTCCGAGTATACTCCCTTTGCTTGGGGCGGCAAGTGCTTTTTTCCTAATTAGAATACGAGCGCTTCAATGCCTTGTCCCTGCCTTCCACCTTTTCCATCGGGTCGGTTATGGAATCAACTTATTCTGCTAATAGTATTCAGGTGCTTAAGGGCCTCGAGGCGGTTCGTAAGCGCCCAGGCATGTACATCGGATCCACGGGCATCGATGGCCTCCATCATCTAGTCTACGAAGTTGTCGATAACTCGATCGACGAAGCTCTCGCCGGCTATTGTACCGACGTTCTTGTCGTGCTCGAGAAAAACGACGTAGTACGCGTAGAGGATAACGGTCGCGGCATCCCCGTGGGGCTCCACCCCGAGGAGCATGTCTCCGCCCTTGAGCTTGTCATGACCAAGCTCCACGCCGGCGGCAAATTTGACAAGCAGAATTATAAGGTGTCGGGTGGCCTTCACGGCGTCGGCGTCTCCTGCGTCAATGCCCTTTCCTCATGGATGGAAGTTTTCGTCCATATCAACGGCGAGCTGCACTACCAGAAGTATCTCACCGGCATTCCCGAAGAGGATGTCAAGCGCATCGGGGATACGGACAAACGTGGGACGATCGTCCGCTTCCAGGCCGATCCTACCATTTTTACCGAAACGACCGTCTACTCCTTCGATGTTCTATCCAATCGACTCCGGGAACTCGCCTTCCTCAATAAAGGCGTCAGGATCGTCCTCACCGACGAGCGTCTTTCCACGCCCCGAACCGCCGAGTTCAAGTTTGATGGCGGCCTCAAGCAGTTCATCGAGCATCTCAACAAGAACAAAACGGTGCTTCACAAGGATGTCATCTACTTCCTTGGGACGCGCGACGACGTGGAGATCGAAGTAGGAATCCAGTATAACGACGGCTTCAACGAGACGCTTTTTACCTTCGTCAACGGCATCAACACCCGCGAGGGAGGCACTCATCTCCTGGGTTTTCGTTCGGCCCTTATAAAGACGATCAATGACGCCTTCAAGAAATCCAAGTTCGCGAAGAAATTCGACGAGGCTCTCTCCGTCGACGACGTACGCGAGGGTTTGACTGCCGTGCTCTCGGTCAAGGTCATGGAGCCCCAGTTCGAAGGGCAAACGAAGGGCAAGCTCGGCAACTCCGAGGTCAAGGGCATCGTCGACGGCTTTTGCTCCGACCAGCTCTCCTTTATCTTCGAGAGCAATCCCGAGATAGTCGACGGCGTCCTGGAAAAAACCGTGCTCGCCGCCAAGGCGCGCATCGCCGCACGACAGGCCCGCGACCTAACTCGCCGCAAGTCGCTTCTCGAGAGCTCGGGCCTCCCGGGTAAGCTTGCAGACTGTCAGGAAAAAGATCCCTCGAAATGCGAGATATATATCGTAGAGGGCGATTCGGCAGGCGGCTCAGCCAAGATGGGCCGCGATCGCAAGAACCAGGCGATCCTCTCCCTATGGGGTAAGATGCTCAACGTCGAGAAGACCCGCATCGATAAGATCATCGGGAACGACAAGCTCCAGCCGGTAATATCCAGCATTGGTGCCGGAATAGGCCAGGATTTTAACGCCGAGAAGGTTCGCTATCACAAGGTAATCATCATGGCCGATGCCGACGTCGACGGCTCGCATATTCGGACATTACTCCTGACCTTTTTCTACCGATACATGACACCCTTGATCGAGAAGGGCTACGTCTATCTCGCGATGCCGCCGCTCTATAAAATCACCTACGATAAGCAAGCCTTCTATGCCTTCGATGACGCGGAAAAGGACAAGATCCTCGCGGCGAGCGGCAAGGATCCCGAAAAGGTCGCTATCCAACGCTATAAGGGCCTTGGCGAGATGAATCCCGAGCAGCTTTGGGAAACAACGATGGACCCGGCACGGCGAAACATCACTCGCATCACCATGGAAGACGCTGTGCAGGCCGAGGATGTGTTCACTACCCTCATGGGCGAACAGGTCGAGCCTCGCCGCCAATTTATCGAGGAAAACGCGGTCTACGTCTCCAACCTCGATGTATAAGGAACGATTTCGATGGCAGAGATGACCGGAAAGCTACTCCTCGTCCCAATCGAAGAGGAGATGAAAACCGCATACCTCAACTACGCGATGTCCGTCATCGTGTCGCGGGCCCTTCCTGACGTACGTGACGGCCTGAAGCCGGTACATCGGCGGCTCCTCTTCGCCATGGCTGAGCTAGGACTTCAACCGAACGCGCCTACCAAAAAAAGCGCCCGCATTACCGGCGATGCCATGGGAAAGTACCATCCACACGGGGACTTATCTCTTTACGACGCCTTGGTGCGCATGGCACAGGACTTCTCCTTACGTTATCCCCTTGTACAAGGCCAAGGTAACTTCGGCTCCATCGATGGAGACCCGGCCGCCGCTAGCAGGTATACAGAGGCTAAGCTCTCCAGGGTCGGCGCTGAGATGCTCGTCGATCTTGACAAGGATACAGTTGACCTCGTCCCCAACTATGACGAATCCCTCAAGGAACCTTCTGTCCTGCCCTCTGCCTTGCCCAACCTCCTTATAAATGGCTCTTCGGGTATCGCTGTCGGCATGGCCACCAATATGGCCCCACACAATCTCACGGAGATAGGGCACGCGATCGCAGCCTTCATCGACAATCCCGAGATCACGGTAGACGAGCTTATGAAGCACGTCTCCGGACCAGATTTCCCGACGGGCGGCATCATCTTTGGCCGCAGGGGAATCCGAGAAGCCTATGTTACCGGGCGCGGCAAGCTTATCGTCCGCGGCAAATTCATCATCGAGACGATGAAGGCCGGCCGAGAGCAGATCGTCTTTACGGAAATTCCTTATGCGGTAAACAAAACCACGTTGATCACACGCATTGCAGACCTAGTGCGTGATAAAGTTCTCGATGGGGTTTCCGATCTCCGCGACGAATCCGACCGCGAGGGTATGCGCATCGTCCTCGAGCTCAAGAAGGGAGCGATCCCAAAGCTCGTCCTCAATCGTCTCTTCGCCCATACTCCACTCCAGTCCAGCTTCGGCGTAATCAACATGGTTATCGATAATGGGCGGCCCAAGTGCCTCGGCCTCCGAGACCTGATTTCCTGCTTTGTCGCGCACCGCGTCGAGGTCGTGACTCGCCGTTCAAAATTCGAGCTACGCAAGGCCGAGGAAAAGGCCCATATCCTCCGCGGCCTTGTAATCGCACTCCAGAATATCGATGAAGTCGTACAGATAATAAAGACGAGCAAGGATACTGATTCCGCCAAGCAGCGCCTCGAGACGCGCTTTGGCCTCGATGCGATACAGTCCCAAGCTATCTTGGAGATGCGTCTCGCTCGCCTCACCAGCCTCGAGACCACGAAGCTTGAGGCCGAGCTGACCGAGACCGAAGCTCGTATCGCCTACCTCAAGGATTTACTCGCCAGCGAGGCCAAGCTGCGAGCCTTGGTGAAGTCCGAGACCATCGCCATCGCCGAGAAGTTCGGGGATAAGCGCCGTACGGAGATCGTCGCCGACGAAGTCGAGCAGATCAATATCGAAGATTTGATCAAGCGAGAGGAGATGGTCATCCTCATCTCCAATAAAGGTTTCGTGAAGCGTGTGCCCGTAAGCGCCTACAGGAGCCAAGGACGAGGCGGCAAGGGCTCCAATTCCGCTGCCCTTATTGAAGACGACTATATCCAACAACTTTTCGTCGCGAACACCCATGACTATCTCTTGTGTATTTCAAGCGAAGGCAAAGCCTATTGGCTGAAAGTCCACGAGATCCCCGAAGCATCCCGCGCCGCGCGGGGAACCCACATTAAGGGCCTTCTTGCTATTTCGCCGAATGAAGAGATTTCCACCATTGTTGACTTGTCCGATTTTTCGGAGACGGAATATATCCTCATGGGTACCCTCCGCGGCGTCGTCAAAAAGGTGGCGACGAGTGAGTTCGTCAACGCCAAAACTAGGGGTATTATCGCGATCAACCTCGACGAGAGCGATCGCCTTGTCTCTGCATGCCTTACTCATGGGAAAGATGAGGTTGTCCTTATTACACGCAAAGGTCAGGCCTTGCGTATGACTGAGGAAGACGTTCGCGCAACCGGTCGCTCCTCTCGTGGAGTGTGTGGAATAAAACTTGAGAATGCCGACGAATTGACGGCAATGCTCAGGGTTTCTGATGAACAGAAAATGCTCGTTCTTTCGGAATACGGCTATGGCAAGCGAGTCGAGTTCAACAATTTCAATCCGCACAGCCGTGCGACGCATGGACAGATGATTTATTGCCCAGAAGAGCGAACCGGAGAGCTTGTTGGCGCGATCACTGTATTAGATTCCGATGACGTTGTGGTAATAACTTCACAGGGCAAGACACTGAAGTTCGCCGCCGATACGGTGAGCATTCAGGGTAAAGGTGCAAAGGGCGTCCGGATACTGAATATTGACCGACCAGATTTCGTAATCGGCCTCGATAAAGTGGCGCGAGAAGAAGAAGCTGAGGCTATAGCAGAAGAAGTAGAGGCTTCTGGTCAACTAGGTGACGGCAATGGAAGTTCAAATCCGAGTGAAGAGCTTATTGGGGATGGCACTAGTAATATGCATGGTCCTGAAGATGTAGAAGCTGAAGAGTAACGAGAAAAGATTATTTTATCCGGGCTATGTTCCACGTGGAACATAGCCCGATTTTTTGCATATGTGTTCCACGTGGAACATAGAGAAACCTATTCCTTATATTTGTGGTGGCGGGCCAGTTCCCTGTTTTCGCTGAGTTTCATAGCTCAGTGTTATGAAGCTTGTAGAAAAAATATTGTTAGTTGTTTTACGAAAAACAATTAATCGATTTGTCTCGAAAAAGCCGTGTATGAAAGCACATTTCTATAGTGTCTCAGGCCTTAGGCTCATCCGGACCTCAAGGCTTCATAACACTAACGAAGGCTTGCCCGAGGCCGCGTCCTAGACGCTTCCCTCGAGCCTGAGGCTAGAGTAGTCAAGACGGCCATTCTCAAGGTTAACCCTCCGAGCAAAGACGGCCAGACGCTCGTTGCCCAGGACGCGGTCCAGTTCACCATCGCGTGCCGCTTCCGCAAAGCGTTCCTCGAGCCAGTCGTCCGGCAAATTTCGCCTGCGCCTGAATGCGCGTCGTAGACCGAGAAGCCAGGCGTCGTAAGCCTCGGCACCCGCGTGGAGGGCGGCGGTATCCACTCCGCGTTCGGCGTACAGTTCGAGCATGTCGCGAAAGAGGAGCCGCAGCGAGTCGTGCGGCGGGATGAAGCGGGCGAAAGCACGGTGCGGCATGAGGTATGGCATGCGGAACTCCCGCCTGATGGGCGTGACGGATTCGAAAAGCCTTTTCCCGGCTCCGGCGAATGGCATACCCGAGGGTCTTTCTTCGGCATAGAGCGCGAGCGTCGGCTCGAGCAGCTTTGGGCGATATTCCGAAAGTGCGTGTAGGTAGAAGTCCTTTTGCCGACCGGGGCGCAGTGTAAGGCCGCCGGGCATCACGAAATCGACCTTTGCCTCGGCGCAGGCGGTGTAGAGCCTCCGTATCGAGTCCGGGGCATCCGAGATGAAGGGGAGGAAGGGCATGGCGAGGACGCCAACGACGCAACCCGCTTCCTTGAACACTCTTAGGGTTTCGAGGCGCTCGGCGAAGCTCGAGGCTCCTGGCTCCATGGCCACGCGCAGGGATTCATCGAGGCTCGTGAGCGATACGAGGAGGACGAATCCGGCGCGATCGTTAACTCGGCTCCACGTTTTCAGATCGCGAAGGACTAGGCTCGATTTGGTCATCACCTGGACGGGAAGGGCTAGGCGCGAGTCGGCGAGCAGGACCGCGCAACGGCCGGTGATAGTGTTGGCGCGTTCGACCGGTTGGTAGGAATCGGTAACGCCTGAACCGAATGAGACCATGCCCCGCTCACGAAGACTTGGCAGCTCTGCGGCCAGGCGCTCGGGTATATCGCCGCGGATCTCGAGGTCCCGCTCGTAATCCCCCTCGACGTAGTAGCGCTCGGCACGGCCATCGCAGTAGCGGCAGCCGTGGGCGCAGCCGCGGTATGGGGCGATCTTGTAGAGGGCGCGTGTGAAGTTCTCAGGGAGGTCGGCGGGCTTGAGCAGCTTGGCCCTATCAGGCATACGCATACCCTAGTTGGCTTCCTTCCCCCTGACAAGAGCTCACGAGGCCATGAGGCAGGGCAAGGAATTTCGTTAATGTATCTATTGACAGAAGCGCGAATGCTACAATATTGTGTTGCTTCTAGTAGTAACATAAGGAGTTCACCATGCAGACCAAGATCCTGCTCAATGAAAGCGAGATGCCGAGGCGCTGGTATAATCTGGCAGCCGACCTTCCGACGCCGATGCTCCCCCCGCTCGGGCCGGATGGTAATCCTGTCACGCCCGAGCAGCTTGGTGTGATTTTTCCCCCTGCTCTACTCGAACAGGAGATGTCCCAGGATCGCTGGATCGATATCCCCGAAGAAGTGCTCTCCATCCTCTACCGCTGGCGGCCGAGCCCGCTGCAGCGCGCTTACGGTTTCGAGCGCGCCCTGGGAACGCCGGCCAAGATCTACTTCAAGAACGAGAGCGTATCGCCCGCCGGAAGCCATAAGCCTAATACGGCCGTTGCTCAGGCTTATTACAACAAGCTCGCGGGGGTGAAGAAGCTAACGACGGAGACGGGCGCGGGACAGTGGGGCTCGGCCCTCGCCTTCGCGACTTCCTTGTTCGGGCTTGAGTGCAAGGTATATATGGTGAAGTCGAGCTACGAGCAGAAGCCCTATCGCAAGATGATGATGCAGACCTGGGGCGCCAGCTGCATCCCTAGCCCCAGCGACAAGACCAAGGCCGGCCGCGACATCCTCGCGGCGGATCCCAGTTGCCCCGGCAGTCTCGGCATCGCCATCAGCGAAGCGGTCGAGGATGCCGTCGGCGACCTGAGCGGAAAGACTAAGTACGCCCTAGGCTCGGTGCTGAACCACGTGATGCTGCATCAGACGATCATCGGCCTCGAGGCGAAGAAGCAGCTCGAGAAGGCCGGCGAACGCTTTCCCGATAAGGTGATCGCCTGTGTCGGGGGTGGCTCGAACTTCGCTGGCCTTGCCTTCCCTTTCCTGGCCGACAAGATCGCAGGCGCGAATATCGACGTGATACCCGTGGAGCCGAGCTCTTGCCCTAGCCTAACCAAGGGCAGCTTCCGCTATGACTTAGGCGACGTGGCCGGCATGACGCCGCTCCTGCCGATGCATACCCTCGGCCACAGCTACATCCCGCCGACCATCCACGCCGGCGGCCTGCGCTACCACGGCATGGCCCCCCTCGTGTCCGCGGCTGCGATCAACGGCCTTCTATCGCCAAGCGCCATACCCCAGGTCGAGTGCTACGAAGCGGCTGTGCTTTTCGCCCGCAGCG
>DBTW01000133.1:20224-24422 GCA_002307245.1 Spirochaetaceae bacterium UBA1306 | reverse complement strand
CTCGAGGTGGCCGATACGGGCATCGGCATCTCCGAGGAGAAGCTCGCGACCCTCTTCCGTCCCTTCGTCCAGGCCGACCACTCGACCACGCGGCGCTACGGCGGCTCGGGCCTCGGCCTCGCGATATCCAAGGGCCTCGTCGGGCTCATGGGCGGCAGCATCGAGGCGCGCAGCGAGGCCGGCGCGGGCTCCACCTTCGTCGCCCACGTCCGGCTCAAGGCAGCGGCCGCGATCCCCCCCGCCAAGGCGGCCACGAAATTCCGCGCCGCGAAGCTGCGCCTCGCCAAGGGCCCGACCCTCCGCGCCCTCGTCGTCGACGACGATCCCGTGAACCGCCGCGTCGCCTCGGCCCTGCTCGCAGAGCTCGGCATCGGGGCTACGGAAGTCGCGACCGGCGGGGCGGCCATCGACGAGCTCGGCCGGGCCGGCTACGACCTCGTGCTCATGGATTGCTCCATGCCCGGCATGGACGGCTTCGAGACGACGCGGGCCATCCGCGGCGGGGCGGCGGGGGTCCTCGACCCGAGGACGCCCATCGTCGCGATGACGGCTCGAAGCCAGAGCTCGGACATGGAAGCGGCCCTGGAGGCGGGCATGGACGACTACCTCGCCAAGCCGATCACCCTCGCGGCCGTCGAGGAGATTCTGGACCGCCTCTTCGCCAGGTCGCGGGCCGCCGGTCCCGAGGGCCGCGGCCGCGGGGAGGAAGCCTCGGCCTTCGACGCAGACGCCTACTCGGAGCGCTACGAAAGCTCGCCGGAGATCGGTCGGGAGATACTGGAGGTATTCCTGAGCCAGACGAGGCCCATCCTCGAGGAGGCGGCCCGCGCGGCCGAGGCCGGCGACTCGGGGCTCGTGGAGCAGCGCGTCCATCGCCTTAAAGGCACGACGGGCACGGTGGGCGGGATGAGGGCGGCGCGAGCGGCCCAGGAGGTCCTCGAGATAGCCGCGCGCAAGCCGCTCCTCGAGGCTCCCGAGGCCGCGAAGGCCCTAGCGGAGCCCATGGTCAAGCTCGGCGCCGAGATCGCCGCCCTGGAGGCGGAGATCCGGCGCTACTTGGAGAAATAAGGAGCCGGGCCTCAGGCCTTGACCATCCAGCCGCGCGAGTCGGCGACCGCGCCGTACTGGATGCCCTTGAGTTCGCGCTGGAGCTTCGTGGTGAGCTCGCCGGGCTTGGCCCCGAACTTCGCGGTCTTGCCCTGGTGGGTCACGGACTCGACGAAGGAAACGCCGGCGGCGGTGCCGGTGAAGAAACACTCCTTCGCCTCGGAGAGGACCTCGCCGATCGCGATCCGGCGCTCCACGGTCTTGACGCCCTGGGCCTTCGCGAGCTCGATGACGCTCTTGCGCGTGATGCCCGGCAGGACCGTATCGCCGAGCTCGGGAGTCACGAGCTCCCCCGACTTCAGGTAGAAGAAGGCGTTGCAGGACGAGCCCTCCTCGAGGTACTTGCGGTCCACGGCGTCGAGGAACAGGACTTCCATGAAGCCCTGGTCCTCGGCCTTCTTCTTGGCGAGGGCGGAGATCACGTAGTTGGAATCGGCCTTGATCCAGCCCGTGCCCTTGGGCGTGGCCCGGATCATCTCGGTGGTGACCGCGGCGGTGGAGCCCGGCTTGAAGTAGGAGCCCACGGGGTTGGCCACGATGAACACGCTCGGGGTCTGCGAGATGCCGACTCCGATGCCGCCCTCCGCGTAGGAGAATGGCCGGAGGTACACGGCCTCGGCGGAGGCGAAGCTCTCGGCCTCCCACTCGGCCTTATAGCTGGGCTTGAAGCCGAGCGCGGCGTTGCGCACCGTGACTTCCCGGCAGGCCTCGACGAAGAGGGCCTCGGGGAAGGACGGCATGCCGAGGCCCTTCATGGACCTCGCGAATCGGGCGGCGTTCTCGCCCGGGCGGAACAGGCTAAGGGCCGGGCCGTCGGAGGCCGCCTTCTGGGGGAAGGCCTTGAGCCCCTCGAAGCAGCCCATCCCGTACTGCGTCGTATAGTTCACCAAGGGCACGCCGGAGAACTGATTGCGCCGCTCGTTGAGCTCCGAAAGCTCGGCGGCTGAAAGCTTGGCTTCCTCGGCCGGCGTCTTGTGGGGCTGCTCGATATATTCTTCGCGCCAAGCCTTGCCGTCGAAGCTTGCGCGGTAGGCGATAGGATAAAGAGCTAGAGAAAAACCCATAGTTGTCCTCCCTATTGAGTTTACTTTATCGCCGCGTATGCTAATGTACAAGGCCGTATAGCCAATCAGCGGGGAGGCTGGTACATGAATGTCGCCTACGTAAATCCTTTCCTGTCCGCGACGATCGAGCTCTTCGAGCGCACCTTCGGGATAAGCCCGCAGCCCGGCGAGGCCTTCCTGGACGAACGGGCCCGCAAGCACCGCTGGGATATCTCGGCGGTGATGGTCCTCACGGGTAGCGCCATCGGCATCGTGGCGATACGCCTGACCCGACTCCTCGCCGACAAGCTCCTGGTCAAGTCGGGCGTGCAATGGGCAAGCGAGGAGGAGAGGGAAAGCCTCTGCGACGGGATGGTCGGCGAGATGGTGAACATCATCTCGGGCAACGCCTCGGGGCAGCTCACCGACTACGACATCGAGATATCCGTCCCCATTGTCATCCAGGGCGAGAACCACACCATCTCCTGGCCCGAGCGGGCGCCCATCATCGGCGTGCCCTTCTCGACGGATATCGGGCCGTTCATGGTGGATATCAGCCTCATCGAGCTGCCCAAGGCTTATCGGAAGAATTAAGGTCCACGGGCCCTGCACCCTATCGGGTCCATCGCCTGTCTATAGACGCAAGGAGTTAGCACCATGAGCAGCTGTCCGAAATGCGGAGCCCGCGCGGAGGGCGGCTCGACCTGCCCCCGCTGCGGAAGCCCCCTCCCGGCCGATAGGTCGGCCACGGCCCTCTCCCTCGCCTCGGGCATATTCGGGGCCGTCTGCGGCATCTCGGCCTCCATCGGCCTGATCGTCGACTACTCGAAGAACGGGGCCTTCACCTGGTCCCGCGTCGGACTCCTGTCCTGCGCCCTCGCCTGGATGCTCCTCGGCTTCCCCTTGCTGAGCTACCGCAGGCCGAGGATATTCCTGCCCGTCATGGCGACGGCGCCTATCGCCTACCTCTGGGTCCTCGAGATAATAACGGGCGGCTCCTGGTTCCTTCCCCTGGCCTTGCCCATAGCCCTAGCGGGAATTGGCTCGGCCGCCTTCTCCGTGATCCTCTGCGCGAAGGCCAGGCGGCGCGGACCGAACATCGCGGCCTTCATCCTCTTCGGCGGGACCCTCGCCTGCATCGCGGTGGAGATCGTCGTCTCCCTGCGCCTCAGGGGCTCGCCGTCCTTCACCTGGTCGGCCATCGTCGCGGTGTCGGCCCTTCCCCTGGCGGCCCTCCTGCTCGGCATCCAGCACCGCCTCCGTCAGCGTAGCTGACGATGTCAGCGTAGCTGACGATGTCAGCGTAGCTGACGACTACTCCGACCCGCTGGAGAACTCGTCGAGGAGGAAGCGCGCCACGCTGCCCGGCGCCGGTATCTCGGGAAGCTCGGAAGGAAGGCACCAGCGCAGCTCCGCGATCTCAACTCCGTCGGGCCTCGCCTCTCCCGATATCCATTCGGCGACGAAGGCGACCATGAGGGAGTCGGGGAAGGGCCAGCTCTGGGACTTCACGTAGCGCAGGCGCCCTATCTCGATGCCGGCCTCCTCGCGGGCCTCGCGGACGGCCGCCTCCTCGAGGGACTCGCCCGCCTCGGCGAAGCCGGCGATGAGGCCGAAGAGCCCGGGCCGGAAGCGCGCGTTATGCGCCAGCAGCGCCCTGGGCCCCTTGCGGATGAGCAGGATCACCGCGGGGGAGATGCGAGGGAAGAACACGCGGCCGCAGCGCTCGCATTGCCGCCCGCCCGAGTCCTCGCCGCCGGCTTCCTTGTCGCGCAAGGCGCCGCCGCAGGCTCCGCAGAAGCGGGCGACCTCGAGGGCGCGCAGGAGCGCCATCCCGCGCAGGGCCCCGCCGAGATCGCCGGCCGGGCAGGAGGCGAGGGCTTCGCGGAAGCTCAGGCGCCGCAGCCCGAGGACGGCCGCAGCCTCGGCCGCGCCCGCCTCGTCCAGCATATGGGCCGAGCAAGGGAGGCCCCCGGCCTCGTAGTCGCGGGCGCCGACGGCGCGAGCCGCCAGGGACCCTGGCAGCTCGCGGTCGAGCTCGAGGCCGG
>DBTW01000133.1:19557-19891 GCA_002307245.1 Spirochaetaceae bacterium UBA1306 | reverse complement strand
CCTCAATGTCGTATGCCTCGACCCTGCGGTCTAGGAAGTCGGTGAGGGCCACGCGGGAACCGTCGGGGGAGACGGCCAGGCCCGTCGGCTGATCGCCGCCCCACTGCCTCGCCACGACGCGGAGGCTCTCGGCGTCGACTGCGATGAGCTCGCCCGAGTCCGGCCCCTCGAGCTCGTAGCCCCGCGCCCCGTTCGTCCCCCTGGTGCAGGCGTAGATCGTGCGGCCGTCGGGCGAGAGGGCGCAGCCATTGGGGTTCGGCCCGAGCCGCAGTTCGGCGACGAGGGCCCCCGT
This sequence comes from Spirochaetaceae bacterium UBA1306, assembly GCA_002307245.1. Lineage (GTDB taxonomy): Bacteria > Spirochaetota > Spirochaetia > Treponematales > Rectinemataceae > UBA1306. The sequence goes on along the minus strand of DBTW01000133.1, from coordinate 19,599 downwards.
GGCCGCCTCGATCGCGAAGAGGGAGTCGCGGCCCATGTCGGT
>DBTW01000133.1:16216-19194 GCA_002307245.1 Spirochaetaceae bacterium UBA1306 | reverse complement strand
GATCGAGCCGCCCGCGAAGCGGGCGATGTACAGCCAGCGGCCGTCCGCGCTCGCCGCGAGGCCCCTCGGAGTGCCGCCCAGCTTAACCTTGTAGAGCAGGGCACGGCTCGCGACGTCGATGGCCGCGAGGTCCTCGCTCACCCAGTTGGTCACGAAGGCGGTCTTGCCGTCGGCCGAGGGGCAGATCACCTTCGGATAGGCTCCGCCGGAAGGGAAGCTGGCCTTGTACTCGAAAGTGTCGAGGTCGAAGGCGTGGATCATGGAGTTGTGCATCTGGGAGACCCATAGCTCGCGGATGGCCGGGAAGCAGGCGCTCTCGACGAAACCCTCGGCCTTGGCGTAGGAGGCGGGCGGCGCGAGGAAGGCGACCCGGGAGAGGCTGGAGGCCGAGAGCAGCTCGGCCCCGCCGCCCGACAGGAGGGGCAGGACCAGGTAGCGCCCGTCCGGCGTATAGGAGACGCTCTTCGGCCTCGCGCCGGTCCGGCCGTCGCAGGCATGGCGGAGCGGGGATCCTGCGCGCTCGAGCTTGGCCTGAAACTCGACCGAGGCCGAGGAAGCCTCGAGCGAGAAGCGCGCCGCGGAGTATCCCGGGGCGAGGACGATGAGCTCATGCCTGCCCCGAGCGAGGGCCGCCACGCGGGAGCCGTTCGCCCCGGGAGAGAGCGGGAGCTCTCGGGGTGCGGGGGAACCGCGAGGCGCCTCCGCGGCGAGGCTCTCGTAGACGCAGGCCTCGGGCGGAGAGAGACGGAAGGAGACCAGGGCCGAGGGCGCGATTTGGGCCGCGGCGTGGAAACCGATGGAAGATAGGGCGAGGACGGCTCCCGCCCCCGCTCGGGCGGGGAGCGGGGAGCTCATTCCGCGAGGTCCTTGGCTTTCAGAGCCTCGAGCACTTTCGCGCGGTCGGGCAGATCGGGCTCGTCGAGCAGGGCCTTGGCCGCGTCCTTGTCGGAGAAGCCGGCGTCCAGGGCGCCCTTGAGGGCGGCGAGGCCCTGCTCGGTATCGGAGGCCACGAGGAACCTGAGCCGAGCGAGGGCGAACCAGGAGTCGGCGAGCTTGGGCTCGGCCTTGACCGCCGCCGCGTAGGCGTCCATGGCGTCGGCGTAGCGGCGAGCGTCCCTGTAGAGCTCGCCGAGCCTCGCGAGGGCGGCGGCGTCGGCCTTCCCGAGGGTCCTCGCTTTCTCATAGGCGACGAGGGCCTTCTGATGGGCTAGCACGGCCTTCTCGCCGATCGCCGGCTTGGCCTTGTCGACTGAGGGAGGTGGCGGGGCCACGGCGCTTGGGCTGGCGGTTGGGCTTTCGCTCGAGGCAGGCGCCGCAGCTTCCCCGCCCCTATCGGCGTCTCCGTCCTCGGCCTTGCCTTCCTGGGCCGACTCCCCGCTTTTCCCGGCCGCGTCGTAGGCGCGGGCGAGGAGAAGGAAGGCCTGGCCGTCGTCGGGCTTTGCCTGCGTTAGGCGATCGAGGTCTATGGCCGCCGCCGACGCGTCGCCGGAGGCGAGCTCGAGGAGGGCCGCGTTGAATACGGCGTCGGGGGAATAGGGATCGAGGTCGAGCACGGCCCGGTAGGCCTTGAGCGCGGCCGCCGCGTCTCCCTTCTTGTAGAGGGCGTAGGCGCGGATGGAGAGGACCCGGATGTTCTTGGGATCGCGCTTGGCGAGGTCGGCGATGATGCGCAGGGAGCCGTCGTAGTCCCCGGCCTCGGCGAGGGCGCGCGCGAGGTTGAAGGATGCGCCCGAGAAGGAGGGATCGAGGGCGATGGCGTGGGAATAGGCCTCTCCGGCGCGCTTCCACTCGCCCTTGTCGAGCCAGGCGTTCCCGAGCTCGTACCACTCGCGGGCAATGTTCACGGCCGGCGCGGAGGCGCAGGAGGCCGTCGCGAGGGCGAGGGCCGCGGCGAGGAAGGCCGCGATCGCGGGCGATCCCGGGCGATTGCGCGGCATCGGGCTAGTCCCTCCTCGCGGGGACGAGGGGCATGAGGATTATGTCCAGGTCCTGGGCCGACTCGAGCTCCTCGAGCTCCCTACGGAGAGCGCCTATCGCGACGCCGGGTCCCAGGACGATATTGGCCTTCATCCTGAAGAGGGGGGCGCCTGTAAGGGGGGCACGGTCCGTCAGGGTCTCGAGATCCTCGATATTGATGCCGTGTTTGCGCAGGACCGCGCTCACGGAGTGCACGATGCCCTTCCCGTCGAGGGAGACGGTCTCGAGGGAGTAGGGCCTGCCGCGGTCCTCGACCCGACCCTCGCGCGTGCGCTCGACGCCGATCTTGAGCGACAGGGAGGCTTCCATCCCAGGCGTCCTCGCGACGAGGGCGTCGAGGGCGGGGCCTTCCATGGACACGAGCATCATGACCGCGAACTCGCCGCCCAGGACGGCCATCTTGCTTTCTTCGATATTGCCGCCGCCCTCGGCGATCATGCCCGAGAGATCGTCGACGATGCCCACTCGATCCGCGCCTATCGCTGAGAAAACCGCGTATGCCTTGGCCATGCGGTCATTGTGCCATGGAAAAGGCCGAGCGGCAATGACCGGGCGGGCTGGGAAGGGCGGCCCGGCCGCTTTTTCCGTCTCCGGGATCGTTGTATACTGGCGCCATGGGACTGCAGGTCTTCGGCACGCGCAAATGCCCCGACACGAGGAAGGCCGAGCGCTTCCTCAAGGAGCGGGGCATCAAGTATCAGTTCATCGATCTCGCGGAGAAGGGCATGAGCGCGGGCGAGCTGCGTTCAGTCTCCGAGGCCGTCGGCAGGGAGGCTCTGATCGACGCCGCGAGCCAGCGATTCGCGGAGAAGGGCCTCGGCTATATGGATTACGACCCCGAGGAGGAGGCTCTTAAGGATCCGCTCCTGCTCAGGACTCCCATCCTGCGCGAAGGGAAGAAGGCCATCATCGGCTTCGAGCCTTCCTCGTGGAAGGCCCTGGCCGATTCGAGCATGAAGCGCGGATAGCGAGCCGGGAGCGCCTCTCGCGCAAGCTTCGAT
>DBTW01000133.1:13987-15836 GCA_002307245.1 Spirochaetaceae bacterium UBA1306 | reverse complement strand
GATTTCGGCTCCATGGCCCGGGAATACTCGACCTGCCCCTCCAAATCCTCGAGCGGCGACCTCGGATGGTTCGGGCCAGGCAAGATGGTCCCGAGTTTCGAGTCCGCCTGTAAAAGCCTCGGCGTGGGCTCGGTGTCGGATGTCGTATCCACCCAGTTTGGGTATCACATCATCAAGGTGACGGGGAAACGGGATTAAGAGGGATAGGCCCTCGCTCCCGATCATCCGCGCGTAAGCCGCTCGATGAGAGCGCGGTGATCCGGGTAGCTTCGAGTCAGGGCGGCCCGTGCCGCCAGCTCGAAGTCGCCGTAGTCGAAGCCGGGCGAGACTGCGCAGCTCACGAGGGCCCAGGCCGGCTCGGCGGGCGCCGCACCCGAGATGCAGGGCTCGGCGCCGAACCAGGAGCCCGCCTTGATCGCGCAGAAAAAGGCGGCGCCGCGGCCAAGCTCATGGGCTCGATAGGCGCCGCCGGCCTCGAGCTCGTGGACGATCATGCCGCTCCCCTCGTGGAAGTACCATAGCTCGTCGGACTTGATCCTATGGAAGGCCGAGAAATCGCTCCCCGCGAGCAGGTAGAAGATGGAAGTGCAATAGGGTACGGGCCCGCGGCCCGCGCCGAAGCGCGGGGGCGGGCTCGGGCTCAGGTCGTCCGAACGATAGCATTCCTTGAAAAAACCGCCCTCGGGATGGGGCTGGAGCCCGAGCCGCTTGACTGCCTCCTCGCTGGAGCTCATATCCCGTACTCCTCGTCGGTCTCGGTCTTGGCCTCGCCCTGGACACCGGCCGCCGCGGCCGCCATCTCGGCCGACGCCTTGTTGAAGCCGCCCTGCCGCGTCCCCTCGAAGGAGAGGAAGGCGGCGGGCACGAGGTAGAAGGTGAGGACGGCCGAGAAGAGGGTGCCGCCCAGGATGACTATGCCCATGCTCCTGCCGAACTCGGAGCCCTGGCCTCTCGAGAAGATGAGGGGGAAGCTGATCACGAACACGGTGAGGGTCGTCATCACGATCGGCCGGAACCTGAGCTTCGCCGCCTCGATAAGGGCCTCCACGAGCGGCATCTTGCCCATCCTCTCGAGGACGAAGTCCAGGAAGAGGATGGCGTTCTTGGCCGAGAGGCCGATGAGGAGGAGCATGCCCAGGATGCCGAAGATATCGAGGCCTCCGCCCACGGCCCAGACGAGGATCAGGGCGCCGATGATGGCCATCGGCACGGGCAGGAGCAGGTAGACCGGATAGCGCCAGGAGTTGAACTGCGCGCCCATCACGAGATAGACGAGGAAGACCGCGATGAGGAACATCCACTTGCCGGTGTCGAAGAGCTGGCCGGCGAGGGCCGCCGCGCCGAAGCGACTGCTCGCGGTCACCTGGAGCCCTCCATCGAGCAGGCCCCTCGCCGCGAGGTCGGCCGTGATCTGGTTCTGCAGCTCGAGGGCCGTGGGCGCGCCCGGCTTGAGGTTTATGCTCAGGCTGCCCATATATTGTCGGTTATAGCGGGAGATCGAGGTCGGGGCCTCGTTGAGCTCGAAGTGCCCCAGCTGCCCCACCTGGAGAGTGGTCTGCAGGGTCGAGGAATAGATGCCCAGGTCGAGGAGACTCTGCCCTCCCGTGAAGAGGATCGGGTCGATCATCACACGGATCGGGTAGGAGAGCCCGCCCGCGATCACGTTGGTGGGGTTCGAGCCCGAGGCGTAGATCTGCAGGGCCGTGGCTATCGTGCTCGCGCTTATGCCCGTGCCCTTGAGCTTCTCGGGGTCGGGCACGAAGTCGTTCTCGAGATTCGTGTCGGAAAGGCTCGAGTTGACGTCGGCCACCCATTGGTTTCGTTGAATGGCGTCGACGATGGCCGCGTT
>DBTW01000133.1:0-13647 GCA_002307245.1 Spirochaetaceae bacterium UBA1306 | reverse complement strand
GCCCCCCATGCCGCCCCCCATGCCGCCGGAGCCGACGGACAGGCGGGCGGTCGGGAAATCCTTCCCGATCAGGCCCTGCAGGGCCTTGCGCCAGTCCTGGGCCAGGATGAAAACGCTTTTCCGCTGGCCGACCGGCGCGAGCTGGACGGCCATCTGGGCGCTCCCCCCGACGCTGGACTGCAGGTTGACGACCTCCGGCCTCGACAGCAGGAAGGCCTCGATCTGGACGGCCGCCTTGTTGGCCTGGGAGAGCGTCGTGCCCGAGGGGAAGCGCACGGACACGCTCGCCGTGCCCGAGTCGCTCTGGGGCACGAAGTTGATCGGGATACGCGGGACGATCAGGATCGCGATCGCGGCGAGGCCCGCGACGGCGGCTATCAGGACCGCCTTGCTGTGCCTGAGCGTCTTGCCGAGGGTCCTCGCGTAGCCGTTCCGGAGCCGCGAGAGCCCCGCCTCGGTCCAGCCGTGCAGGGTCAGGGAAAGGGCCTCGACGAGGTAGACGAGGATCGTCCCGAAGTAGTTGAGGAGGCCGAGCGCCAGGGGATAGGCCAAGACGGCGGGCAATAGCGCATAACGCTTGAAATACAGGCCGGCGGCCGCCAGGGCGGCCAGGCCGAGGAACCCGGGCCCCGAGCGCCAGGCCTTCCAGGCCCAGGCGAGGGAGGCCCTGGGACGACGGAGGGAATGGGCGAAGTCGCGCCAGGTCACGTCCTTGCCCTCGGGCGTGTAGGCGAGGCGGACGGTCAGGAAGAGCAGGGCCTCGAGGAGGGAGAAGGCCACGGCCGCCGCGAGGCCGAGGGCGAACTGCTGCACGTAGCGGCCGATGAAGCCGCCGATGAAGCTCACCGGCACGAGGACCGACAGGATGGACAGAGAGGCGGCGAGGACCGCGCTGAAGACCTCGCTGCCGCCCTTGAGCACGGCCTCTTTGAGCGAGAAGCCCATGTTCCGGTAGCGCTCGACGTTCTCGGCCACGACGATCGAGTCGTCGACGACAATGCCGACCGCGATGATCATCGCGAGCATGGACACGAGGTTGAGCGTGAAGCCGCCGGCGGTATAGAGGATGGGCACGGCCGACAGGGCTATGGGGATGGCGAGGATTACCGAGAAGGCCGTGTTCGGCTTGCCCAGGAAGAGCAGGACGATGAGGGCGACGACGAGCATCGTCGAGATCATCTCGCTGTAGGTCGAGGCCACGGAAGCCCTGATGGGCCCCGTCGTGTCGTTGCTGATCGTGAGCGAGTAGCCCTTCGGCATCTGGGTCTTCTTGAGGAGGGCCTTGACCCCGTCGACCACCGAGATCGAGTTGGAGTCGGTGGTCCTCTGCACCGAGACGAGGACGACGGGCTGGCCGTTCACGCGCGCCAGGCTCGATTTCACGGTGGCGTCGCGCACCGAGCCCAGGTCGCGCACCATGATGCCGCGCGCGGGGTCCACGAGGATGCGCTCTATCCCCTCGCCGTCGGAGGGCACGTTCCTCGTCGAGTAGGAGATGGAGCTGCCCTGGGAAGTGATGGTGCCGATGGACTGGTTCACGGCCGAGTTGGCGATGGCCGTGTTCACCTGCTGGGCCGTAAGGGAAAAATATCGGAGCCGGCTCGGGTCGAGGAGGACCTGGAACTGCCTCGAGGGCGCGCCGTCGACGGTCACGTTGGCCACGCCCGGGACGCGCTGCAGGCTGGGCACGAGGCTGTTCTGCACGAAGTCCGCGACCTCGCGGAGGGGTAGATCGCCGCCGGACATGCCGAACTGCAGCACCGCGTCGGAATTCATGTTGAAGGACTGCACGGTCGGGGCGGTGGCGTTGGTCGGCAGCCGCCGCGTTAGGCCGGCGACGAGGGCGGCGACCTGGTTCACGACCGCGTCCTTGTTCACGCCGGTATCGAAGGAGATCGACACCCGGCTCTGGCCGACCGAGCTCGTCGAATTCATGTCCGTGATGTCGCTCAGGGTCGAGACTTGGTTCTCGATGAGCTGCGTGACCTGCTGGTCCACGACGCTCGGGCTGGCGCCGGGGTAGGAGACGCCGATGGAGACGGAGGGGATCGTGACCGAGGGCATGAGGTCGACGCCGAGGCCGACCAGGCTGACGACGCCGAAGGCGACGACGCCGACGAAGATGGCTATCGACAGCACGTACCTCGTCACCGAGAACTTCACGAGGGGATTCACCCTCGTGAAGATCTGGGACTCGAGATCGCGGAGCTTGCTCATGGATTGCCGCTCGCCTGGGAAGCCGGGCCGCCCTGGCCCTGCTTGCCGCCCTGCCCCTGCCTGCCGCCTTGCCTCGGAGCCTGGCCCTTCTCGGCGGCCTTGCCCGCGGGCGGGGCCGTGGCGTCCGCGACCATCGTCGGCGCCACGGCGGCTCCGTCGATCAGGCCGGGCGGCGGGCTCAAGATGACCACGGTACCCTCCCCGATGCCGGTAATCGCCACCGTGGCCCCCGAAGAGGCCAGGACGACCACGTCCTTCGTGACGACCTTGCCGGCCTCGACGGTGAAGACGTAGTTGCGGTTATCCAGGGTGTCGAGGGCGCTGATCGGCACGAGGGCTCCCTTGGCGAGGGGCACGACGTAGCTGACGTTGCCGACGGTGCCGAAGGGCAGGTCCGAGGCGCCGGCGATCGACGCGATGAGGCTCACGACGCCGTTCACGGGCAGGGAGGGCGCCTGCTTCACCCTGATCGGATAGCTCTTGCCCCCGAGCTCGAAGCTGAGGGCCTTGCCGGGCGAGACCGCGAGCGCGTCGGAGGGCGCGATCGTGAAGCTCACCTGGCGCTCGCCGCTCACGATGGTGAAGGCCGAGGTGTTCTGGCCGAGGTACATGCCGGGCGTCGCCGCCACCGAGGCGATCTGTCCCGCGAAGGGCGCCTTGATCGCGGCGTTCTGCAGGTTGTACTTGGCTTGCTTCAGGTTGTTCTCCGCGGTGCTCACCGCCACGCGGAGCGATTCGACGTTCTGGCTGGCCGTGGTCGCGAGGCCCTTCTCGTTCTGGTCGAGGGCGATCTTCGCTCCCTCCAGGGCCGCCTGCGCGCTGGCCAACTGCCCCTTCGCGGTATCGAGGGCCGAGGCCGAGATGCCACCCAGGTCGAAGAGGGCCTTCTGCGAGTCGTAGTAGCGCTTGGCCGAGTCGTAGGCCGACTGGGCCGAGTCGACCTGGAGCTGGAGCTTCACGTTGGATTGGCTCGTGCTGTCCTGCACGGACCGTAGGCTGATCTTCGCGGACTCGAGGCTCGCCTCGGCGTTGGCCTCGGTGATCTTGAGCGTGGCGTCGTCGATCTGGACGACCAAGTCGCCCGTCGCGACCCAGTCGCCGGCCTGGCGCAGGACCTTCGCGACGATGCCGCTCGCCCCCGCGGCGACCTGGCTCTGCAGCACGGGCGCGATCACGCCGGCCGTATCGCGGTCCGCCGAGAGCTGGCCGAAGCGCGCGAGGCTCGCCTGCACGGCGGTGGCCGCGGCCCTCCGGCCGTTACCGCCGGGCATCCCGGCCCCGCCGGCGAATCCTGCCGGAGCCTTGTCCCTGGAGCAAGAGGTCGCGATGAGGGCCGCGGCCATGGCGAGGGATACAGTCAATATCGCCCAACGTTTCATCATTATCTGCAGCTCCTGCTATAGACCCATCGCCGTCTCGAGCGCGATCACCTTCAAGAGATAATCGCCCTTGGCCGCCAGGTAGGCGGCGCCCGCGCTCGCGGCGTTCGCCTGCGCGGTGAGGATATCCTGGTTCGTGGCCGTACCGTATTCGAACTGCGCCAGCACGAGTTCGAGCTGCTTGGCGTACATTTCCTGATTCGACTTCGCGAGGGCTATCCGGTCGCGGAGGATGGTCGCGCCCCAATAGGCGTCGCGGATATCGGCCGCGATGCCCTTGCCGAGGGTCGAGGCCTGGGCGTCGAAGGACGCGAGCTGGGCGCCGGCCTGCCGGACCTGGGCGCGGGCGGAGCCGGCGTCGAGTATGGGCAGGGAAAGCTTGAGCCCCAGGCTGGCCTGGCCGGCCGTGCTCGGGGCGCCGCCCTCCACCATGGCCATGTTGAAGCCGGCCGTCATCGAGACGCCCGCCTGCGAGGCCGCCTGGGCCAGGCTCAAGTCGATGGCCGCCGATCGGCGGGACAGCTCGAGCTGGGCAGCGTCGGCGCGGCCCGAGAGGCCGATCCTCACGGCCTCGTCGATGGAGGGGGCGGGAAGCTCCGGCTCCTCGAGCTCGGCCACGTCGAAGTCCGAGTCGGCGGCGCGGCCGATCAGGGCGGCGAGGCGGCGCCTCGCGAGGTCCAGGTCGTGCCTCGCCGTCTCGAGGTCGAGCTCGGCCTTGCGCGCGGCTATCCGCGCCGCCATGATGTCGATCGCGCTCGATTGCCTGAGGGCGAAGGTGGCCTCGACCTGGCCGAGGAAGGCGTTCTGCTTGTCGAGCAGGCTCGCGTCGAGGGCGACCGTCCGCTGCGCGGTCAGCATGGTCACGTAGGATTTCTTCGCGGCCGCCGCTATGGACGACTCGGACAGGGCCGCGGCGAGCTCCTGCTTCTGGAGGGCGAGGCCGGCCTTGTCGATCGCGGCCCTGGTCTGGCCGCCGGGATAGCCGTCCCAGACGGTCTGCGCGAGGCTCGCCCCGATAACCGTCGATTGATAGCTCGTATCGGGCGCCATCGTCTGGGAGGCGGTCAGCCCGATCGAGGTGCCGCCGCCGGCCGCGAGGCTGAGGCCGGCCCCGACCTTGTGCGTGGCGCCCTCGCTGGCGCTGAGCAGCTTGAAGGCCGCGGTCCCTTCGGACAGGTCGGAGCCGTCCGATAGCGAATAGCTCCCCGTGCCCGAGAGCGAGAGCCCGCCCTTGCTGCGCGCGAGCGCGGCCTGGGCCCTGGCCGATTCTAGCGTGGCCGCGGCGAGCCGCGTGTCGTCGCCCGAGGCCAGGGCGGCGTCCACCGCGTCCTTCAGCGTAAGGGTCGGTGCGACGGACTGCGGCTCCGCCTCCCCGCGGACGATGGTCGAAAGCGCGAGGAGGCAGGCCGCGGCGAGATTCTTCATTCGCATATCGATCCCGAGTATAGCGAAAGGCCGGGAGGAAGTCTCTTAAGAAATCCTTTCGCTGATCGCCGGCGGAAGGCCGTGCCCCCTATAGCTTGACCAAGGACGTGATCTTGAGGTCATCGGACTCGCTTACTACGGCAACCGAGCCCGTGGGCGAGATTAGCGCCACGACGTCTTTCCCGTCGCTCATGCGCATGGCGTTAAAGACAATCGAACCATCGTCGTTGGCTATCAGCTGATAGACTCCATCGTAGGTCCCCGAATCGACGAGGTCGCTAAACGAATAGTCCGAAGCATTCACCTTCAGTATGCGCGTGGCCTTGGACGAGTCTTGTCCGGCAATATATAGATAATCGCCTCGGGTCGTCGCCGCCCCCACCGTGAGCGACGGCAAGGCCGAGATGACAGCCGGCGAGGCCGAGGGATTATAGATCTCTAGGTATTGGTTCGTGCCGCTGGAGCTGCCGACCAGCAGGATCTTTTCGCCTGAACGGAACATATAGTAATCCTTGGGCGAGCCGTGCATGTATAGGGAGCCATAGAGGGTCTTGGATACGTCCCCATCGTCCGAAACGGATAGCCGGTAGATCCCCTCGCTGTCGTAGACGAACATCTCGCCGGAGAGGCCTATCCAAAAGAGATCGCTCGGCAGATTGTAGAATCCGCCCGTCCTCTTCAACAGGCGGGAGGAACCGCCTAAGGAAGCTGAATAAAGGACGTCCCCGGAGCTATCGGCAGCGAAATACATCACCGTATCGGATTTTGCCGACACCTGCTGGGCGGTCAGGTTCGATGGATCGGCGGTTGTAACCTTTATTACCGCGGTATCTCCCTGCGGTATGCCACCGCTCGCGACGGTCTCCTTGCGATAGTAGATATTCCCACTCGAGTCCCGGGCCGTCTGCGGGCCATTCTGAAAATACATATTGGTTACCTGCGGCATCCCCGCATCGTCAAGGGAGAAGGCCGCTCCATCGAAGGTTCGGACCAAATAGCCATGTTTCGTGGATGCGCCCGACGAATCAGTCACCAGCCAGAAGGTCACGATGAAAAACTCGTCGTCGACCCGGAAAAGATCCTGCGGAGACGCGCCGGAGCTGCTCGAAATCGCGTTTCCGGAAGAGTCGTAGCACGTGGCCTCGACGACGGCTCCATCGGCGGTGACTTTCGCGATCGAATAGGTCGTCGTCGCGTCGTCCCTCGATGAACCGCCTCGGGCAAGCGAGGAGCCCGATACGATGGCCACGGCCGAGGCATCGCTCAAGTCGATCTTGCCTATTCCGGAGACATAATCCTTTGAAGCGCTCGAGGACAATTCGCCATTGCATCCAACAAGGCCGGGCAGCAGCGCCAAAACAAAAAGACATATTAGCCCGGAGCGACCAAGAACTCTCATCATCGTGACCTCCATTTCTTTCAACGTATCGAGGGCATTTCTAAGCCAAGCAGGCTGGGGCCATCGATACGCGAGATGTTAGGGCCACGTGAACCGCATGTCGTTCAGATCGATCGATTGGGACCAATGGAATGGGAAAAAATCGAAGTAGCGAGAAATTCTTGCCAAGGAAAGTAGTCGCTCGACGATTTACACCGAATATTTACATGAAAATACACTTGGACTATACTATTTCGATGCAGGGCGTCCTTCTCCTAACAAGCGCCGGATTCTCCACGGCATGCTTTGTGGCACTTGCGCTCGCAAGATGGCTTATCCCCGTAAGAGCTCAGAAAGGCGGTATGCGCGGCCATTCTTATCTAGCTTTGGTCTTTCTACAGGCAGCCCTCTATTTCTTGAAAAGTATCGTGGAAAGGCATTTCGGCTTGGTCAGCTTAGCTACTTTCTTGATATATGCGGATTTTCTTTTTGGACTGCCGGCGCTATTCCTATTTCTGAAATCGCGGATCGGCGAACCTATCGCCAAGCCATGGCTGCATTTCCTGCCAGCGCTCGCCAACATCGCGCCGGCGGCGATCATGGCCAATATGGATATTGGCTCTCTTGGAATCGACGGTGCTGTGACGGGATGGCTGTCCTTTCCACCATTGATATACATAAACTGTATTGCCGCAGGGGAATGCGCGCAGCTGGCATTCTATGGAAGGGCCAGCCTGGCTATCACAAGGCCAAATTCCGGGGGACAACGATATCGTGCGATGGTGCTGATCGCCCTTACCGGTTATTCGTGCTACTACTGCATACGATGGACTGGCTGGGTTGTCCGGATAGCGCATTCCTCTTTGAACGAGCTTGGCAAAGCGCCTTGGTGGATAGCGCCTTTTTCGGTATGCGTCCTCTATCTTTTCGTTTTGCTTGGCGGGCTATATACGCTTACCCACTATACCGCTTCCCTTAGGCAGGGCGCAGGCGAAGGATCTCCCAAGGCACAGGCCAAGTATGGGGGCAAATCGATCAGCCAAGCGGAGACCGATTCCATATTACGTAAGGCGCAGGCCGTGCTAATGGCCAGCGACGACCTAAGTGACGAGACTATCGATCCTCACAGTCTCGCCCGTTTGGTCGGCGTGCCATATTACCTGCTTTCGCGGGTAGTGAACGAGCAGTCCGGTAGAGACATCGGCGCGATGATCCGCGATGCCAAGATAGAAAGGGCGAAAGCGATGCTTGAGGCCGAGAGCGACATGAGAATCATAGATATCGCGTACGCGTCCGGGTTTTCCGCCAAGTCTAGCTTCAATACGGCCTTTAAGGACGCCGTCGGCGAGAGTCCCTCGGCCTATCGCGAAAAAAGGCATCGACAAGAATAAGCGGGAGACGAGGTACGCGAACTCGAATCCTTGGCGCGCAGCCCGCCAGGCAAGGTTGGCACCGCGGGCCAAGGAGGCTTCATGGTCAAAAACGCTCGGGCACATCCCGGCTTTCTCCGAAATCGAGGTCCAGCTGATCCGAGGCGCCCATCCAGGAGCGGGCGTCGAAGCCGATCGCGTCGGCTATCGAGACCGCGATGGGGAGCAGTTGCTTCGACGCGTAGTGATCGTAATCGAGGGCCGCCCCGCTCCGGCCGTCGACGGGCTCGGCACCCGCCGCGGTCATCACGTAGGAGACGCGGCCGCGCCTGGCCGTCCAGCCCATGAGCCTGGCGGCCCTGACCTGGGGCGTCTCGGAGGCGTACTCGTCCGCCTGGCGCCTGAGCATCTTCCGGTACACGAGCTTCCCGTCCCGCTCGCCGCGGCGGAGCGCGGACTCCTCGGCGCGGCAGAAATCGCGCAACGCGGGCTCGCCCATCCCCGAGAACGCGAGCTCGAGCAGCCGGACCTGGAAGTCGCGGGCCAGGGCCGTGAAGTCGGATCGCACCGCCTCCATGCCCTTGACCTCGACGGAGCGGGAACCGTCGGGGCCGAGGAGGAGGCCGGCATAGCCCTTGGACCGACCCCGACCGCCCTCGCCCGCAGGGGCCTCGGGCTTGAGCCGCCCGGTCTCGGATTTAAGGCGAGGGATGATGAAGCTTGCATAGGCCTTCTCGCAGCGGATGCGCAGGAGCGAGGGCAGGCCGTACTCGTCGCGGACGCGCCGGGCGATCTCGGCGTTGAGCTCGTCGGCGGCGGCCCGGCCCATGGCCATGAGCCCATCGAAGTCCCCGCCCCCCGGCGCCTCGGGGAGGCCCGAGAGCACGAACACGGAGTCCGTGTCGCCGTAGAGGACCGCCTTGCCCCTCGCCTCGAAGAAGTCCCTCGACATGGTGAGGAACTTCTTCCCGAAGGAGGTGATGGCCCCCGCGAGCTCCGTGCGCGCGTAACGGCAACCCTCGGAGCCGAGGACGCCGTAGAAGGAATTTTGCAGGATCTTGTAGACGTAGGCCGCGACCTCGTCCCCTGCGGCCAAGGCCTTCTCCCGCTCCCCCGCGTACTCCGCGATGAGGCCGGGCATGACGCCCGCCTCCCGCTCGAAGCGAGCCCCGTTCGGCGCGACTATATCGTCGGCCGAGGGGCGTGACAGAGCCCGCTCGTAGGCCAGGGGGTCGACGTTGAAGGTCCTCATGATGGAGGGGTAGAGGCTGCGGAAATCGAGGACGAGCACGCGGGGAAAGACGCCGGCCCTGGCCTCGAGGACGGTGCCGCCGGCGGCCCCGGAGACGCGACGCTCGGCCTTGGGCGGGATCGCCACCCTCCTCGAGCGGAGGGCGGAGCCGTAAACCCGCTCGAAGGCCGGGATGCTCGTCCAGGCGAGGTCGAGGGAGACCCCCGTCAGCCCGGCGCGCCTCGCGGTGAGGCGGCCCAAGCCTGTCTTGGAGAGGATGCGCAGGACGAGCTCCGAATCGCGCAGGCAGTAGGCGCAGAAGGCGTCGGGGTCGCGGGCGCGGAGGGCGTCCAACTCCTCGAGCTTGGCCTCGCCCCGCGACGCCACCGACTTGCCCTCGCCGAGGACCTCGCGCGCCACGGTCTCCAGGCTGAGGTCCTCGAAGCGCGAGCCCGAGCCTCGCGCGAGGCGCATCGCGTCGAGGACCGCCCTGCCGGGCAGGTCGAGGATGGGCTTCCGCCCCGGCCGCTCGACGAAGGAGGCTGGCTCGTCGGTCCTGCCGGCGTCGAAGGCCAGGCCCAGGGCCGCGCAGCGCTCGATCAGGACCTTGAAGTCGAAGTCGATCACGTTCCAGCCGGTGATCACGTCGGGATCGCGGCGGACGAGCCGCGCGGCCAGGGCGCCGAGGAGCGAAGCCTCGTCCGGGAAGGACTCGATGCCGGGGGACGAGGGCGCCCGGCCCTCGCCTTGGAGGAAGAGCACCTCGCCGGCGAGGCCCTCCTCGGCGAGGGAGGCGGCGAGCACCCTGCCCCCGCGGTCGGTCTCCAAGTCCAGGGCTATCCAGCGGAGGCGGTCGCCGATGTGGGCGCCGCCCTCGGCGACCGGGGGGCTCTCCAGCTCCGGCTCCACGAACACAAGGTCGACGCGCTTGCCCGGGCGCGGCTCGCCGCGGAGCAGAACGGGGCCGCGGATCCCGAGGGCGGCGAGTTCCTCGTCGGCGCGGCGTCGGTCGATGCCGGCGAGGGCCAGGCCGGCGGAGGCGAGGGCCCGCTCGGCCGCGCGCTGAGAGCCGGGCGCGACGCAAATCCGCGCGAGCGGGGCGCCCCCCATGTCGCTCCAATCGTCGGCGACCGCGGGCGCCGGCTGCCGGGGGAGGGCGGAGCTCAAGGCCTCGAGCGCGCGATCGAGGTCGGCGCGAGGCACGAACAGGGCCGGTCCCGGGCTCGCGCGGAGGGCCGCGAAGCTCCGGCCGTCGGCGAGACGCCCCGTGAGGAGCATCCGGTCCCCGCCCTTGCCGCCGCGACCCGCCCCCGCGGGGCGGAACTCGTCCCAGGAGGCTACGATGAATCCCAAGGCTTCGGCCACGCTCGGGATTATAGCCGCCCCGGGCCTTAGGGCCTATACGCGCGAACGTCCCGCCCCCGCTTGACTCTCCTCGCGAAGAGGAGTACTCCATAGCCGCCGCAGGATCCATGGGAGAATGCGGCGCGCCGAGGGGCCGACCGGTTCCCGCGGCGAATATCCAGGCCTCCGCCCGCCAACTATATGAAAATCTCGAAGATCTCGACGGACGAGCCTATGCTAAGGAGCCACAAGATGGCGACGCAGCCGGCTAAACCGAGCACCAATCCCAAACAGGGACAGGGCGCGACCCCCGCTAGCGGGAAACCGACCAATGGGCAGAAGCCCGCGCCCTCCCCCTCTAAGAAATAGAGAAGGATTCGACGTCAGACCGAGCGCGGAGGACCGCGGGCGCCGCGAGGCCCCGACGGCCCTTCGCGCGATCATCCCAGGCCCTAACGGGCCCGCCCCGTCAGGGCCTGGGAGCGCGCTCGTCATAATTGGTAGAATCCGAGCATGGTCCCCGAACTCCCCCACGGCGCTACCGTGCTCCTCGACAGCTCCGCCCTCGTCTACCTCGTCGAGGGCGAGCCCGATTCGCCGAGACGCCGGGCCATGGAGCTCTTCATCGATCGCGCGCGGGCCGAGGGCCTGCGCCTCGCGGCCTCGACGGCCGCATGGGCCGAGCTCCTGGAGGCCCCCGTCGCGGCGGGCGACCGGGAGCTCGCCGCGCGCTACCGCCGCCTTCTCTCGGACTCGAGCCTCATCGTCCTCCGGGAGCTCGACGTGGCCGTCGCCGAGCGCGCCGCTCTCCTCGCCGCCTCGATAAAGGGGCCGAGCAGGAAGAGCGTGTCGAGCTACGACCTCCTCCACCTTGCGACGGCCATCGAGATCGGCGCGGCCGCCGTCCTCACGAACGACGGGCCCTGGGCCTCCGTCCCCGGCTGCCCTCCCCTCCTCCTCGTCGACGAGCTGGCGGCGGAGGAATACTAATGGCCTGATGGCGCGATGGACGCCCGGCATTCACTTCCCTCCGCGGCCCTGGTCGTCTCCGAGGGCACGAGGCTTCGCGTGGTCGGCGAGGCGCCTCACCGCGAGCTCATGCGCGCGATAGCCCGCGGCGCCTACGAGCGTGGCGCGGCCCTCGTGCGCCTGGAATACCGGGACGCCGTGCTCAAGGCCGAGTGCGACGCCTTCGCGGACGAGGGCTGGGCCTACCCGCGGCTCCTCGGCGACGAGTGCCCGAACGCCATGGAGGGGGCCGATCAAGATCGGTTAACGCGCATCTTGCGCGCCTGGGGCAAGGCCGTCGAGAGGCTCCTCGCCGCGCAGATGGCCAGCCGCTTCCCCTGGTGCATCGTCCCCGCGGCCACCGAGGCCTGGGCCCGCTCCGTGCTCGGGCCCAGCGCCGGCTTCAACGTCTCGCTGGTCCACGAAGACTTGATGATCGGCTCACCCTCCATGGACGTCACCGGCGTCGACGCCTCGGGCCGGGAGATCCCCCTCATGAGGAGGGGCGACTTCGCGATCTAGGCTAGCCTAGAGCTTCCCCAGTTGGCTGATCGCGGCCCGCATGTCCCTGGGCAGGGGAGCCTCGACCTTCATCGCCGCGCCCGAGGCCGGGTGCGGAAAGGCCGCGGAAAGGGCGTGCAGGGCCGCCCGCTCGATGAGCGGCCTCTCGTCGAAGGGATCCCCCTTCCACCGCTTCTTGAGCTTCGAGAGGAGGAAGGGCCGGCCGTCCCCGTACAGGGGATCGCAGAGGCAGGGATGGCCCAGGGCCGCCAGGTGCGCGCGCACCTGGTGCGTGCGCCCCGTCGCGGGCCTCGCCTCGACCAGGGCGCAATCCTTGTATCGCTCGATCACGACGAAATAGGTGGACGATGCCTTGCCCTTGCGCGCGTCGACGATCGTGCGATGGAGCCTGTCGCCGTCGGCCGCGAGGGCGAGCTCGCAGCTCGTCTCGTCCCAGGACGGGACCCCGCGCACGAGGGCGCGATAGACCTTGTCCACGGACCGAGACTCGAAGGCCGAGCTCAGGGCCTTGTGCGCCTCGGGATCGCGGGCGTAGATGAGGACCCCGCTCGTGTCCTTGTCGAGGCGGTGGACCACGAAGAGCTTGCCCCAGCGCTCATGGAGCATCGCCTGGGCCACGGGCGCCTCGGGATCCCAGTGATCCGGGATCGAGAGGATCCCGGCGGGCTTGTCGATGACCAGGATCGAGTCGTCGGAGTAGAGGACGGGAAGGTCGAATGGCATGGCCCATCGTATACCGCGCGGAGCCATCGCATCAATCGACGGCCGCGCGGCCCGCGAGGGTCCCGGCCCAGGTGTTGACAACTTGATAACGCATCACAGACTATACGGTAAAATGAAAAACCTTAAGCCCATTGGCGTTTCCGCCCTCATCTGCCTGTGTCTCCTGTCCTCCGCTTGCTCGCCCCGGAAGTCGCCGGGCGCGGCCTCATCCGCGGCTCCCGCCGCATCGGCCTCCCAAGCCTCGGCCCTCGTGGTTTTCCTCGAAGGCAAGGCGACCGCGGTCAAGGAAGCCGACTACAAGAAGCTCGACATAGGCCAGACAGTAGGCGCCGGATGGCGGATCGACACGGCCTCGAACTCGAGCTGCGACCTCAAGATCGGCACGCTCGGCACGCTCCGCATCATGTCGAAAAGCTCGATAGAGCTCTCGTCCATCATCATGGACCAAGGCTCGCGCGCGCTGTCCATCAAGCTCGTGAGCGGCTCGGTCGCGGCCAAGGTCGCGAAGCTGGGCGCCCGCGATCGATTCGGCGTCACGACCCAGGCCGCGGCATGCAGCGTCCGGGGGACCGAGTTCATCGTCGCCGTCGAGGAAGACGGAGCCACGCGCCTCGCCGTCAAGGAGGGCTTCGTCGCCGTACTTCCGCCGGCCCTGGATCCCATGGCCTTAGGCGAAGGCGCGGCGGCGGACGCGGTCTACGGCGCCATACTGGACGCCGTCCCGGCGATCAAGGCCGGCGAGGAGGCCAGCTTCCATCCGAAGGACCTCGAGGCTTCGGCCGCAGCCTGGGAAAAGGCCCTGCCCAAGATCGAATCCCTGGTCAAGAAAGAGGGCGGCAAGACGGACTCGAGCGGGCTCCTGGCTTCGCCTAACTTAAAGAAAGCGCTCGAGCCCTTCCTCGCCGCGGAAGCGCCGCTATCCTCGGCGGCCGAGAAGGCGGGAGAGGACAGCGTCAAGGACTTCGAGCAACTCCAGAGAGCGCCCGATCCCGGCATGGTCTTCAAGCCCATCGATCCCGTGCAAGGCTTCGATGACGCGGCCTTCGACGG
>DBTW01000126.1 GCA_002307245.1 Spirochaetaceae bacterium UBA1306 | reverse complement strand
AGGTCGACTCCCCGCACGGCGCGCACGATGCCGGCCGGCGTATGGAAGTCGACCTTGAGGCCGCGGATCCGCAGGAGGCTATCGCCCATACGCTAGCTCCCGCTCTTGGGGTCGAGCACGTCGCGCAGGCCGTCCCCGAGGAAGTTGAAGCCGAGCGAGACCGCGCAGATCGCGAGGCCCGGCATCGCCGCCACCCACCACTGATCGAAGACGAACCTCCTGCCGGCCGCCACCATGGCGCCCCACTCCGGGCTCGGCGGCTGGGCGCCCAGGCCCAGGAAGCCCAGGCCGGCCGCCGTGAGCATGATGCCGGCCATGTCGAGGGTGACGCGCACGATCACCGAGGAGGCGCATAGCGGCGCGACCTGCGTCGCGATGATCCGCAGCGGGGAGGCGCCCTGCAGCCTCGAGGCCGCGATGAAGTCGCTGTTGCGGATGGAGATGGTCTCGGCCCTCGCGATCCGCGCGTAGGGGGGCCAGGCCGTGATGGCGATCGCGATCACGGCGTTCTCGATGCCCGGGCCCAGGGCGGAGGCCAGGGCGAGGGCCAGGACGAGGCGCGGGAAGGAGAGGAAGATGTCGGTGATCCGCATGAGGACCGTGTCGACGGGGCCGCCGAAGTAGCCGGCAATCGTGCCGATCGCCAAGCCTACGGGAGCCACGGCGACCGCCACCATGAGGACGATCGAGAGGCTGATCCTCGCCCCGTAGAGCAGGCGCGAGAGGATGTCCCGCCCGAGCTCGTCCGAGCCGAGGATGTAGCCGTTGGCGCCAGGGGGCGAGAGCCGCAGCCCGAGGGACTGGGCTAGGGGGTCGGCGGGGGCGATCAGCGGGCCGATCGCCGCCAGGACGACGAGGGCCAGCATGATCGCGAGGCCGGCCATCGCCAGGGGATTGCGGCGGAATAGCAGCCAGCTCCTCCACGCGTCGCCGCACCATGCCTGCCAGGGCGATTCCGGCGCCGCGCTGGAGAGCCAGGCGCCAAGCGTAGTCTTCGATGCTTCCATGTCAGCGTGCCCTCGGGTCGAGCCTCTTGTAGAGGATGTCGGTGATGAAATTCAAGGCTATGAACACGATGCCCACCATGACCGTGCCGCCCAGCACGGCGTTCATGTCCGCGCTCATGAGCGAGTTGGTGATGTAACTGCCGAGCCCTGGCCAGGCGAAGACGACCTCGGTGAGGATGGAGCCCTCGAGGAGGTTGCCGTAGCTCAGGGCGATGACCGTGACGAGGGGTACCCAGGCGTTTCCCAGGGCGTGGCGCCAGACCACCGTCCGCTCGGATAGGCCCTTGATCCTCGCGGTGTTGACGTACTCGGCCTGCAATTGCTCGAGCATGAAGCTGCGGGTCATGCGGCTGATGTAGGCCATGCTGAAGACGCCGAGGATGGAGGCGGGCAGGATGATGTGCGCGAAGGCGTCGCGGAAGGCCTCCCATTGCCCGGCGAGCGCGGAGTCCAGGAGGAGGGCCCCCGTGACGGTGGGCACCAGGCCCTCGAAGAGGACGTCGGAACGGCCCGGTCCCGCGACGATCCCGAGCTTGGCGTAGAAGACCAGGAGCCCCATGAGGCCGAGCCAGAAGATCGGCACCGAATAGCCGAGGAGGCCCACGAAACGGATGCCGTGGTCGACCCAGCTCCCCTTCTTGGCCGCGGCCGCGACGCCCGCCGGCACGCCGACGAGCACGCCGAGGAGCGCCGCGAGGGTCGCGAGCTCGAAGGTGGCGGGGAAGACGCGCTTGATGTCGTCGATGACCGCGTTGGAGGTCAGCACGGATTTGCCGAAGTCGCCGCGCAGGGCCTTCGAGGCGTAGATGAGGAATTGCTGGTAGAGGGGACGGTCGAGGCCCAGCTCGCGCCGCGCCTGGGCGTAGCTCTCCGCGCTCGCGCGGTCGCCGACCGCGGCGAGCACGGGATCGATGGGCACTACCCGCCCGATGAAGAAGGTGACCGCGAGGAGGCCCATGAACGTGACGGTCAGGCTCAGGAGCAGCTTGAGCGCCTGCTCCGCGCGTTCCCGGATCCTATGCCGCGTCTCGTCCATGGGCCCTTCCCTCGCTCTCCGCTTCGCTCTACTTGATCGAGATGTTACGGTAGTAGACGTAGTCCGAGCTGGGACCGACCTCGAAGCCGGTCACGCCCCCCCGCTCCGCTATCACCCAGATGTCCTGGTACATGATGACGAAGGGCGAGGTCTTCTGGTGCTCGAGCTGCATATCCTTGTACATCTTCGCCCGCTTGGCCGTGTCGCCCTCGACGAGGGCCGCCTCGGCCTTCTTGGTCATCTCGGGGATGTCCCAGGAATTGCGCCAGGCGAGGAGCTTGGACGTGCTCGAGTCCGAGTTGTCCGGGTTCCAGGCGAAGCCCTGCGTGTTGGAGTGCGGATCGGCGTAGTCCGGCGACCAGCGCCCAATGTAGATGTCGTGGTTGCGGGCCCGGTACTTGGTCAGGGTCTGCTTGTTGTCCCCCGGGATGATCTCGAGCTCGATCCCCGCCTTCGCGAGGTCGGCCTGGATGGCCTGGGCGATCACGTTGGTCGGGAAGCTGTTGGTCACGTCCATCGTGACCTTGAAGCCCTTGGGGAGCCCGGCCTTGGCGAGGAGGGCCTTGGCCTTCGCGACGTCGAGGGAGTAGGGATTCGAGTCGATCGCGCCGAGCACGCCGGCGGGGAGGAAGCTCTGGTGCACGACCCTGGTGCCCTTGAGGACGCTCTGCTCGATGCCCTTGTAGTCGACGAGCCACTTGAGGGCTTCCCTGACCTCGGGCTTGGCCAGGTTGGGGTTCTTCTGGTTGAGGCCGAGGTAGTAGATGGCGCCCTGCGCCACGTTCCTGATCTTGACGTCCTTGTTCGCGGAGAGGGCCGCGATATCCTCGGGGCCAAGGTTGCGTGCGACGTCGGCGTCGCCCTTCTCGAGCATGAGGCGCTGAGTGGCGCTCTCCGGCACGTGCTTGAGGGCCACTCGCTTGATCGAGGGCGCGCCGCGCCAATAGCCGGGGAAGGCGTCGAGCAGCACGAGCTCGTTGGGCTTCCACGTAGTCAACTTGAAGGGGCCCGAGCCGGCGTCGGCCTTCTTGAGGTAGGCGTTGCCGAAGTCGCCGCCCGCGGCCTTGGGCTCGACTTCCTTTTTATCCACGACCGAGCCGACGCCCGAGCCGAGGCAGTTGATGACGAAGCTTTGCGCGAGCTTCTTCGTGATCGTGAGGGTGAAGGTGTAGGGATCCGTCGCCTTGGCGAGCTGGTCGACGTTCTCGGGCGTGAGGCCGAGCTCTCCGAGGATGAAGGCGGGGCCCTTGTTAAGCTTGATCGCCCGCTGGACGGACCAGGCCACGTCCTCGGCGGTGACGGGATTGCCGGAATGGAATTTGGCGCCCTTGCGGATCGCGAAGGTGAAGGTCTGGCCGTCGGCCGAGACCTTCCAGCTCTCGGCCAGGCCCGGCTGCGGGGCGTCGATCTTGTCCGAGGGGAGGTAGACCAGGCGATCGTAGATATTGGCCATCATCTCCATGCCTGCGAGCTCGTAGACCTCGGCGGGGTCGAAGGTGATCAGCTCGTCGATCTGCCAGGCCATGACTACCATATCCTTCTTGGACGCACCGGCCGCCCATAGCTCGGCGCCGCCGATCAACAGGAGTCCGGCGACGATAATGGTCGCCAGTCGCTTGAAGCTCGATCCCTTCAATTTAGCTCGTGCCATGCTCTATCCTCCTTATCTTTTATGCCTCGAGATTGCTGTACCCTACAGGTTTTTATGTATAGATGCAAGATTGTTAGCAATACTACCAAAATGTAGTAAAAAATGGGTATTAATGCAGTGGTGTATGAATGTGGTGGTTCGGCAGTATATATTTGCAAAATATGCAGTTCTATGCGATGAAAAAATACAAAATCGTAGTAATGCAACAAGACGGCTCCGAAAAGATAGTAAAAATGGAATAAAAACTGCGTTATTCGTAGACCTCTTGCCTGTATTTCGATAAATATGCTATTTCATCGGTGTAATACTTTCGGGGGAGGCAGCATGAAGGACATCGGCTATTACAACGGGGCATCCGGGCCCATCGACACGATGACGATCCCGATGAACGATCGGGTGGTCTATTTCGGCGACGGAGTCTACGACGCGACCTATGCGGTCAACCATATAATCTTCGCCCTCGAGGACCACATCGATCGCTTCTATCGCAGCTGCGCGAAGATGGAGATCCCTTTCGCCATGGACAAGGCTGAGCTCCGCGGCGTCCTTCAGGGCCTGGTGGACAAGGTCGAGGATTCCGCGAGCCTCATGGTGTACTGGCAGACCACGAGGGGGACGGGGACGCGCAACCACGCCTTTCCCCCCAAGGACGTTCGACCGAACCTTCTCGTCACCGTGCGGCCCAACCCCCTCCGGGCCATCGACAAGCGCTACAAGCTGATCACGATCGAGGATACGCGCTTCCTCCATTGCGACGTGAAGACCCTGAACCTCATCCCGAGCGTCATGGCGAGCCAGCGGGCCAAGGAGTCGGGCTGCGACGAGGCGGTCTTCCATCGCGGCGATCTCGTGACCGAGTGCGCGCACAGCAACGTCCACATCATCCAGGGCGGGACCTTCAGGACCGCGCCCCTCACTAACCTCATCCTCCCCGGCACGGCGCGGGGGCACCTCCTCAAGCTCGCCCAGATGAGCGGCATCCCCACGAGGGAGGAGGCCTTCACGCTCCGCGAGCTCATGGAGGCCGACGAGGTCATCGTCTCGAGCGCGGGCACCCTGTGCAACGCGGCCTGCGAGATCGACGGCAAGCCGGTCGGGGGCAAGGCGCCCAAGCTGCTCAAGGCCCTGCAGGGCGCGGCGGTGAGGCATTTCGAGGACTACACGAAGTCGAGCTTCGAGCGGTACGCGAGCTGACGGCCATGGACCAGGAAGCCTTGACCCGGCTCAACGTGGGCCAGAACCTCGACGACCTCGCCAACCTCGATCCCCGCGGCTACGGCGTCTGCCGCATCCTCTACGACGCCGCGCGCGAGAGAGAGGGCGAGCCCCTCTCGATGCGCGCGGCCGCGCTCCTGGCCTCGTCGGTCAAGGCCGGCGATCTCGTCTATATCATCACCGGCTTCGTCCTCATCCCGCACGGCAAGGCCGAGATGGACGGCATCGTCAGCTCCATGCTCCTCGCCCGCGCCCTGGTGAAGGCCTTCGGGGCGCGGCCCGTGATCGTCTGTCCCGAGGACTGCCTGGCCGCGGTGCGCAACATGGCCCCGGTCATGGGGCTCCACCTCTTCGACTCCGTGGCCGCGATGCGGCCCTATCCCATCTCGATGGCGGCCGTCGCCTTCACGAAGGACCGGGGCGCCGCCCCCGCGCAGATCGCGGGCCTCCTCGCGGAGGGCCTGCCGGCCGCCGTCGTGTCCATCGAGGCCCCCGGCGCCAACGCCCAGGGCGTCTACCACAACGCTAGGGGCCTCGACGTGTCGAGCTACGAGGCCAAGTCGGACCTCCTCTTCGCCGAGCTCGGGCGCCGGGGCGTCCCGAGCGTCTCGATCGGCGACCTCGGCAACGAGATCGGCATGGGCTCCATCGGCGAGCGCCTGAACAAGCACATCCCCGGCGCCCGGCCCGGCTCCTGCGCCTGCGGCTGCGGGGGCGGGATAGCCGCCGCGACCGCGGCCGAGGCCGTCGTGACCGCGACGGTCTCGGACTGGGGCTGCTACGGCATGATCGCGGCCCTCGCCTACCTCAAGGGCGAGCTCGAGCTCATGCAGACCGGCGAGCTGGCCGCCGAGGCCATCAGGACCGCCTCGCGGAGCGGCATGATCGACATGTCGGGCTGGCTCATCCCCTCGGTGGACGGCTGCGACCTGCGCATGAACGTCCTCGTCGTCGAGCTCATGCGCGAGTGCGTGGCCTCGGCCCTCCGCCTGCGCAAGGAGAACTCCTATTGGTTCGAGGGCGTCCTCGAGCTCGGCTTCTACCAGGGAAAGGCCGGTGCCTAGGCCCTCGGTCGCCCCCGCCGGGGACCGCGCCATCGTGGTCTCCTTCGGCGAGGAGATCAGCGAGGAGCTCAACGACGCGGTCCTCGCCCTCGATGGGCGCCTCCAGTCCGAGCGGATCGAGGGCGTCCTCGAGACTCAGCCCACGTACCGCTCCCTCCTCGTGCGCTACGATCCCGATCGCGCGAGCTTCCGTTCCCTGGCCCGCAGGCTCCGACGCTTAGCCGACGGCGGGGCGCCGGCCGGGGCGGGCCCGGCGCGCGTCGTCGAGATACCGGTCGCCTACGGCGGGCCCTACGGCGAGGACCTCCCCGACGTGGTGCGCCACGCGGGCCTGAGCGAGGAAGAAGTGGTGGCGCGCCACTGCTCCCGGGACTACCGCATCTACATGCTCGGCTTCCTGCCGGGCTTTGCCTACCTCGGCGGCATGGACGAGGCCCTTGCCACGCCTCGGCTCCCGACGCCCAGGAAAGCCATCCCCGCGGGCTCCGTGGGCATCGGCGGCGCGCAGACCGGGATCTACCCCCAGCGCTCGCCTGGGGGCTGGCGCCTCATCGGGCGGACTCCGCTCCGGCCCTACGATCCCGATCGCGACCCGCCCTTCCTCTACGGCGCGGGCGACCGCATCAGGTTCAGGCCCGTCTCCGAGGCGGAGTTCCTGGACCTCGAGGCGCGCATCGAGGCGGGGGAGGCCTAGCATGGGCTTCCTCGTGCGCTCGCCGGGCCTGCTCGCTTCCGTGCAAGGCTCGGGCCGGCCGGGCTTCCTGCGCTCCGGGATAGCCGAGGGAGGGGCCCTCGACCTGAAGTCCCTGGCCATCGCCAACCTGCTCGCGGGGAACGCGCCCGGGGAGGCCGGGCTCGAGATGACCCTCGCCGGGGCGGAGCTCGAGTTCACCCTGGGCAACGTGGTCGCGATCGCGGGCGCGGACATGGAGCCGAGGCTCAACGGCGAGGCGGCTCCCATGTACCGCTCCTTCGCCGTGCAGCCGGGCGACGTCCTCGCCTTCGGCCCCGCGCGCTCGGGTTGCCGCGCATACCTCGCGTTCGCGGGCGGCCTCGAGCTGCCCCTCGTCATGGGGAGCAAGTCCACCAACCTCAACTGCGGCATCGGGGGCTATCGCGGGCGCGGCCTCAAGGCCGGGGACTTCCTGCGCTTCGCGGCCCCCCTCGCGCCACTGCGCATCGCGGTGCGTCGCGTCGAGGGACGCCGCATCGCGCCGGCCGAGGGCTTCGGCTCGCCCGTCGCGGTCCTGCGCGTCATCCCGGGGCCGCAGGCGGAAAGCTTCACCGAGGCCGGCCTCGAGGCCTTCTACGGCGGCGAGTACGCCGTGACGGCCAGGTCGGACCGCATGGGCTCAGTGCTCGAGGGCCCGGCCGTGGGAGCGAAGGGCCCGACCGACATCGTCTCCGACGGCATCCCCCTCGGGGGCGTCCAGGTGCCCTCCGGCGGCCAGCCCATCGCGATGCTCGCGGATAGGCAGACGACGGGCGGCTATGCCAAGATCGCCGTGGTCATCGACGCGGACCTCGGGACCCTCGCGCAGCGCAGGCCGGGCGACCGGGTCGCGTTCAGCCGCGTCTCGCTCGGCGTCGCGCAACGCGCCTCCAGGCGCGAGGCGGCCGCTCTGGCGGCCCTCGCTCGAAGGCTCGGCTCATGAAGGAGGCGAACATGGACTATTCCGCGATGAGGCCCGCCGAGGCCCGCGCCCGGATACGCTCGGGCGAGATCAAGGGCCCGACGGCGGGCATGTGCGCGGGCTACGCCCAGGCCAACCTGGCGGTGCTGCCCCGGGAGCTCGCCTACGATTTCCTGCTTTTCACGCAGCGCAATCCGCGTTCCTGCCCCCTGCTCGAGGTCACCGACCCGGGCAGCACCTCGCTCTCCTTCCTCGCGGGCGGGGCGGACGTCGCCACCGATATCCCCAAGTACCGGCTGTACCGCAAGGGCGTCCTCGAGGGCGAGTACGAGGACGCCTCCGGGCTGTGGCGGAAGGACTTCGTCGCCTTCCTCATCGGCTGCAGCTTCTCCTTCGAGGCCGAGCTCCTCGAGGCGGGCGTGCCCGTCCGCCACATCGAGGAGGGCCGCAACGTGCCCATGTATCGCACCAGCATAGCCTCGGTCCCCGCGGGGATCTTCCATGGCCACATGGTCGTGAGCATGCGCCCCATGCCCCACGAGCTCGTGGTGAAGGCCGCGGTGATCACCGCCGCGATGCCGAGGGTCCATGGCGCGCCGGTGCACATAGGCGACCCCGCGGCGATCGGCATCGCGGACATCTCGAAGCCCGACTTCGGCGACGCGGTCACCGTCAAGCCCGGAGAGGTACCGGTCTTCTGGCCCTGCGGCGTGACGCCCCAGGACGCGATTATGAACGCGAGGCCGGAGATAGCCATCACGCACGCGCCCGGGCACATGTTCATCAGCGACGTGAAGAACGTCGCGCTCAAGTACTGACATCGGGCCGGGCCCGGGGAGGCGAGCATGCGCCGCGTCGATCTCAACTGCGACCTCGGGGAGAGCTTCGGGGCCTATACCATGGGCATGGACGGGGAAGTCATCCGCCACGTCTCCTCGGCCAACGTGGCCTGCGGCTTCCACGCCTCGGACCCGGGCGTGATGCGGATGACCGTCCGCCTCGCCAAGGCGGCGGGCGTCGCGATCGGCGCGCACCCCGGCTTCCCCGACCTGCAGGGCTTCGGGCGGCGGGACATGGGGCTCTCGCCCGCCGAGGCGAGGGACTGCGTGCTCTACCAGATCGGCGCCCTCGCCGCCTTCTGCAGGGCCGAGGGCCTCGCCTTGCGCCACGTGAAGCCCCACGGCGCCCTCTACAACATGGCTGGCAAGGACCACGAGCTGGCCCTCGCCGTCTGCGGGGCCGTGCGCGACTTCGACCCCTCGCTCGTGATCCTCGGGCTCTCGGGCGGCGCGATGCTGCGCGCGGCCGGCGAGCTCGGCCTCGCCTCGGCGCGCGAGGTCTTCGCCGACCGCGCCTACGAGGAGGATGGCTCCCTCGTCGCCCGCTCCAAGCCCGGGGCCATGATCGCGGACGAGGGCGTGGCGATAGCCCGCGTCCTCCGGATGGTGATCGAGGGGAAGGTCGAGGCGATCACGGGCAAGACCATCCCCGTCGAGGTCGACTCGATCTGCGTCCACGGCGACGGGCCCAAGGCCCTGGCCTTCGCGCGGGAGATCCGTCGGGCCCTGGAGGCCGAGGGCGTCGAGATCGCGCCCCTTTAGCCCAGGCCGTACCGCTTGATCCGGTAGAGTATGGTCCTTCGGCTGATGCCGAGCGCCCCGGCCGCCTTCGTGCGGTTTCCGTCGAACTTCTCGAGGGCCTTCGCTATCGCCTCGCGCTCCGCGTCGTCGAGGGACCCGCCGGCGGCGCCTTCGACGCGGGCCTTCGGCGCCGCGGCCCTCGCCGAGTCCCTCCGGACGGTCCCGAAGTCCAGGTCGGCCGCGAGGATCGTCCCGCCCTCGGAGTAGATCAGGGCGCGCTCGAGGATGTTCTCTAGTTCTCGGACGTTGCCCGGGAAGGAGTAGGCCGAGAGGGCGTCCATAGCGTCCTCGCCGAGCCGAGCCTCGCCCTTGCCCATGCGCGAGCGGAGCTTCTCCAGGAGGAAGCCCGCGAGCAGGGGCAGGTCCTCCATGCGCTCGCGGAGGGGCGGAACCGCGACGCGCGCGACATTGAGCCTGTAATACAGGTCCTCCCTGAAGCGCCCATCGCGCACCATGTCCTCGATGTCCTTGTTGGTGGCCGAGAGGATGCGCGCGCGGACCGGGATGTCGCTCGTGCCCCCGAGGCGACGGATCCTGCGGTCCTGCAGCACGCGAAGGAGCTTGACCTGGAGGGGCAGGGGCATCTCGCCTATCTCGTCGAGGAAGAGGGTGCCCGCCCCCGCGAGCTCGAAGAGGCCCACCTTCCGCGAGTCGGCCCCGGTGAAGGAACCCCTCTCGTGGCCGAAGAGCTCGCTCTCCATCAGGTTCTCGTGGACGCCGCCGACGTTCACGGCCACGAAGGGCTCGGCCGAGCGGGGGGAACGCGCGTGGATCTCCCGCGCGACCACCTCCTTGCCCGAGCCGCTCTCCCCCGTGATCAGCACCGTCGTGTCGGTGCCGGCTATCTTGGCGATGCCGCGCTTGAGGGCGCGGGCCGCCTCGCCCTCGCCGATGAAGCGCGAAGCCGATCCGTCCGTCCTGGCGCCCGCCTCGATCCGGTCCTCGCGCCGCCGGTTGCCGACGGCGGCCCTGACCTTGAGGATGAGCTCGTCGGGATTGAATGGCTTGATCAGGTAGTCCGCCGCGCCCGATTTCAGGGCGCTCACCGCGTCGTTGATCTCGCCGATCGCGGAGATCATCACGACGGGGCAGCGAAGGCCCTCGGACCGCATGGCCTCGAGGAGCTCCTGTCCGCCCATGACCGGCATGCGCAGGTCGGTCACGACCGCGTCGAAGGCCTCGGACTTCAGCAGCGCCAGGGCCTCGCTGCCGTCGGCGGCCGCGCTCGAATCGATGCCCTCGAGGCCGAAGATGCGCTGCAGGCTCTCGCGGATGTTGCGCTCGTCGTCGACGATGAGGAGCCTCATACTTTCTCTCCCGCGGCCGGCAGGACGACGCGCGCCCTGCAGCCCCCGCCCGGCCTGGCCTCGAGGGAAATCGCGCCGCCCGCCGCGAGGACGAAGCGCTTGCAGACCGCGAGGCCTATGCCCGTGCCGCGGCTCTTGGTCGTGAAGAAGGGATCGAAGGCCTTGGCCGCCGTCTCCGCGTCGATGCCAGCGCCGCGGTCGAGGACGTCGATGCGGGCGCCGCCCTCGTGGGGGCCGAGCTCGATCGCGACGCCTTCCTCGGGGCCTCCCGACTCGAGGGCGTTGCGGACGAGGTTCTCGAGCACGGAGCGCAGGCGTTCGGGGTCGACGAGGACGGCCGGCGGGGGGGCGTCGGGCGCGGACGATATCTCGCGCCCGCAGAGCCTCTGTCCGACCTCGCGGGCTATCTCGAGGGGATCGAAGGAGCGCGGGTTGCCGGCGGGATCGCGGAGGTAGTCGCCCACGCGGTGGCTTAGGTAGGACAGGCGCTCGACCTCGTCGTTGATGATGCCGATTTCCCGTCTCGCCGATTCGGGGCAGGTCTTCTCGAGGATGCCCGTTTGCAGCCGAATGGAGAGGAGGGGATTCTTGATCTCGTGAGCCAGGGTGCTCGCCGCCGTGCCCAGGACGACGAGGCTCTTCTGCTCCTCGATCCTTCGCTTGTATTGGTCGTTGCGGAGGATCAGGCTCCGCACGAAGGCGATCATCGCGGCCAAGGCGAGCTCGATGATGGGGAAGAGAATCTCCCCCGCCCGACGGTTCCTCCAATAGCTCGGGTCGCGTATCTCGAGATAGACGAGCTCGGCCTTCTTGAGGGTTGTGAAGAGGAAGCCCGAGGGCGGGCTGCCCTTCGCGACCGCGCCGGGCTGGGCTTTGGTCGATCCATCGGGCGGCGGCGGGGGGCCGACGCGGAAGGGATGGAGTATGAGCACGAGGGAGTCGTTCTCCCTGTTCTCGACGTAGAGCCTGACGGGCTCGCCCGCCAACGACTCGCCCGCGGAGGACAGGCTATAGGAGTCCGGTACCTTACCCCAGGAATAGGCCTTGGTCCCGTCGTCCGCGTAGGCGCCGATGCCCAGGACCTTCTGCCGCAGCGACTCGACGCTCTCAATGGCGGAGCCGAAGTCGTCGTGGTCCCGGAGGCCGGCGAGGAGGAGGTTCAAGGTCCTCTCGCCGTCGTTCCGGCTCTCGAGGCGGGCCCTCTCGGCCATGCTCTTGAATATGGCCGCGTTGAGGCCGCTGAACAGGCCGAAGGCCAGCGCGGCGAGACCGATCGATGCGAGCGATTTCCTCATGTCTTTGTTCCCGGGCATGCCGTCATGATAGCAGCATCACGGTATCGCCGCCAGGATCTCGGAGTCGCCCTCGAGGCCGGCCAGGCCCCTGATGTCAGAAAGGCAGGAGAGAAAGTCGTAACGGGCGCCGATGAGGGCCGTCTTGTCCGTGCTCACGAGGGCCTCCGCGGTCGAGAGCTCGGAGGCGGAGGCGGACGAGAGCTTGAATTTCTCGAGCACGCTGCGGTAATTGCTGTCGGCGTACTCGAGAGCCTTGGCCGACGACGAGATCGACCTGACCGAGGCGAGGAGTTCGTTGACCGCGACCTCGATGTCGAGCCGGCTGGTCCGCGCGCTCTCTCCCGCGTCGAGGGCCGCGCTCGAGGCGGCGACCTTGGCTGTCTCGACGGCGTTCTTCGTGTTCCACAGGTCGAGGCTCAAGGTGGCGGTGAGGGTGACGCTTCCCTGGCCCAGGGCGATACCCGAGGACGCGCCGTAGTCCACCGATTGCGACAGGCCGGCGCTGAGCGTGGGGAGGTAGGCAGCCTTGGCGAGCGCGACGGCCAGCTTCGCCCGTTGCCCCGCGAGGGCAGTGCCTGCGAGGCTGGGGCTGTTCGCGGCGGCGAGTCCGGCGTAGGCGGAAGCGAGGCCGTCGGCCGCGGCATCGTCCAGCGCGGCGAGCCTAGCTATGAGGGCGTCGTAGGCCGAGAAGTCGATCGGCTCGAGTTCGGTCGCGGCCGGCAGGCCAGTCAGCGAGGCCAGCTTGGCCCTGGCCGAGGCGAGGGTCTTCTTGGCCTTGGTCAGGGCGGTCTGGCAGGCGGCCGCCTCGGACTCGGCCATGAGGTAGTCCGATTTGGCGAGGACACCCGCCTCGGCCTTGGCCCGGGCTATTTCGAGGCGCAGCTTCGCGGCGTCGAGGTCGCCGACCGCTGCCTCGACTGAGGCCGACGCCTTGAGCGCGGCGAAGAAGGCCGAGTCGGCCTGGCCGACGATCTCGAGCCTGGCGGCGCGCAGATCCTCCCTCGACGAGTCGGCCGCGAGGCCCGCGTCCTTGACGAGGGTCGCGCTCTTGCCGCCGTCATAGACGGTTTCCGTCGCGGCGAGCTTGGCCGAGGCCGAGAGTCCCTCGGAGGCCGATGCCGCAGAGTAATCGAGCGCCCCCCCCGCCGAGGCCGAGACTGAGGGCAGGAAGGCGTTGGCCTTGGCCTGCTTCGCGAGGAGGGCGGAGTCGACGGCCAGCTGGGCCTTCTGGACTGTAGCGGAGCGCGCGAGCGCGAGCTCCCGGGCCTTCTGCAGGTCGAGCCTGCCCTCGGTCGCGGCCAAGGGCGCCGCGAGGATCGATATGATTGCGACGGCCAGGGCCGCGCGAAATGACGCTTTCATCATGGGCTCCTTTTACTCGAAGCGCAGGGCTTCGATCGGGTAGAGATTCGCTGCCTTCCTGGCGGGATAGAAGCCGAAGAAGATGCCCACCGCCGCCGCGAAACCGGCCGATGCGGCGATCACGACAGGGCTCACCAAGGCGGGGATGCTGAAGAAGTTGGTCAGGGCGTAGGCGAGGCCCAGGGCGAGGAGGATTCCGATGAGGCCCCCCAAAAGGCTCAAGATGACTGACTCGGAGAGGAACTGCAGGAGGATGTCGCGCCTCCTGGCTCCGACCGACATCCTGATCCCGATCTCCCGCGTGCGCTCGGTGACCGATACGAGCATGATGTTCATGATGCCTATGCCGCCGACGATGAGGGACACCCCCGCTATGGCCGCGAGGAGGGAGGTGAGGGTCGCGGAAGTCTCCGAGGCCGTGGCGATGATCTCCGACTGGTTCATCACGTCGAAGTCGGCGTCGACGCCGTCGGCCAGCTTGTGCGACTCGCGGAGGATGGCCGTGACCTCGGCCTGGGCCTGGGCCATCAGGTCCTCGCGGACGACGCTCATCTCTATGGTGCCGATCTGGCGATCCTTCATAAGCCTGTTGACCGCGGTCTGGAGGGGCACCATCACGACGTCGTCCTGGTCCTGGCCCATGCCGGTCGATCCTTTCTTGGCGAGGACCCCGATGATCGTGAAGGGCGTGGTCTCGATGCGGACCGTCTGGCCGATGGGGTCCTGGCCGGCGAAGAGCTTGGCGGCTACCGTCGCGCCTATCACGGCCACCTTGCTCCTGGCCTCCTCGTCCTTCTCCGTGAAGAAATCGCCCGAGGCTACCGAGCGCTGCTTGATCGTCAGGTAGTCGGGCTCGACGCCGTTGACCGAGGTCGACCAGTAGCCGGAACCGCCGACCACTTTGGAGCTGTTTAGGGTGACCGAGCCGGAGATAGCCGAGATGTAGCTGGCCTCGGCCTTGATCTTCTCGACGTCGGCCATCGTCATCCGGTTGGCCTCGCGCGGCCCCCTGGGAGGCATCACCATGAGGAGGTTGGTGCCCATCGAGGATATCTGTGCCTTGATCTGGGCCTGGGAGCCCGAGCCCACGGCCACCATCACGATGACGGAGGCAACGCCGATGATGATGCCGAGGGAGGTGAGGAAGCTCCTCATCTTGTTGCGGAAGATGCTGCGCAGCGAGGCGCTCATCAACTTCACCGCGGTCATGACGCCACCCCCTTCTCGGCGAGGAGCGCGTGCTCCTCCTTCCATGCGGCGAGGTCCAGGGCCGCGCTCCGGCGCTCCGTCACGGGCGCGTCCGAGACGATCGCCCCGTCGCGCATCGTGATGACGCGCTTCGTGTAGGCGGCGACCTCTGGCTCGTGGGTCACCATCACGATGGTCTTGCCCCTGGCGTTGAGCTCCTGGAAGAGGATCATGATCTCCAGTGTCATCTCCGTGTCGAGATTGCCTGTCGGCTCGTCGGCGAGGATGAAGGCCGGGTCCTTGACCATGGCCCGCGCGATCGCAACGCGCTGCTGCTGCCCGCCGGAGAGCTGGTTTGGCTTGTGGTCCAGTCGACCGCCCAGGCCCACGCCCTCGAGGGCGGCTTTCGCCAGCTCCTTGGGGTTGCCCTTGAAGCCCGAGCGGTCGTAGAAGAGGGGCAGCTCGACGTTCTCGAGGGCGCTCGTCCTCGAGAGGAGGTTGAAGCCCTGGAACACGAAGCCGATCTTCTCGTTGCGTATGTCGGCGAACTCGTCGGGGCCGGCCGTGGAGGTGTCGATCCCGTCGAGGACGTAGCGCCCCTCTGTCGGCTTGTCGAGGCAGCCGAGGGTGTTCATGAGGGTCGACTTGCCGGAACCAGAAGGTCCCATGATCGAGACGAATTCCCCGGTCTCCACGTCGAGGTCGAGGCCCCGTATCGCCTTCACCACGATGTCCCCCACCGTATAATGGCGCTTGATGCCGCGCAGCTCTATGATAGCCATGCTATTCCACCTTCACCTTGAGGATCACCGACTTGCCTGAGAGGGCCTCGGCCCCGACCAGCTCGGTATTCGTGGAATCGCTCACGCCGATCTCGACCATGGTCGCCGCGAGCTTCCCCGATCCGTCGAGGTACCATAGGGCCTTCTTGACGGCCGCGCTGGAGGTCGCGGCGACTTGCGTCGACGAGGCGCTCGAGCCGCTTTTGGCGCCGGGAGGCCCGCCGAAGCCGCCGTTGCCGCCGACCAGACTGGCGAGGCCA
This sequence comes from Spirochaetaceae bacterium UBA1306, assembly GCA_002307245.1. GTDB lineage: Bacteria > Spirochaetota > Spirochaetia > Treponematales > Rectinemataceae > UBA1306. The sequence goes on along the minus strand of DBTW01000126.1, from coordinate 20,753 downwards.
CTCGTCTTCTTGGCCTCCGCGCCGGCGGCTGCGGCTGCCTTCAGCTCCTCGTCGTACTTGAGCGAGGCCGCTTCCTTCTCGGTCGTGCTCAGGTTGCCGAGGGCGGCGAGATACAGGGCCTTCTTGGTCTCGGCGGCGCTCAAGGACGTCGGCGTGAAGCGGAGGGCCGCGCTGGGGACCACGAGGATGCCGTCCTTCTTCTGCTTGATGAAGTTGACGCTCGCGGTCATCCCGGGGAGCAGCTTGCCCGAGTCGTTGTTCGCGAGGATGATCACGTCGTAGTAGACGACGTTGTCCGAGGTCTCGGGCACGAGCCTGATCTCCTTGACCTTGCCCGTGAAGGTCGTGCCGGTGCTCGCCTCGACCGAGAATCGGACGTCCTGCCCGATCTTGATCGCGCCGATGTCGAGCTCGTCGACCTGTGCCTTGATCTGCATCTTCGCGAGGTCGCCAGCTATCGTGAAGAGGCTGGTGGACGTGGAGCCGGAGCCTCCGACCACGCTCTGGCCAGCGTCCACGTCCCGCTCGAGTACGACGCCGTCGATGGGCGAGGTTATGATCGCGTACTGGGTGATCTCGGTCTCGATCTGCTCGAGGGAGGCCTGGGCCGAGGAAAGCTCGGCCTTGAGGACGTCGAGGGAGGATTGGCTCGACTTGAGGTCGTAGTCGGACAGGAGGCCCTTCGCCGAGAGCGCCGTAGCGTTCTGGAGGGAGAGGCGCTGGAGCTCGTAGCTGGCATTGGCCTTGTCGACGGCGGCCTGGGCCACCTTCGCCTGCAGCTTCAGCAGGTCGGTGTTGATGGTGGCCAGCACCTGGCCGCGCTTCACGCTCTCGTTGAAGCCCACGTTCACCTTCTCGATTCGACCGCTCATCTGGGCGAGCACGCTCACGGAAGATACCACCGAGAGCGTCCCGCTACTAGAGACGAGACTTTCGATCGAGCCGTTGCCGATCGTCGTCAACTCGTAGCTCTGGGTGTTAGCAACGGTCCCGTTCTTCTTGGACGCGCTGAGAAAAAAGATCCCGCCCGTTAGGGCGGCTATCACGGCGACCGATACGATGATTCTCAACTTAGTCATGGCTGGTACACTCCTTCTTTTACACAAGTATATAAGCAGGAAGCGTGCCAACTATTTTTTGTTGATTATAATGCGTTTCTATTAGGTTTTCTTAGGTTCGCTCGAATGCACTGCGCAACCAGATTTGTTTTTGTACAATAGTTGCGCTGCGCAAAAATTGCGCATTGCAAATTTACTATACAAAACGCCTCGCGACCTGCGGGGCGTATCGGGGAGTAACGATGGCCACGGAATTGGCTATTCGACGCTCGGGTATTTGGCCTTATCGTCAAAGGCGCCGCTTCGTCTCTCCCCGGCCAGGCTCGGGATGACGAGCACTTCGCCGGGCAGGATTATGTCCGCGTCTTCGGGGTGCTGGAGCGTGTCCATATTCGCGCGGAACAGGATGGTCCACTTGGCCCAATCACCGTAGACGAAGGGATAGGCAGCGATCATAGTGAGGCAGTCCCGGTCGCCCGGCAGCAGGCGCACGGTGTAGGTGGCAGGAAGCGGCAAGATTCCCTCGACGAGGGCCAGCTCGGCCCGGGCTTTTCTCGCGAGCTCGGCCGCCGAATCGTAGTCGCCCGTGCTGTAGGCGGATAGGGCCAGGCCTCGAAGCTCGAGGGCCTTCGCGATATGCTGGTCGCCCTGGGCCGCCGTGCCTTCGGCGAGGGCGGGCGAGGCGAGGAGTAGGACGGCCACGACGGCGATGAGCATTCTCGTTTTCATTTCCATTCCTCCTCTGCCTTACCTGGATACGGGCGAGGGTGGCAGGCCCCGGACCTCGCGCTCGGCCAGCGCCGCGTCGAGGGCCTCGAACTCGAGCTTAGCCTCGTCCATCTTGGACTTGGCCTTAACGTATGCGGCGGCGAAGGAGGCGGCGGCGTCCCCGTAGAGCCTCGCGGCCCCGTCGGGGTCCAGGGCGGCCTTGCGGGCTTCGGCCTCGCCGTAGATGGCGGCGGCCGCGGCGAAGTCTGTCTTCGCGGCGACCTCGGACTTGATGCCCTCGGCCCTCGACCTCTCGGCCTCGGACGCGGACTTCCGGTCGGCCATATAGTAGCCCAGGGCGTTCTCCATGACCTTCGCGTAGCGTCGCGTGGCCTCGTCGGCCTCGTTCGCGGCGCCTTGCGGGTCGCCCGGGAAAGAGGCCTGGGCCGAGGAGTACTTCGCCTCGGCCAGGTTCCAGTTGGAACTGTCCCATTTCGCGAAGTCTCGGGCCACGATACCCTCTCGCGCCGCATTGGCGTCGCCTAACTTGTTAAGGACCTCGTAATCCTTGGCCGAGGCCTTGGAGAGCTCGATGGACTTCCGGTAGTCGCCCGATGCGCGGGAGGACTTCGCGTCGGAGAGACCCGCGTCGGTTTCGGCGAGAAGCCGAGGGAAGAGCTCGGCCGCGCCCTTGGCGGAGACGCCGCGTCGCTCGACCGCGCGCGCCCGCAGTTCCTCGACCCTCTTCTCTCGCGATTCCGCGATGAGAGGCAGGAGCTTGGCGATCAGGGCCTCGAAGCGGGCCGCTGCGTCCGCGAAGGCCGCCGACGAGGCCTTGTTGTCGGAGCCGTAGCTCGCGCCACCGGCCTGGTAGGACTTCTCGGCCTGGCCGTACTCGTCGGGCAGGATGTCCTTGAGGCCGAGCTCGTAAGCGTCCTTGCGGATGGCCGTCGCCTTGTCGCGCAGATCGTCGGGCGCGCTCTCGGCCTCCTGGGCGAGTGGCTGTGGCGGCTCGGCCTTGGGAGCCTCCGCGCGGGGCGCTGCCGTCGGGGCATCCATCGCCTTGGGCGCCGAGGCGCAGGACGCCGCGGCGAGGATGCACGCGGCGATCCCCGCAAGCAGCGCCGGCCGAAGAGCTATGGAAGAAACGTGCGCCTTCATTATCGCCTCTCCTTGACCGAGGTTTTCATCTTTCGGGCAAACTGGGGATCCGCCTGCTTCGTGGATGAATGTACGATCGCGTCCGCGGGGAGTCCAATACTATTTCCGGCGCCATCTATACTCGAAAGGCATATGCGCGTCCTCGCCCATACCTCCGGAGTATGGCGTGAGACCGACGAAGTATTAGACATCGAAGGCCGTCTCGCGTATGTTCGTGGCATTGGCCGCGAGGGACCCGTCGGTGCCCGAGCCGGAGAGGAGGAAGGCCATCGATCCTTCGAACGCGCGCGACCGCGGCGCGATGCTGCTCCTGGGCGTCGCCCCGACCCACGTGGAGGCGACCCTGCGGGATGCCCAGCGGAGTCGTTTCGCCGCGATGGCCGAGGCCTTGCGGCCCCACGGACTCGAGGTCGCCTACCGCGAGCTCGGAGAGCTCGACGGCCTGCTAGACGCCTTGCGCGAGCTGCGCCCCGACCTAGCCTACAGCTCTTTCACCGGCCTCTGGGGCTCCCAGGCCCGTGGCGGGCTCCGCGATATCCGAGAGGTCCTCCAGCTCGAGGGCGTGCCGTACCTCGGCTCGGCCCCGGCGTCCATCGCGCTCTCCCGATCGAAATCGCGGCTCAAGCGCCAGCTTCAGGCCCGCGGCATCAACACGCCGAGCTCCTTCTGCGTCCGCAGGACCAAGACCGGGTCCCTCGCCGGCCGCAAGCTCCTCGGGGCGGCGCGGGATTTTCCCTATATAGTGAAGCCGGACGGCGAGGACGAGAGTCGGGGAATCCACGCCAGGTCCATCGCCTTCGAGGCCGGCGATCTCCTTTCGATCGTCGAGGCCTCACTGGAGGAGTACGACGAGTTGCTGGTCGAGCACTTCGTGGGCGGGGCCTCCTCCCGCGAGTTCACGGTGGCGATGATCGGCAATGGCGAGGGCGCCCTCATGCTGCCGGCCGAGATCGCCCTCGAGGAGGATCGGCCCATACGCGTCGTCACGAGAGAGGACCGGGAGCGGGGCCTCGCAATCGCGAGGCCTGTCGCCGACGAGGACGAGCGTGAGCGGATCGGGGGATTCGCGAGGAGGGCCTTCGAGGCGGCGGGCGTTCGCGACTACGCGCGCTGCGACCTGATCGACGAGGGCGGCCGGCTCTTCGCCCTGGAGGTGAACCCGATGCCGCGCATGCCCGATCCCTGGTTCGATGTATGCGCCCAGGGGGCCGGCCTCGGTCGGGGGCAATACGTTACGGCTATCGTCCTCGCTGCGATCCGCCGCTCGGGTCTGCCGGCCGGGGCGGTCGAGGCCCCGCGCGGTCAATTGCTCGCGTAAGCAATGGGGAGGGCCGCAGCCTTGCTTCCGGTCGCCTTTGCCTATACCCTAGTCCCATGGAACTTCGTCATCTCAGGTATTTCGCGGCGGTGGCGCGCAACCTGAGCTTTTCCAAGGCCGCCGAGGAGCTGCACCTATCCCAGCCACCCCTCAGCCGGCAGATCCAGGACTTGGAGAGGGAGCTCGGGACCCGGCTCTTCAATCGCCGGGGCAAGAAGACCGAGCTCACCAAGGCTGGCGAGTACATGAGTATCGAGGCCCAGCGCGTCCTCGACAGCGTCGACAGCATCGCCCGTACTGTCAGGCTGATCGGTGGCACCGAGGTGACCAGCCTCCGGATCGGCTGCGTGAGCTTCCTCATGTACTCGACCCTGCCGCCCTTCTTCGAGCTCATCAAGGAGAAGGAGCCGGATATCAAGATCGAACTCTCGATCATGTCCACGGAAGCCCAGGAACGGGCTCTCCGCTCGGGCTCCATCGATATAGGCTTCGTGCGGTCCTGGGTCGGCGAGGAGGGCCTCGTTTTCGAGCCTCTCTCCGAGGAGCGCCTCGCGATCATCTACCCGGCCGGTGCCGAACTCGACGTCGAGCCCGCGCGCTGCATTAAGGCGCTCGAGGCCAGCGCCTTCATCGCCACCTCACCGGTCACGGCTCCGGGCCTGTCCGACCGGGTGCATTCGATCTGCGAGGAATACTCGTGCAAGACCAACGTCGGCTACGTCTGCAGCGACGCCTATTCGATCATCAAGCTCGTGGGCTCGGGCCTCGGCTGGTCCATCGTTCCGGATTTGGCTTACCGCGACGCGGCCATAGCGGGGGTGAGCCTCGTCATGCTCCCGCAGACGATGGCACTGGGCCTGTGCTACGCGAAGGCCCAGCTCGAGCCCAAGGAGCTGCGCTTCATCGAGCTGGCGAAGGAGTTCTTCTCGCAGAGGGAGCACGCCCGGAGCTCCTTCGCCCCCGCGCCTTGACACGGCCTCCTCGGCGCGCGTATTTTCTCCATGTCGCTTGGACCGCCACAGACCGCGGCCGAGACGCGAGGTACCCATGTCCTTAACGCCCCCGCTCGTAGAACTCGACACGGCGTCGTTCTCCTATCCGGAATCGACCCGACCCGCCGTGGATTGCGCGTCGCTTTCGATCCGCGGGGGCGAGTACCTGGCCGTGGTGGGCGAGAACGGCTCAGGCAAGAGCAGCCTCCTCCGCCTGATGGACGCCCTCCTCTTGCCCGACTCCGGGACTGTCCGCGTGTCCTCGATGCCCAGTTCCAGCCCCGAAGGCCTGCGCGCCGCGCGCTCCCTCGTCTCCCTCGTCTTCCAATCCCCCCCGGACCAGATCGTCTCGTCCACCGTCGAGGAAGACGTGGCCTTCGGCCCCGAGAACCTGGGCCTGCCGCGCGAGGAGATTCGCCGGCGCGTCGGCGCGGCCCTCGCGACCGTCGGGCTCGAGGGAATGGAGCGCAGGGCCACGCTCTTCCTCTCGGCGGGCCAGCAGCAGCGCCTGGCGATCGCGGCCGCGCTCGCCGTCGACGCGCGCTGCATAGCCTTCGACGAGGCCACTGCCATGCTCGACCCGGAGGCCGCCGAGGCCGTCCTCGACCTGATGGACGCCCTCGTAGCCTCGGGCAAGGCCGTCGTGCACGCGACGCACGACATGGCCGAGGCCGCCCGCGCGGCCCGGGTCATCGTCCTTCGCGCCGGCGCCGTCGCCTTCGACGGAAGCCCCGCCGAGCTCTTCGAGGGCGGCGAGACCCGACTCGATGCCCTGGGGCCCTCCCTGAGGCTTCCGCCATGCGCGCGGCTGGCCTCGGGCCTCGGCTTGCGGCCCCTGGCCTCCGAGGGCCCGGAGGCCTTGGCCGAGCGGCTGGCGGTCGCGCTCGGCCCGCGCGTGGCGACGGCCTCGGAGGCCCAGGCTTCCACGAGGCGGAAATCGCCCATTGGTGTCGCGCAACGCGTCAACGCCGAGGTTCCGCCGCCCCCGGCCTTCGAGCTCAGGGCCGCGTCGCACGCCTACCTCAAGGGCGCCCTCGGCGAGACCCCTTCCCTTATGGAAGTTGACCTCGAGGCGCCGCGGGGCAAGGTCATGGCCCTCGTGGGCCGCACGGGCTCCGGCAAGTCCACGGCCCTCCAGCTCCTCGACGGCCTCGTCGCCGTTACGGGGGGCGAGGCCCGGGCCTTCGGCGAGTCCCTGGGCGATCCGCGCACCGACCTCCGGGCCATGCGCGTCAGGGCCCCCCTCGCCATGCAGAGGCCCGAGTCCGCCCTCTTCGAGCGCTACGCCGCCGACGACGTGGCCTTCGGCCCGAGGAATCTCGGGCTCAAGGGGGCAGCCCTCGTCGAGCGGGTCAGTAGAGCCATGTCCGAGGCCGGGCTGCCCTATGACCTGTTCCGCGACCGGCGGACGAGGGCCCTGTCGGGCGGCGAGAAGCGCCGCCTCGCCCTGGCCGGCGTCATCGCGATGGAGGGAGAGGCCCTTCTCCTCGACGAGCCCACGAGCGCCCTCGACCCTGAGACCAAGCTCTCCGTGATGGAGCTCGTCCTCGGGAAGGGTCGCCGCGGCTCATCCGTCGTCATGGCGACCCATTCGATGGAGGAGGCCGCGATGGCCGACCTCGTCGCCGTATTCGACCGCGGGCGGATCGCCGCGGTCGCCGATCCCGAGACCCTCTTCTACGATCTCTACGACCCCGCCTGGGGCATACGCAGGCCCTTCGCCGTCCGTGTCGCCATCCGCCTCGCCGAGCTGGGCTTCGAGCTCGCCGGCCCGTCGGGGAAGCGGCCCCTCCGCGTCGAGGAGCTCGCGCGCGCCGCTTCGCGCGCCCCGGCATCCGGCAGGGGAGGCGAGGCGTGAGGGGCATCGAGTTCTTCCGCCACGTCTCCATCGGCCGCTACCTGGGCGGGGACGGCTTCGTGCAGCGGCAGAGGCCGACGACCAAGTACCTCTGGCTCCTCGCCCTCATGGTTTCGGGCATCGCGTCCTCGTCCTACCTCGGCGCGGCCCTCCCGCTGGCGGTCGCCCTCGGCCTGGGGGCCGCCGCGGGCATACCCCCCTCCTTCTTCCTCCGGGGAGCCAAGCCCCTCGCGCCCTTGCTCGCCTTCGTCTGTCTGCTCCAGCTCGCCTTCTCCTGGCCCGGGGACGCGACGCCGGTTCTCCTCGCCCTCGGCCCCTTCCAGGCGACGGAACGCGAGGCGTGGCTCGCCATCCTCACGGTCGTCAGGACCCTGTCGCTGATGACGGTCCTGGGCCTCTTCACCGCGGTGACGAGCGAGGGCGAGTCCGTCCATGGCCTTGAGGACCTCCTCGCGCCGCTCAAGGCCCTGGGCCTCCGACCCCAGCGCCTCTCGCTCGCCGTGGGAGTGGCCCTGCGCTTCGTGCCGATCCTCGCGGGCGAGATGGAGGCCATCGCGAAGGCCCAGGCCTCGCGGGGCGCCGATTTCGGCACGGGCCGGGGGGGGCCGATCTCGAGGGCCCGCGCCTACCTGCCCCTGTTCGTGCCCATCTCTGTGCGGGCCCTCGAGCGGGCCGAGGCTCTCGCCGAGGCGATGGAGGCGAGGGGCTACGTCGAGGACGGCCGGACGAGGCTGGCCTGCTACCCGAAGCCCCGCGGGGAGGCGGCCTCGCGGATCGCCGCGGTCGTCGCCTGCGCCGCCTCGTTCGTCGCGGATTATAGCCTGCGCAATCGCTAGGTAAAGGAGATGCATATGGCCAGGAAGAACGCAGTTCGCAAGACCGTCGTGGCCGGGGCGCTCGGCGCCCTCTCGATCGCCCTCATCATCACCCCCTTCGGGATGATCCCCTGGTTCGCGGGCGCCTCGCTCACGGTGATGCACGTTCCCGTGATCATCGGGGCGGTCCTCGAGGGGCCTGTCGTCGGGACTGTCGTCGGCGCGATCTTCGGGGTCTCGGCGCTCGTCAAGTCGGCGGTCTCGCCCCAGGGGCCCATCGACGCCTTTTTCGTGAATCCCCTCATCTCGGTCCTGCCCCGCCTCCTCATCGGCCTGGCCGCCTGGGCCGTCTACAAGGCCTTCCGCGGCAAGCTCCCCGCGGCCGCGGCGGCTACCGCCGGGATCGCGGGCTCGCTCACGAACAGCTTCTTCGTCCTCGGCGCCCTCGTCGCCTTCGGCGCGGTGCCTCCGGCCGCCGCCCTCGCCGCCTTCATAGCGAACGGACCACTGGAAGCCGCCCTCGCCGCCGTCCTCACCCTGGGCGTCGTGGCTTCGTGGAAGGGGATCGAGAGCCGCACGGGCAGGGCCAGGCTCGCCGAAGAGGAGGAATAGCCGTGCTCCTCGCGATCGACGCCCGCAACGGGGGCGTTTCGGTGGGCTTCTTTAGCGAGGCGGGCGGCGAGGGCCTCGCGGAGCCCGTCGCGGTCAGGCGGATGGGCTCCCTGCCCGGGCGCCGCGCGGACGAGTACGCCCTCATCCTCGAGTCCTTCGCCCGCTCGCCGGGCGGCCCCGAGGGCGCCCCCGCGATCGGCGAGGCCTGGATGTCCTGCGTCGTGCCCTCCCTATCCCGCGAGCTGGCCCTGGCGGTCGGGGCCGCCTTCGGCCTCGACTGCTCCATCGTCGGGCCCGGGGTAAAGACGGGCGTCAAGATCAGGACCGACATCCCCAGCGAGCTGGGCTCCGACCTAGTCTGCGAGGCCGCCGCCGCGCGCGAGCTCGCCGGGGGGGCCTGCGTGGTGATCGATTTCGACGCGGTGCTGGCCTTCTCGGCCGTCGGCCGCTCGGGGGATTACCTCGGGGCCGCCTTCGCCCCAGGCCTGTGCTCGGCGGCCCAGTGCCTGCGGTCCTCGGGCGCGCTCCTGCCCGAGGTGGCCCCGCCTCCCCCGGCCGAGGGCCGGGCCTGTCGGGCGATCGGCCGTAACACGACCGAGGCGTTGCGCGCGGGATTGTCCCTCGGCTATGCCGGCCTCGTCGAGCGCCTTGCCCGGCTCCAGGCCGAGGAGCTGGTCGCGTTAGGCGAAGCCGAATCGCCATCGTCCGTGGCGATCCTCGGGACCGGGGGGGAGGAGGGCCGGGACCTGCTATCCTCCCTCGGCCCCGGGGCCTGGCCAGGCGGGGCCCGCTTCGTCCCCGACCTCGCCCTCCGGGGACTGGCCCTCATCGCCGGGCGCGCCCGGAGCGTTTCCGGCGGACCCAGAACGCGATGAGCATGAGGGAGCCGCCTAGCTCGAGGACGAAGGCGATCCAGTAGATCCCGGAGATCCGCGTCCCGAGGCCCTCGTAGAGCCAGGTGCCCAGGGCGGGGCCTATGAGGCCGCGCAGGCCGACGAGGGTATTGAAGAGGCCCATGTAGATGCCGAGCCTCTCCTCGTCGGCGAACACGAGTATCGTGAAGAGCGGCAGGAGGTCCCAGCCCGCGTTGGCCATGCCGTTGAGGAAGGCCCCGGGCACCAGGTGGATGGGGGCCGTCGCGAGGGCGAAGCCGAGGAATCGCGTCGAGGAGAGGAGGGCCGTCGCGACCAGGAGCAGGAAGGGGTCGATCCTGTTCGCCAGGCGCGAGCAGACGAAGTAGCCGAGGACCGCTCCGGCCAGGGGCACCGTCCCCAGCACGAGGCCGGCGGCGCCATAGCCAGCCCCCAGTTCGTCGACCAGGCGGATCGGCTCGAGGGGAATGAGCATCTTGTCGGGAAAGCCGATGACGAAGTAGATGGCCATGAAGGCGAGGAAGGCCTTGTCCTCGCGGAGCAGGGCGAGGGACTGCCGGAAGCTCCTAGCCGCCGCGTGCGAGGCTGGCGCCGCCAGCTCCGCTGGCGATGTTCGCTTCCTCGGCCTTACCTTGCGGAAGCGCAGGGAGCTCGCCGCCCCCGCGGCGGCCGCGACGGGGAAGATCAACCGGTAGCCTTCAGGGTGGGCCTGGAGATAGGCGCCCGCCGCTGCCGCGCAGAGCGCCGAGACCGCTTGTAGCATGATGCGGATATGGCCCATCGCCCGAGCGCGGTTGGCGTCCGAGTAATTCGACCGCATGATGCTCGAGTAAGCCGGGCCCGTGAAGCAGGAGATGAAGTAGTAGAAGCCCATGATCAGGAGGAAGGCCGAGGGCGAGGCCACGATGGCTACGAGGACTAGGGAGGCGCGGGAGACGAAGCCCGGCCAGAACACCCAGGCCACGAGGTCGCCCTCCCGGGCGAGGTGCCCGAACCAGAGATTCAGGAGGAGCCCGGCGAATTGGCTGCCCGTGAGGAGGGCGAGCTCGACCGAGCTCATGCCGAGCTTGCGGCCGACCACGCCGACCAGGGGCAGAGCGAGGCCGTTGAAGATGCCGCACCAGAATCCGGCGCGGCCATCGTAGAAGAGGGTCGCGCGGTCGGATAGGGGATAGCTCGAGAGATAGGCGCCGACGAGGGATTTGACTGAGCGCATGGGACATGCAGGATACAATTTTCCCCTCGCCTTGATAAAGCTCTTCCGGTATCATATCCGCGTTGAACGATAACGCTGCTTTTCCGGGATCAGCTCCTCGGCTTGGGAGCATCCTGCCGCGCCCCATCCTCTTGACGAAGGCATGCCTGGCCCGCTATAAATCATCCGCTACGCGCATGGCGAGATAGCTCAGCTGGCAGAGCAAGCGGCTCATATCCGCTCGGTCGTGGGTTCGACCCCCTCTCTCGCTACGATGCTGGAAGCCCGGCTCCCCAGAGTCGGGCTTTTCTTTTCCTCTATATATAGATATTTTCCTATTTACGGCGAGGATGCTTCTTGACTTTTCAAATGCAATTGTCAAATTCATGAGCCCTGGCTATAATCCTCCCCGAAAGAGAGTGTCTTAGTTGGCTTCCCTGGATTGGCGCGAACGCGCTTACGAAGATTCCCTACAGAGCACGATTAGCGGGCTCGAGGCGCGGAGGAAGGTGGACCCTTCCTTCACCATCGAGGACGCGGAGGGCACATTGCGGCACCTCTACGTCCTGGAAGGCAATGACTGGTGCTCCCGGGGCATGCTCCAGGACGCCGTCATAGCGGCCCAGATCGCCGGCCACGAAGAGTTCATCGAGGCTTGGAGAAGGGAAGGAACCGATTCCATTCCCCTCCAGAAGGAGAGCACATGCGAGTGGAAATCAGGCCCGTCGAGGGCAAGAGGCAGCTGAAGGCCTTCGTTCGCTTCCCGTATTCTATTTACAAAGACGATCCCGCCTGGGTGCCGCCCCTTGACATGGATGACCTGAAGACCCTGAGCAAGGACAAAAACCCCGCCTTCGAGTATTGCGAAGCCTCCTATTGGATGGCCTACAGGGACGAGAAGGCCGTGGGCCGCGTGGCGGGTATCATCAACAACCGCGTCATAGAGAAGTGGGGCAAGAAGTACGCCCGCTTCAGCTGGATCGACTTCATCGAGGACTTCGAGGTAGCCGAGGCCCTCGTCAAGACGGTCGAGGACTGGGCCAAGTCCAAGGGCATGATCGGCCTGCAGGGGCCCCTGGGCTTCACCGACCTCGACAAGGAAGGGATGCTGATCGAGGGCTTCGACCAGCTGGGGACCTACGCCACCGGTTTCAACAAACCCTATTACGCGCCCTACATGGAGCGGCTGGGCTTCTCGAAGGATACCGACTGGATCGAATTCCGCGTCAAGACCCCCGACTCCATACCCGAGAAGGTCCAGCGCGTCGGGGAGCTCATCTCCAAGCGCACGGGCGTGCACATCCACGAGTGGAAGGGCAAGAGGGAGATCGTCAAGAAGTTCGGGGATCAGATCTTCGCGCTCCTCGACGAGGCCTACGAGCCCCTGTACGGCACCTGCCCCCTCACCGAGGGGCAGGTCAAGTTCTATATCGACACCTACCTGGGCTTCGCCGATCCCCGCTTCGTCAAGCTCCTCGTCGATGCCCAGGAAAAGCTCATCGGCTTCGGCATCACCCTGCCGAGCCTCTCGCTCGCCGCCAAGAAAGCCCAGGGGCGCTTGTTCCCGCTCGGCTGGTACTACTTCATGTCGGCCATCAAGAATCCCGAAGTCATCGACATGTACGTCGTGGGCATCAAGGCGGAGTACCAGGAGCGCGGGGTCGTCGCCCTCATCATGAACGCGCTAAATAGGGATGCCATCGCGGCCGGGGTGAAATTCTCGGAGACCAACCCCGAGCTCGAGACCAACTTCAAGGTCCATGGCATGTGGAAGGACTACGAGAAGACCCAACACAAGCGCCGCCGCGCCTTCATCAAGCTATTCTAGGGTAGGGACCGCGCCTTCTAGTCCGCGTTGGCCGCGTAGACTTCCGCGAAGGATTTCTGCACCCGGAGGACCACGTCGACGAGCTCGGGGTCGAAGTGGACGTCTTTCTCCTGCCTGATCTTCTGGATCGCCACGTCGTGGCTGTAGGCCGGCTTGTAGCTCCGCCTCATCCGCAGGGCGTCGTAGACGTCGGCAAGGGTGACGATGCGCGCCGCGAGGGGGATCATCTTCCCCTCGAGGTTGTAGGGATAGCCTGAGCCGTTCCACCACTCATGGTGCGACAGGGCAATCTCCTTGGCCATCGGGTTCGGGTAGCTCGAGAGGATAAAGGCGCCGTTCTTGGTGTGCTCCTTCATGATACCCCACTCGAATTCGTTCAAGGGGCCTTCCTTATTTAGGATATCGTCGGGCGTGCCGATCTTGCCTACATCGTGCATCGCGGCGAGGAAGCCGATGTCCTCGATGAAATCCTTGTCCACCTCGGGCCAGCGCGGGTCGTTGAAGAGCTCCTTGGTTAGCAGGCTCGCGTAGTGGTTCACGCGCTCGATGTGCTTGCCCGTGTCGTTGTCCTTGAGCTTGGAGGCTTCCAGGAGCGAGGAGAACATGTCGCGCAGGACCTTCCGGTTCTCCTCCGTGACGTCGTCCAGGTAGACCGAGAAGGCGCCGGGTTTCCTCGCCTTGGGTCCATCCGGTCCCTCCTCCGAGAAATAGGGGAAGATATGGACCTTAGTGATCACCGCGGCCGCGTCCTTGGACCGGTGGGCGATGGTCCCCTTCCAGGCGTGCCCGGCCTCGTCGCTGCCCAGGGACTCGCGGATAGAGCGGGCGGTTTCGGGCTTGATCGAGCGGCCGAGGGTCCCGAAAAAGGAGGGATTGTCGGGGTAGTTGAAGGCCTTGAGCAATTCCCTGAACTGGGCGTTGCGGAAGACGAAGTCGAAGTCCTCGTCGAGGAGGGCCAAGGGCTCCGGGATCTGGTCGTAGCTGCGGACCACGCCGCGCGCGCCTGCCTCGGCGAGGACGGGAGATTCGGGGCGCTCCTCGACCGCGGCTTCCTCGAGCTCCTCGACGGGCTCGAGCTCCTCGATCTCGTCTTGGCCTTGCGATAAGAAGAAATTCTCCATACTTCCCGTTCTTCCCCGTCCGATCCCCGCCTTCCTTGGCCCTGGGACCGCTCCTGTGCTTACTTGGAGGCCGGTTCCTCGACCTCGCTCGGTCTCAAATATAGCGGCCCATCGTCCGTGCGTCCCGGCCCCCCGCGCAGGAAAGCCTCGAGGCCGAGGATGGCGATGGCCCTGGCCGCGGGCGAGCGCGCGCGATCGTCTACCCGGAATCCCGGGCGTTCGGCCGCGTAGGGGGCGAATAGATCGGCGTCAGGCCCCGTGACGATGGCATCGGGGTAAGTATCGAGCAGAGTGGCGAGCTTAGCAAGCGGGATATCGAGCCACTCGGTCGCCCTCGCGCCCTGTAAGTATATCGCGGAATAGACTCTTCCCTTCTTCCCATCGATGATCGGCGCGACCGCCCCCGGGAAGCAGCCCAAGCCCCAGGCCAGGGCGTCCAGGGTCGGCACGGGGACCCAGGGAATGCCGAGGCCAGCGGCAATGCCCTTGGAGGCAGCCATGCCGATCCGCAGGCCCGTGAAAGAGCCGGGACCGCCAGCGCAGGCGGCGAGGCCGAGCTCGGAGCGACCGACGCCGGCGCGGGATAGGCAGGAATCGACGAGCTCCATCACTCGCTCGGCATGGCGGAGTCCTAGGTCGAGCGAGGACTCGGACCAACCCGTGTCTGTCTTGAGGGCGACCGAGAGTATGTCGGTGGAGCAATCGATGGCGAGGACTATCATGGCCGGGACCTTCCGAGGCTGCGGCCCCTATCGCCTCCGAGGGCATCGCCCTCTTTTGGGGTCATTGCTTCGAGGGTATCGCCCTCTTTGGGAATCATTGTTTCGAGGGCGGCTCCTTCGATCCTGAGACGTCGGCAGCCATCCTCCAGGACTTCGAATTCCGCGATCGCCGCCTCGGCGGGGAGGGCTTCGGAGACGCGTTCGCTCCATTCGATGAGGCAGACGCCCCCCGCATCGGACAGGAGATCCTCGCCTCCTACCGAGTCGAAGTCCTCGGGGCCGGAGAGTCGATAGGCGTCAACATGATGGAGCCGCAGCCTGCCTTCGTATTCCGAGACGATCGTGTAGGTAGGGCTCGTGACCTCGCCCTCCACGCCCAGGCCTCGGGCGAAGCCCTTGGCGAAGGTGGTCTTGCCGGCGCCGAGGCCCCCGCGCAGGGCGATGACGAGGCCTCCGGCCGCGGCGGCTCCGAGCGCTTCTCCGAGGCCGATAGTCTCTTCGGGACTGTGGAGGATGAGCTCCCTCAGGGCAGCCTCCCCGCTTTCTCGAGGTCGACGACGTAATCCTTGATGGCGTGTATCACGGGGAGGGTCGGCCAATCGACAGTATCCAAGAGGTGTATGCGAACGTCGGGAGGGCCGAGGGGCTTGTGCTCGAGGGTGATCGCTATATCGCTCTCGCTCTGCCGCTGGTTCCACTCGATGACGGCGACGGCCGTGAGCTCTTTTATGTAATGCACCGGGGATTCCCTTCGATTGAGATCCCTCAGCTCTACGACCTTCATGCGCTAATTGTAGGGAAGGCTTGCCATCCGCGTCAATATGCGCCGTCCCGGAAGTTCCTAGTCCGAATAGCCGTAGACGTACGAGAGGATGGCGTTCAGTCCCTGCCGGGAGATCTTAACGAATTGGACGTGCATCTCGCCGCCGATTCCCTTGTTCTTGTTCATCCGGATCACTTTCGCGAAGGCGGCCTGGCCTCCCGATCCCGCGTCGAAGGCGATCTTGACGAATTCCCCGGCGGCGAAGGGGTTCGCGCTCTGGATGCCGAGCCCGCCTGCGGAAATGTCCACGATCGTGCCGGGATAGGCCGTGCCCTCGACCTTCGCCTTGCTCGCGCCCTTGCCCTTGCCGGCCGCGGCGGAGACGGCGACCCGATAGTAGGTGCACGGGGCCTTCATGGCCCTGCGGGCATGTCTGCGGGCGGGGAGGGGGCTCACGGCCTCGCTGTGCGCGAGCACCATCGCGTCCTTGCCGCCGATCTTCTCCCAGCCCGTGACGCGAGTGGCGAACTGGTAGCCTTCGTGGCCCTTGGCGTAGAAATAGCAGGTGATCTTGGTCCCCCGCCGGAAGCGCAGGGGCTCGCCGTAGGAGTCGGCGACGGGCTCGACGGCTATCCCGCTCGGCTCGACCGCCAGGATGACCGATGGATAGGATTCCTCGCCCGGGGCGATGAAGGTGAGGGGCGTACCCCTCCCGAGCTGCCTCGTGCTGCGCACCGAGCCGCCCTGGGCGCTGGCATGGGTCAGGCGTTCGCGGGCCGAGAAGAGCCTGGCCTTGCGGTCCTCGGCTTCTGCCTCGGAATCGGCCGATTTCTCTATCGTTCGGAAGGCGTCCTTGAAGAAGGCGTCCAGCTTCTGCGGGTTGCGGAAGACGAAATCCGGGTTCGAGAGGCCCGAGGCCCTCGCGAATTCCTCGAGGAATCGCAGCTGGTCTTTCTCGAGCCCCGCGGCCCTGGCGGCGCGGCGGAAGCCGGCCTTGTTGAACGAAGGGCCTGTGGATCCGCCGCGGCTCTTGACGACCGCGTAGACGACCAGGGCGAGGACGACGGCCCCCACGGCGATCGCGCTGCCGAGGACGGGGGTCGAGCTGGCGCTGGGGGATCGCCACAGGATCTGGGCTAGGGCCATCGATCCGCTCATGATTCGGGCAGCGCCTCGCCCATCGCCGCGAAGAAGCACTTCATCCGGGGCAGGACCTCGTACTCGGCCAGGTCGCCGATGAGGACCGCGTCCTTGTGCTCGAAGGCCTCGGTGAGCTGCCGGAGGATATCGTTGAAGGAGCCGTAGAACTCGGCCATCGTCGAATCGCCCACCTTGAGCGAGCCGGTGTCGATGCCGCTCCTCCTCAGCTCGGGGATTATCCTGATGACCTTGTTGAAGATCTCGATGAAGTAGAGCACGGCCTTCATGGCCTCCCCCTCCTTGCCCGTCTGAAGCAGGACGGGCAGCTCCGCGAGCTCGCCCGAGCGGGCGTCGAAGAGGGTCGCGGCGGTCCGCATCTCGGCGACCGGGGACCGCAGCTCGGCGAGGCGCTCGCCGAAGACCGAGGCCAGGCGGTCGGCCTGGGCCGATATCTCGATGCGCGAGGCCCGGTCGGGCGCGTCGCCCGCCCGGCCCAGGAGCTCGGCGAAGAGCTGGACGAAGGAGAGCTCGTCGGCCGCGAAGAGGCCGGCGAAGGCGTCGCGCATGTCCTCGGTGCCGGTCCGGAGCCCGGCCCAGTCCGCCGAGCTGCCCGCGGACTGGGCCGCCTCGGCACGCGTCTCTCCGCCCTCGGCGGGGAAGGGCGAGTCCTGCGAGGCGCGCTTGGCGATGGACAGGAGCTCGAGCAGGGTCTCGAGGGCCCGGAGCCTGATGGCGGCTGTGTCCTCGGCCATGATCTCAACCGATGCGACCGACGAGGCCGGTCTCTCGGCGCAGGCCGAGTAGCCCTCGGCGTCGACTTCCCGGCCGTCGACCTTGAGCGATACGATGACGGAGCCCGCCTTGTCGAGGAGCTCGTCGGCGCTGGCGAGGGCGGCGCCAAGGCTGCCCGACTCGTCTATATCCAGGGGGAGCGGGGCTCCGTTCACGGTGATTCTCATGTCGTTTCCTTCCTCCGGCCCGTCATTGGCCCGAATTCTGCTTCGAGAAACTGTCGATGGAGCTGGAGCTGCTCTCCATCTTGCTGAGGCTCGATTCCATCGATCCGTACTTGCGCTTCAGGTCGGCTTCCTTGGTCACGAGCTGCGTATCGAGGTCGGCCAGCTGGGCCCTCATGGAGCCGGGCTGCGAGCTCGTGCCGAGTTGCCGGTCTATCGTGCCGGTCTTGAGGGAGAGGATGCCCCCCGTTTCCACATAGGGCTTGAGGAGGCTGTCGATCGCGTAGGCGAGGCCCGTGTCCGCGATGAGATCGCCGTTCGAGTCGTTCCCGAAGAGTTGCCGCACGGCCTCGAAGCGCTCGTCTAGGGCCTTGCCGAGCACCTCGTCCTCTATCTCGAGGTAACCCCGCATGCGGGAGGCTTCATAGGCCTGGGTCGAGCCCGGCCTGCTCGCGTTGGTCGCGATCCCGATCTGGGACAGGAGGGTCATGTCCTTGCCGTCCTTGGTCTCGTAGGGAGTGGCGGCGGTACGCTGCAGGGCGCTCGAGAGGAGGTTGAGGGTGGAGTCGCCCTGGAGGGCTCCGAGCCTCTCCCGCGCAGTCTTCCTCTCGTCGTCGGTGAAGTAGGTGATCTCGTTGATGACGCTATCGTCGGCCCGGGTGAGGATGTTGATCTGGCCCATGAGCTTGTTATAGTTGCCCACGAAGCCCACGATGGCTGTCTGCACGGCCTCGCGGTCGGGCTGGACCTTGAGCCTGATCGGCTTGTCGGAGGCGGCCTTCACGTTCAGGGTGACGCCCGGTATCACGTCGGAGATGGCGTTGGACGGCCGGGTGACCTCGATGCCGTCGACGGAGACGAGGGCGTCCTGGGCGGTCGATACGGGGCGCAGGGGCCGGAGCCCCCCCGTCTCGGCGGGGTCGAAGACCCTGGCCTTCAGGATCTCCAGACGTCGCGTCGTGTCGCGTACGCGGAAGCCCAGGCCCGAGGCCTCGGTCGCGTAGTCGCCCAGGGGGACGCTCAGCTTCTGGCCGTCTCCCTCGGAGAGCTCGGGCAGGGCGTGGGTACGGCCGCTCGAGTCGACGACGCTCGCCATCGAGAGATCCTCGACCCGGGGTGGGGCGGGCGGGGAGGCCCATTCGGGGAGGCCCGAGGCCGAGGGAGCGCCGGTCACGCCGATGCCCTCGTACGAGACCGAGCCCACGGGCCCGAGACTGGGGCCCGGCGGGGCCGAGGGGGCAGTCTCGCCCTGGGGCAGGCGGGTTAGGCGATACTCGATCTCGAGGGTCATCCCCGCGGCCTTGACCGGGGGCTTGAGCTCCAGCTTGGCCTCGCCTCCCGCGGTCAGCGAAAGGACGCCAGCCCCGGCCTTGGCCGAGGATGCGTCCATAGGCGCCTCCCAGCGCGCCGCCTTCGCGGGGTCGAGCTCTCGCCTCGAGGAGGATACGCGCTCGGCCAGGCCCGCGTCGAGCGCCAGCTTCAGCGCGTCGCCCTCGAAGCCGAGGCGGTTTGCGGCGCCCGTCTTGAGCGACTCAATGACCAGGGACTTGGTGTCGGGCTTGATCGAGACGACCTGGGCGCGGATCAGCTCGCCGCCCTTGCGAGTGAGGGAATCCGCGAAGTCCTGCAGGCTTCCTCCGTTGAAGCGCAACTCGACGCGCTTATCCCCTACGGTGAAGGCATAGGTCCCCGCCGCGACCTTGTAGTCCTTGGGCATCTCGGCCGAGAGGAAGCGGTCGGCAGCGGCGGCTCGCTTCACCAAGATGCTCCGCGTCTGCTCGAGTGCCTCGCGGGTGGCCGTCGCCGACAGGCTTTCCTCGTCCGAGGACTTGGCGACGCGGGCGTTGAAGGGGTTCTTGTAGTTGTAGAGGGATTGGGCGTCGGTCCTGAGGGCCCCAAGACGCTGGTTGAAGTCGAGCCAGACCGTCTTTTGCTTTTCGAGGCCCTTGATCTTGGCGTCGAGGTTGTCGCGCGGCACGCGCGCGACCTTCATGAGGCCCTCTATCAGCTTTTGAGTACCGTACTTGTCCGAATTGGTACCCGGGATGGAGATGTCTGACATTCGAGCCTCGGGGGAGACGTTCGACTGAGCCTCGCGCGAAAGTCCTGCCTATCAGGCTGACTCGTCGAAGAGTATGCCGATCACCTCTCGGATCCGCTCGTAGACGTGCTGCAGCTCCGTGGGCGGGATCTCCCTCACTACCTTATCGGTGTCGGTATCGATGACCTTGACCACGACCTGCCCCAGCTTCTCGTTGAGGCTGAAGGATAGACGGCGGTTGAAGGCCTCGCTGACCCTCTGAAGGTCGCGGATCGAGCTTTGCAGGTCCTTGGGGATCTCGGGTTGGCTGCGCTTGGCCGCCTCGGCTTCGGTCGCTGCCGTCTCCGCTTGGGCGGTGGCGTGCCTCGATCCGTCGTGGAGCGCTTGGGAGGATGTCTGTATGGAGGAAACGTCGAGAGCCATGATATGCCTCCGACTTCGCCGATCCGAAGGATTACGATCCCGCGGATCGGAGCCGCAGTTCCTCGCGCCCTCATCTTCATGATACTGGCGCTGCGAAACCTGCGCAGAATTTGATGGAAAAAAGCGGGAAGGGGGCGCGTTCCCCTCCCGCCAAGGTTTCGGGCTTGGCGCTTACGCGCTTAAGCCCTCGAGGAATCCGAGAGATGACGTCCAGAAGTCTCTCGTGTACCCCTTATCTATGAACGGATTACCGTCAGCCTAACAGAGTCATTACGTTCTGTGAGCGCGTGTTGGCCTGGGCGAGCATCGCGGAGCCGGCGCGGTCGAGGATCTGGTTCTTGACATAGTTCACCATTTCGCTCGCCATGTCGGTGTCGCGGATGCGGCTCTCGGCGGCCTGGAGATTCTCGGCTGCCACGGAAACGCCCTTAGCCGCCATTTCGAAGCGGTTCTGGTACGCGCCGAGGTCGGCTCGCTGCTTGTTCACGACCTTGAGGGCCGAGTCGAGCTTGCCGATGGCCTGGTTGGCCTTGGCCGGATCCTCGATCGTGATCATGTCCGTCGTGCCCTGCCCGCCTTTGAGGCCGAGTGCTTCCGCGGTCATGGTCCCGATGAAGACCTGCTTGCTCTGGTCGATGTTCGCGCCTACCTGGAACTGCATGATCGCCGTGCCGTTCTTCGCGAAGCGGCCGGTGAGGATGTTCATCCCGTTGAACTGGGCGTGGCTGGCGATGCGGTTGATTTCGTCGACTAGCTGGGACACCTCGACCTGGATCTGCATTCGATCCTCGGAGGTATACACGCCGTTTGCGCCCTGGACCGCGAGCTCGCGCATGCGGTGCAGGATGTCCTGGGTCTCGCTCAAGTAGCCTTCCGTAGTCTGGATGAAGGAAATGCCGTTCTCGATGTTCTTCGTGGCCTGGTTCAGGCCGCGAATCTGACTGCGGAGCTTCTCGGATACCGCGAGGCCGGACGCGTCGTCGCCTGCCCTGTTGATGCGCTGACCGGAGCTGAGCTTCTCGATGTCCTTAGCGATGTCCGCGCCCGTGTTGCCGAGCGTGCGATTCGCGTACATCGCGCTCATGTTGTGGTTGATGATCATGTGACCCTCCTTGAGGATTATACGAGCGGCAATCCATGCCACTCGTTCCTTGCGCGCACGCCGACCGG
>DBTW01000141.1:1988-3456 GCA_002307245.1 Spirochaetaceae bacterium UBA1306 | reverse complement strand
TGCATTTCATGTTCTCCTGCTTCGCCTATCTCTAGTCAACTATCGGCGCGGAGCGGCTAGCGCTTTAGGCTGGTCGCTGTGGCGAGCATGTTATCGCTGGTCTGGATGGCTTTCGAGTTGAACTCGTAAGCCCTCTGGGCGACGATCATGTTGACCATCTCGCGCACGACGGAGACATTGGACATCTCGAGGAACTTGTGGACGGTCTTGCCCATGCCGTCGAAGCCGGGGCGGCCGGCTATGGGGTTGCCGGAGGCGTTGGACAGCTTGAGGAGGTTGTCGCCCATGGAGGTGAGCCCGACGGGGTTGGCGAAGCGGTAGAGCTCGAGCTGGCCGACCTGTATGGGATCGTCGCGGCCGGGCACCTTCACGGACACGCGGCCGTCCTGGGATACGGTGAGGGTTTCGGGTATGTAGCCCTGGGGAAGGGTGAGCTCGGGCATGAGCTTGTAGCCGTCGGAGGTCACGAATTGGCCGTTCGCGTCGATCTTGAAGGATCCGTCACGGGTGTAGGCGTAGGTGCCGTCGTAGGTCTGGACGCGGAAGAAGCCGTCGCCCTGGATGGCTATGTCGGAGACGTTCTCGGTGTTCTGGAGGTTGCCCTGGGTGAATTCGCGCTGGGTGGCGGCGAGCTTCACGCCGGAGCCCATCTGTATGGGCACGGGCACGACTGTGTCCTCGGTGGCGGGCGTGCCGGCTATCCGGGTGGTCTGGTAGAGGAGGTCCTCGAAGTCCGCCCTCATTTTCTTGAAGCCGGAGGTGTTCACGTTGGCCAGGTTGTTGGAGATGGTGTCTATGCTGGCCTGCTGTCCGATCATGCCGCTCGCGGCGGTCCAAAGGCTCCGTACCATGCTTGTTCTCCTGTAGTCCGTCAGCCGACGCGCGCGGTCTCGAAAAGCTTGCCGAGGAGCGAGTCCTCGGACTGTATGGTCTTCTGGTTGGCCTCGTAGGCGCGGTTGACTTCTATCATCCGCACCATCTCGAGGACCGGATTGACGTTGCTGGCCTCGACGTAGCCCTGCTCGACCTTGGGACGGGAGCCCTGGGCCATGACGGCCGCGTCGCCGGACTCCTCGGTCGATCGCCAGAGGGAGTCCCCCTGCTTGGCGAGGAAGCGCTCCTTCGGGAAATCGACGATCTTGATGGTGTCCAGCTTCTGCATGCCCTTCCAGTCGTTCTCCTCGCGGCCGACGAGGCGGAAGGGGTCGTCCTGGTAGTCCATGTTGACGAAGACGTTGCCGTCGGCGTCGACCTTGAAGTTGTTGGCCTTGACCTGGATGGGTCCCTTCTCGCCGAGGACGGGGTAGCCTTCCTTGGTCTCGAGGAAGCCCTCCTTGCCGAGGACGAAGGAGCCGGAGCGGCTGTAGCGCTCGCCATAGGGGGTCTGTATCGAGAAGAAGCCCTGCCCGTCGAGGGCGAGGTCGAAGTCGTTCTCGGTTTGCTTGAGGGAGCCCTGCTCGAATTCGGT
>DBTW01000141.1:0-1568 GCA_002307245.1 Spirochaetaceae bacterium UBA1306 | reverse complement strand
TAGCCGCTGGTGTCGACGTTGGCGAGGTTGTTCGAGATGGCGTCGAGGCGCACCTGCTGCGCGCTCATTCCGCTGGCCCCTGTATACAGTCCTCGGATCACTGCGCATCCTCCCCTTCCATTGGAGTATCGGAATCGGGGGGAGGAAGTTAAGGTTTTTCCTAGGCGCGGCCCCGGGCAGCGGCGCGCGATCGGGCTAGGGCGCAGGCGCCCGCGGCCGCGCCCGCGGCGGGCTCGACGATTTCCAGGCCCGGAATGGCGGCGCGCAGGCGAGCTGCCAGGGCGGCGGCGAGGGCCGGGTCGCCGCGCGACAGGCCCCCCGCCAGGGCGAGTCGGGGACGCGTCAGCATCGGCCCGATGCGGCCGTGGACGGAAGCGACGAGGAGGGCGAGCTCGGCCGCGGCCTCGTCGAGCACGGCGCGCGCGAGCTCGTCGCCAGCGTCCCGGGCGCGGCAAACGGCGGGCGCGAAGCCGGCGACGCGGGCCTTGTCGAAGGCGCGGTAGAAGAGGGGAATGAGGCCGTCGGGGCCCTCGAGACCGAAGTGGGAGACGGCGTCATCGAGCAGTGTCGTGGGGAGGTCTCGGCCCTCGGCGGAGCGCAAGGCCCTGGATATCGCGGTATGGGCCACCCAATAGGCGGAGCCCTCGTCGCCGAGGAGGTGGCCCATGCCGCCCGCGCGGACGGTCGTCCCGTCGCGCGCGCGGCCGTAGGCGATCGACCCGGTACCTGCCACGAGGAGGAGCCCTTCGGTGTCGCCGAGCGCCCCGACGAGGGCGGCCTCGGCGTCGTCGCCGACCGAGATGGGGCAGGCGGCGCGCGAGGCCGCGCGGAGCATGGAGGCAAGGGCTTCCCGCTCGGGGCGGCGGCCCGCGCCGGCGAAGCCCGCGTGGCCGGCCGCGCAGTCGCCGGGGTCGAGGCCCGCGCCCGAGGAGTAGGCCGCGTCGAAGAGGGCGGCGAGCCCGGCGGCCACCGCGGCTGCCGGGCTGGAGTTGAGGTTGCCGCTTCCGCCCTCGGTCTCGAAGAGCGGGGCGCCCGAGAGGGACTCGATCCTGAGGCGGGTCGAGGTCCCGCCGCCGTCGATCCCGAAGAGCCAGGGTGTCATGGCAGCGAGAGCTTCCCCGCGACGACGGCCCGCGAGGCCCCGGTGGCCGAAGGCTCGGTGCAGGGCAAGCCGAGCCGCGAGAAGAGGCCCATGAGGGCGAAGGCCTCGGCCTCTTTATAATCCACGCTGATTCCCAGCTCGTCGCCCGTCGCGACCTGGGCGTCCGGCAGGAGGCGGGCGAGCTCGCCCATGATATGGGGATTTCGCGCGCCGCCTCCCGTGACGATGACGAGGGCGGGCGGCTCGGGAAGGAATGCCCGATAGGCCCCGGCCGCGGCGCGGGCCGTGAAAGCCTCGGCGCTCCGGAGGAGATCCAGCGCGAGGCGGCCGCGATCGCCGTCCGCGGAGACGCGCGCGTCGATGAGACCGTCGATCTCGGAGCGCATGAAGGCGCGGCCGAATTCCTCGCGGCCGGTGCTCTTGGGGGGGCGCTCGGACAGGAAGGGGTGCCTCATCCAGCGCGCGA
>DBTW01000169.1:3604-13148 GCA_002307245.1 Spirochaetaceae bacterium UBA1306 | reverse complement strand
GCGATTCAAAAACACCAAATCTTCGTAACACTCACAAAGACTCCACATGGACTTAACAAAGCACCCGGATGCCGCGCCGCGTGTTAATGTCCTTCTTGCGCCGGCTGTGAAACCGCGGCGAATTAACAAAGTTTATTAAGAAGAATTAAATAATGCGACCGAGGCGGACGCCGGCTTGCCGGTGCCCGCCTTATTTTTTTACCAGATCAGCCCGCCAGCACGTCGAGTATCCTCTCCAGGTCCTCGAGGGAGTAATACTCGATCGAAATCGTTCCCTTCTTGCCGTCGCCCTTTACGCTCACTTTGGTACCGAGTGCTTCTATCAGCCTTTCCTCGACCTCGCGGATCTCGGGCTCCTTGGCCTTCTCTAGCCTGCCCGCCGACTTGCCGGAGGGCATGCGGGGATTGTTCATTTCCTGGGCCGCCGCCTCGGTCTCCCTGACCGAGATGCCCTCGGCGACGATCCTGGCGAAGAGCATATCCCGCCTGCCTGGGTCTGCGACCGAGAGCAGGGCCTTGGCATGGCCGGAACTGATGCTGCCCTCGCGGAGGGCGGCCAGGACGGGTTCGGGCAGCCTGAGGATGCGTACGCTGTTGGCGACCGCGCTGCGACTCTTACCGACCACGTCGGCGACTTCCTCTTGGGAGCGGCCGCCCATCAGCATGAGTCCGCGGTAGGCTTCCGCCTCCTCGACCGGGTTCAAGTCCTCGCGTTGGACGTTCTCGATGAGGGCTATCTCGAGGCGTTTCTCCGGCGTAAAGGAGCGGACGATGACCGGGACCTCGGCCAGGCCGGCCATGACCGCCGCCCGGTACCTGCGCTCGCCGGCGACGATGAGGTAGCTGTCGTCGCCTGCCTCCTCAACCAAAATGGGCTGGATGAGGCCATGGGTCTTGAGCGAGCTGGCGAGCTCGGCCAGGGATTCGGGAGGGAAGCTCCTGCGGGGCTGCTCGGGATTCGGCCTTAGCCGCGCGAGGGGCAGCGTGCGGAGGCCCGGGAGCGGGGGAAGAACAGTGGCAGAGGCATCGCCCGAAGGGCTCCGCTCCACGACCACCGCGGCGACCTCTGAGTCGGGGATGAGGGCGCCAAGGCCCTTGCCTAAGCCGAACTGCTTAGCCATCGAGGCCGCTTTCGGCGCCCACGGCCTGCGTGGCGAGTTCCCTGGCTAAGAACTCCTTGGCCAGGGCCTCGTAGCTTTTCGCGCCGATGCAGGAAGGGTCGTAGAGGCAGATCGGCTCCCCATGGGAGGGTGCCTCGGAAAGGCGCACATTGCGCGGGACGATGGTGCGGAACACCTTGTCCTTGAAATACTCGGTGACCTGCTGAACCACTTCCTGCGCGAGCTTGGTGCGGGAGTCGTACATCGTAAAGAGAATTCCGCATATCTTAAGAGCGGTATTCATGCTCTTCTGGACGAGGCTGACCGTCTGCAGGATCTGGGAGAGGCCCTCGAGGGCGAAGTACTCGCACTGGAGCGGCACCAGGACTTCGTCCGCGGCTGCGAGGCCGTTGAGAGTGAGGATGCCCAGGGACGGGGGACAGTCGATGAGGATGAAGTCGTATTCCCGAGCCACTTCGGAGATGGCCCGCTTCAAGTATTCGTTGCGGTCAGGCTGGTCGACGAGCTCTACGGTCGCGCCGGAGAGGTCCATCGACGAGGGCGCCAGGTCGAGCCACTCGATTTTAGTTGGCTGAATGATTTCCTTTATGGTCGCTTGGCCGGAGATCACGTTATAGATGCTCTGCCCGCCCGGCTTACGCCCGAGGCCGCTCGAGAGGTTGGCCTGGGGATCGAAATCGACGAGAAGCGTACGCTTCCCCGCCAATGCGAGGTAGGCGCCGAGGTTGATGGCGCTCGTGGTCTTTCCCACGCCGCCCTTTTGGTTGACGAAAACGATGGTACGCGCCATGCCGCCCCTTCCGCGCTCCGGGTTTGGCCAGTGTAGCACACAGGGACGCAAGCGTCCACGAGAAGGGACCGGCGCGACGGCTCGGGCGAGAGGTCGCGGCTGCCGCGCTTGACCCCAAATGCCCGGCCTAGCTACATTATCGAGGTAAGGAGTCCCACCATGCTCAACGAGAAAGTACTGCGCGCCATTCAGGACGTGCGCCCCTCCCTCCAAGCCGACGGCGGCGATATCGAGCTGGTCTCGGTGAGCGACGACGGGATAGTCAGCGTGAAGTTGACGGGCGCCTGCGGTTCATGCCCCATGTCCACCATGACCTTGAAGATGGGCGTCGAGAACTACCTGAAAAAAACGATCCCCGAGGTCAAGGAAGTCGTCCAAGTCTAGCGATACTGCTTCGCCAGGCGGGAAATGGTCTCGGCCATGTCCGTCAGGGATACTTGCTGGGTCACGTGTCCGAGCTCGAAGGCCACCTTCGGCATTCCATACACGACGCAGGAAGCCTCGTCCTGGCCCAGGGTCAGGCCGCCCTCGCGAAAGATCGACCCGATCTCGCGAGCCCCATCCCTTCCCATGCCCGTCATGATGACGGCGAGGGCCCTGTTCCCGTAAACTCGCGCTACCGAGCCGAAGAGGATATCGGCGCTCGGCCTGTGGCCATTCTCTAGGGGGGCATCGGATAGGCGGGCTACGGCCCCGAGGGGCTTCTTCTCGACGATTATATGCTTGTCGCCGGGCGCAATGAGCACACGGCCTGGCCTCAAGACATCCCCGTCCGCCGCTTCCTTGACATCGAGCGGGCAGATCCGGTCGAGGCTCTTCGCGAATTCCTCGGTGAATCCTGGGGGCATATGCTGAACCACCACAACGGGTTGAGGAAGGTCGGCGTCGATCTTGGAAAAAACCTCGCGAAGGGCATTCGGCCCGCCCGTAGAGATGCCGATCGCTATAATCTCGATAGGCCCGGGCTGCCGTAGGGGCTGGGGCGGCACCGGCCTCGCGCGCTCTGCGGCCCGCTCGGCAAGGAGGGGAGCTGGCTCGAACATCCTCTCGGGCGCCTCGAAGTCGTAGCGGGGAGGAGTCTTCCCCTTTCGCTTCTGGTACTGGGTGCCATAAGCAAGGAGGAGCCTGGACAGCTCGCCGGCAATGGTATGGATATCCGAAGACACGGAGCCGGAAGGCTTGGTAATGAAATCGGAGGCGCCCAGGGAAAGGGCCTCTATCGTCACCTGAGCGCCTTCCTTCGCGACCGATGAGAGGATTATCACCGGGATCTCGAGGCCGAGGCGCTTTCGCTCCTTGAGAAATTCGATGCCGTTCATCTCCGGCAT
This sequence comes from Spirochaetaceae bacterium UBA1306, assembly GCA_002307245.1. GTDB lineage: Bacteria > Spirochaetota > Spirochaetia > Treponematales > Rectinemataceae > UBA1306. The sequence continues at coordinate 9,909 of DBTW01000169.1, read as the reverse complement.
CTCTATATCCAATACGATGATGTCCGGATCGCAACGGGGGATCTTCTGGAGGGCGAAGATGCCGTTCATCGCCTTGTCGGCGACGGAAAGACCGGGAGTCGCCTCGATGATCTTGGATATCAAGTTCCGCATCAGGGCGGAATCGTCGACGACGAGGACTGAAACCGGATCAGGCACTGCGCGTTCTCCCTTATGCGTTCTTTCTGTAGAATGTGGCCCAATCGGTCTTGACGAACTCGAATTTCGTATTCATGCCGAAAAGCGATTCGGAATGGCCTATGAAAAGGAAGGATTTGGGGGCCATGGCCTCCCAAAACCGCTCGATGGCAGCCTTCTGCGCCGCTTCGTCGAAGTATATCAGAACGTTCCGGCAAAAGACTACGTCGAGACCCCTGAGGCCGGAGTCGTTCTTCAGGTTATGGTAATCGAAGCGTACGTATTTCTTGATATCGTCCTTGAGCTGGTATCCGCCAGGCTTCTTGTCGAAGTACTTGGGCAGGTAGGCCTCGGGTATGCCCTGGATCCGCGCGTCGGCGTAGAAGGCCTCCTTGCCGACCATGAGGCACTTGAGTGAGATATCGCTCGCGACGACCTCGAAGCTCCAGCCCGCCGGGAGGATCTCCTTGAGGAGCATCGCCAGAGTATAGGGCTCCTCACCGGTAGAGCAGCCCGCGCTCCAGAAGCGGAGCTTCCGATCGCCAGACGAGCCCCGCAGCTTGATGAGTTCGGGCGCTACATACTTCTCGATGGCGTCGAAATGCGCCTGATTCCGGAAGAACCGGGTCAGGTTGGTGGTGACCGAGTCGAGAAGGGTCTTCAGCTCTTCCTTGTCCCTGGTTATCAGGGAGAAGTACTCCTTGAGGCTGTCGAGCTTCTTCTCGCGGAGTCTTTCCTTGAGGCGGCTCTCTAGAATGGAGCGGTTGGTCGCCGAAAAGGTGATCCCGCTTTCGTCGTAGATCAGCTTCCGGTAGAGCTCGAAATCGGCGTCGATCAAGAAATCGGACATTCCCTAGCTCTCCGTTTTCCCCCGCATTACTAACGGGATAGCGTAAAAAAGCATAGGCGGCGCCCCATTTGGTGTCAATAGCACATAGTATCCGCGCTATCCCAATGAAAACCGCGCCGGACCGGGATAGATTTATATACGATATGGTAAATAGCCTAGTCGAGCTCCGCATCCGCGGCGTTTCTCTGGAAGATGACGAACCCTGCGTCGTCCTCCAGGATCGCCAGACCGATAGGCGGTTGCAAGTCCCCGTGGGCCCCTTCGAGGCGAGCGCGATCATCCTCGACTTGGAGAGCATTCCCACGCCCCGGCCGCTTACCCACGCCCTGCTCGCGGATTTCTTCGCCGAGGGCGGCTTCCTTTTGGATAAGGTCGAGCTCTTCGGCGAAGCCGGCCTGGGCGCAAGGGCCAGGCTCTGCTATCGCAAGGGCCTGCGCGCTTTTCAAAAAGAGGTCAGGCCCTCCGACGCCCTGGCGCTCGCCCTCAGGCTGGAAGCACCCATTTTCGCCGATACGGAGATAATCGACCGCCAGGAACGGGAGGCCGGCCCCTGGCGGAAATCGAAGATCCTTGCCCTCGAAGACTGGAAAGCCAAGGCGATGCGGGCTTAGGGCCCCTCCTTTCCTGCCGCTTGATGCCGGGGCGGCGCGCCTTTACAATCCATCCATGGGTATCCTAAAGAAAATTAAAGAATGGCTCTCCAGGACCTTCGCTAGAGATCCCCAGGACGCACAGCGCAAGGCCGAGATCCGCAAGCTCCAGGCCGCGCTCGCGGAAATGCGCCCTCCCTATTTTCGCGTCAAGCAGAGCTTGGTCCTCCCGGGATTCGCCCAAGCCGTGCATCAGTTCTACGCGCTGCTCCGGCCCTTATCCGAGCTCGTGCGCACGACCGTCGCCAATCCCGATATCAGGGTCTCGCAAAAATACTTCGATTACCTCATCGATCGCCGCCTGCCCAAGGCCGAACAGGATCGCAAGCGCTTCTTTTCCTATGATGGCATGATCGAGCGACTACAGTCCGCCGTCAGGACCGACGAAGAGCTCGAGGCCGTATCGCGCGAATTCCAGGAATACCTGGGAGCCCTCGACAACCTGGGAGCCCGGGCGGTCAACGCCGACCTCTACGAGGTCGAGCGCTTCACGGACCTCTGCAGGCACGACTACGAGCGCCTCGTCGGCCTCTTCGACCCGAGCGCCAGCCTGGACGATCCCCGCTACAAGCCCGACTTCGCGCCGATATCGGGAGAGCAGGCCCTGCCCGAGCTCCTCGATTTTTACTACCTCAGCGAATCCTTCGTCTTCTCGCCCCAGCTCAAGGCGAACATCCTCCTCCTCCTCGAGCGCCGCCAGCCCGACAGCTTCGACGAGGCCAAGAAGGCGAAGATCGACAAGCTCTTCTCGCAGCTCGACAAGGTCCTCTCGGAACGCCTCTCGAAGGACATCATCCTCGCGATGATACGGGTCATCAAGGACGATCCCGCCCACGTCCCCTCGACGCCCCGCGACCGGAGGGAGTTCATAGACGCCTACCGCCAGCGCCTCGTGACCCAATTCGACAAGGACCGCGAGCGCATCCTCCGCGAGCAGCACGAGAACGCCATAGCGGCCGATATCCGCAGTCTCTTCGGCGAGGCGGAGGTCCTCGAGGTCGACGGCTACGACGAGGAGCACGACTCCCTGCTCCGCCGCGAGAGCCCTAACGGCTTCATGTGGATCAAGCCCCTACGCATCCTCAAGACCTTCATCGCCGCGGAGTTCGAGCCGCAGCTCAAGGAATCGATCAAGAAGATCCTCGTCGGCGGATATTTCGACAACAAGGCCTTCCAGAACAACCTCGCCAACATTCTCTACCAGTGCGAGCGCTCGGGCGGCCGAATTACCGAATTCGAGGAGCAACTGCGAGGCAACGGCAGGGTTTCCCTGATCGCCATGAAGCGCTATATCGAGGAGATGCGGCGGGGCAAGGACATCGGCACCTTCCTCACCCGCCTCGTGGACGCGGTTAACGACAATGCGCGGGAGATCGTCGAGGACGAGGCAGGCCTCTTCGCCATGCTCGGCGAGGCCCTAGGCGACCTCCTCGCCGACTTCAGGCGATCGAGCCCCGACCTCGTCACGAACCTCCACACCCTCGGCGGGGGACGCAACCGCGAGATCATGGCCCAAGTCCAGACCGGGCGCGAACGCATCCTCGTCCTCGTCAAGATCATGCGGAATTTCACCTTCGTTAAGACCCCGCTGGAAGCCCAAGCCTCGAGAGCGAAGGACAGTTCGCGCCTCGAGGACCTGGGCCTGCCGAGTGGCGGGCCCGAGGACGCCGAAGAGGCCTAGCCCAAGGGCGAGGCTTCCGCTATATACTCCCGGAATGAATGTCCTAATACGCCGAGCGCGGCCCCTGCGGGCCCTGCTCCTGCCGCTATTTGCGCTATCCATCCACGCCGCTGCGGCCCAGGGCCGGAACGCCGCGGACATACTGCCCAAGGAAGCTGCCGCCGCCATCGCCGCCACGGGCCGCGCGGTGCGCGCGGGCTCTGACGAGCCTGTGTACCTGCCGGCGCACGAGGCGGCGGCGGCCCTGCGCGCGGCCATCGCCGCAGAAAAGCCCTCGGTCCTCGTCGAGGCCGCCTTCGAGCTCAAGCGCCCCAAGCCGGCGAGCGCCGTCGCGGCCGAGGGCGAGCTCGCCGCGATCTACGGCATCCTCCGCTCCATCGGCTCCCTGGAGGGAATCGAGTACTACTCGGCGAGCCGTCAGTCCATGCGCACGCTTTACGCCGAGTCCTACATCATCGCCGCTCCCGGGTCGAAGGACCGGGTCGCGGACCCCCGGCCCCCGGCAGTGGGGGCGATCCCCAAGACCGAGACCCTCTACGCCTTCCAGCGGGACCTCAGCTTCGGCTCGAACTCCTATCGCTACGATTTCTCGGCCTTCCCGGACGCGATCCTGCTCAAGACCGAGAACCTGACGCGGATGAGCTACAAGCTGGTCCCTATGGTATCGCCCAACGCGCTAAAGACCAGGATCCTCGTAGTCCAGGTCGACGACGCCATCGTCTTCTACGCCGAGAGCGGCGCCTCCGCTCCAAGCGTCTTCAAGGGTAAGCTCGAGGATTCCTTCGCCAACCGCGCCGAGGCCTTATTCAAGTGGTTCTCGGCCAAATACTCGGGCCAGCCCAAATAGCGTCTATCGGCCGAAGATCTTCTCGCCGATATCCGGCCTGAACCAGGCGCCCTCGAAGCGTACTCCGTCCGCGAGGGCGTAGGCTCGCGACCGGGCGCTCTCCCAATCCGGGCCTATCCCCACCGCAGTGAAGCAGCGGCCGCCTCCCGTACGCAGCTTCCCTTCGGCGTCGAGCGAGGTCGAGGCGTGGAATAGCGATGCATTTCCGCCCGCGGCGACCTCCAAGCGCTCCCCTACGACGATGCCTTTGGGATAGGGCCCCGGATAGCCGGGGGCGGCGATCACGACGCCGCAGGCCGTCTCGCCCGTGAAGCGCGGCCGCCGATGCCCAAGCTTGCCGCGGGCTACCGCGAGGCAGAGCTCGCCGAGATCTTCGGCCAAGAGGGGCAGGAGAGACTGAGTCTCGGGATCTCCGAAGCGGACGTTGTACTCGAGGAGCTTGGGCCCGGAAGCCGTCAGCATGACGCCGAAAAAGAGCACGCCCCGATAGGATAGGCCCTCGGCCGCCATACCGCGGAAGCTGGGCTCGATGATCTCCCGCTCGATCCGCGCCATCGTGGCCTCGTCGGCGTAGGGCACGGGGCAGACTGCGCCCATGCCGCCCGTGTTCGGCCCTGTGTCGCCGGGGCCCGCCTTCTTGTGGTCGGCGCAGGCGGGCAGGATGGCGTAATCCTTCCCATCGCAGAGGGCGAAGACGGACAGTTCGCGGCCGACGAGGTATTCCTCGGCGAGGAGCTCGTCCGAGCGCAGGATCTCCCGCCCGAAGGCCAGAAGCTCGGCGGGGTCGTCCGACTCGAGCACTCCCTTACCTGCGGCCAGCCCGCTCTTCTTGAGGACGAGGCGCGCGCCGCGGCTCTCGTCGACGAAGCGCTCGAGGGCGGCCGGATCCGAGAATCGCGCGGTGCGCGCGCAGGGCACGCCGCGGCGCTCGGAAAAGGCGCGGGCGAAGGACTTGCTCGACTCGAGCGCCGCCGCCGCCTTGCCGGGGCCGAAGGCGGCGAGGCCCGCCGCGGACAAGGCGTCCACGAGGCCGGCGGCAAGGGGCACTTCCGGGCCTACGACGACCAGCTCACTACCGAGTTCGCGGGCCGCGGCCACGATGGCCGCCGTATCCTCGCCATCCGCGGCGACGTTCAGCCCGAAGCCCGCGGTGCCGGCGTTCCCCGGCGCGCATGCTACCTGATGGCGCTTCGCGAATGACCAGGCGAGAGCGTGCTCGCGCGCGCCGGAGCCGACGATCAGGATCTTCATGGCTTTCCCCTTTCGGCCTCGATAGAGTCGAGGAGGGCCAGGACGGCCCTCGGGTAGATGCGGTGCTCGACGGCATGGACTCGCGCCTCGACTTCGGCCAGGCCCTGGCCGGGCTCCCGGGCGAAGGACTCGCTAGCGATCGCCGGCCCCGTGTCCATGCCCTCGTCCACGAAGTGCACGGTCGCGCCGAATTCGCTCGAGCCCGCCTCGTAGGCGCGCTCGATGGCATGGGCCCCCGGCCAGGCCGGCAGGACGGATGGATGCAGGTTCACGAGGCGCCCTCGCCGGGCCGCGACGAAGCCGGGCGACAGGATGCGCATGAAGCCCGCGAGGGCCACCAGATCGGCTCGCGCCCCATCCAGGACGGCCGAGAGCTCGGCCTCCGCCTCAGCCTGATCGCGTTTGAAATAGCCGATATACGCGACCGGCAGGCCGAGCCTCGCGGCGCGCTCCGCGGCGAAGGCCGCCTTCCGGTCATAGGCCAACAGAACGCACTCGTGTCGGGGCCCCTCACCTACCGGCCGGGCGCGCAGGGCCAGTGCGAGCGCCTCGAAGTTGGATCCGTTGCCACTCGCCAGGACGGCGAGCCTAGCCACGAACCAGCTCTCCGGCCTTGAAGAGGGCTATGCCCTTGGCCGCGGCCGCGGCTAGGAGGCCCTCCGCCTCGCCACGCTTCGCAATAACGGCCATGCCGATGCCCATGTTGAAGACCGACCGCATCTCCTCGTCGCCGATGCCCCCGCCCCTCTGTATCTTCGAGAAGATGGGCGGCAGGGGCCAGTCCCAGGAGAATCGCGGCCTGAGATCGCGGGGCAGGACCCGCTCCACGTTGCCGAAGAGCCCCGAGCCCGTGATATGGGCCGCGCCCAG
>DBTW01000169.1:0-3188 GCA_002307245.1 Spirochaetaceae bacterium UBA1306 | reverse complement strand
GGCATGCCGAGGATGAGGTCGCCGACCTCCATGCGCTCGAGCTTGGGCAGCATCTCGGACTTCTCCACGATGCCGACGGAGAAGCCAGCCAGGTCGATATCGTCGAGCCCGTAAACGTCGGGCATCTCCGCGGTCTCGCCGCCGGTGAGCTCGCAAAGGGACTGCTCGCAGCCCTCGACCACGCCCTTGATCACGGCGTGGAGCACCGCCTCGTCGATCTTGCCGCAAGCGATGTAGTCGAGGAACTGGACCGGCTTGGCCCCGCACACGACGAGGTCGTTCACGCTCATCGCCACGAGGTCGATGCCGATGGTGTCGTAGCGTCCGAGCTTCTTCGCGACCAGGAGCTTGGTGCCCACGCCGTCGGTGGTCGACAGGAGGATCGGCTCGCGGTAGCCGCGGAGATCCAGGGCCGCGCCGCCGGCGAAGCCCCCGATGCCCTTGGAGACGGCCTTCGAGGGAAGGCCCTTGATGAACTCGGCGAATTCATCGCCCTTGCGTATCGAGACGCCGGCCTTCTCGTAATCCAATCCGCTCATCGATCGTCCTTTCTCCCCGGCTTGAGCGGGAAGGGGTGATGCCCGTCGAAGCAGGCGCTGCAGAAGCCGCGGTCCCCGTTCAGCACCTCGAGGAGGCGCGCCACGGGGAGGAAGCGGACCGAGTCCGCGCCGATCTCGCGGGCTATGCCCTCTGGGTCGAGGCGATTGGAGATCAGCTGCTCGCGGTCGGGAATGTCGATGCCGTAGTAGCAGGGCCACTTGAGCTCGGGCGCGGCCAAGCGGACGTGCACCTCGCGGGCGCCGGCCTCGCGGAGAAGGTTCACGATGATGCGGCTCGTCGTGCCGCGCACGAGGGAGTCGTCGATCATCACGACGCTCTTGCCCGAGACTACCTCGGGCACAGCGTGCAGCTTGAGCCGTACCATCAGCTCGCGCTGGTCCTTCGTCGGGAGGGTAAAGCTGCGCCCGGCATAATGGCTCCTGGCCAGGCCGAAGTCGAAGGGCAGGCCCGACCTGCGCGCGTAGCCGATGGCCGAGATGTTGCCCGAGTCCGGCACCGGGATGACGATGTCGGCGCCCAAGCCGCTCGAGTCCTGGTCGGCCAGGGCCTCGCCCAAAAGAACGCGGGCCGCGTGCACAGAGCGGCCGAAGACCTCGGAGTCGGGCCTCGCGAAGTAGATGAGCTCGAATACGCAGCGCTTGGGCGGACGCTTGGGCTCGAGGAAGAAGGATCGCTCGCCCGCGTCGTCGACGATCACGACCTCTCCGGGCTCGACCTCGCGGTAGTCCATGGGCGCCAGGGCGTGGAGGGCGCAGGTCTCCGAGGCAACGAAGGTCTTCGAGCCGGAATGCCCAATGTAGAGGGGCCGGAAGCCCGAGGGGTCGCGGGCGGCGACGAGGGCGTCCTCGTGCATGATGGCGAGGCTATAGGCCCCCTCGAGCGGCTCCAGGGCCTCGCGCAGGAAGCCTTCGCGATCGGGCTTTCGCGAACGCGAGAAAGCGTGGAGAATTAGCTCCGAGTCCGCCGTGCCCTGGAAGATGGAGCCCTCGGCGGTTAGGCCGTTCCGCAGCTCGCCGCCATTCGAGATGTTGCCGTTATGGGCGAGGGCTATCCGGCCCTTGTTACAGTCCACCACGATGGGCTGGGCGTTCTGGATGCCCGAGCCGCCTGCCGTTGAGTAGCGCACATGCCCGATGCCCAGGCTGGAGAGATGGCATTCCTGCACGTACCGGCCGAGAGCTGGCGCGACCATGCCCATGTCCCGCCTGGAGCGCCATTTACCCTCTTCCTCCCAGGCAATGCCGCAAGACTCCTGCCCGCGATGCTGGAGGGAGAAGAGCATATAGAACAATGTCCTGGGGATGTCGACGGGCTCGGGCGAGCGAACGCCGGCTACGCCGCAAAAATGGCCGAGACTCTGGCAGCTTGCCGCGGACGGCGGCAAACCGTCTCCGACTGAGACGTTTGGCTCCATGCGGGATACTAGCAGGCGCGGCGCGCCCTGGTCAATCGGATCGGGATACGGGATTGCGATCGGCGAAGAGCTCGGGCAGGAGGTACACGTCCTCGACGCCGTCGACCAGAATGGCCCCCATCCCCAGCTCCATGGCCGGGGCGAGGTCCACGTCGAAGCGGTCGCCTATCGAGACGCAGCACTTGGGCTCGAGGCCGAGGCGCTCCGCCGTCAGGGCGAAGGGCTCGGGTGCCGGCTTGCCCGAGAAGGTGTCGTCGAGGCCCACGAGGACGGAGAAGTGGTCGCGCACGCCGAGCGCCTCGAGACTCTTCTCACCCACGAGCCGGGGATTGTTGGTCATGAGGGCGAGGCGATAGTCCTTCGAGAGGAGGCACAGGGCGCGGTCGAGTTTCGCGTCGCGCTCGAGCCATCGCGAGGGCTCATAGCATTCCTCGCGCCAGCGCACGCTCTTGGCCATGTCGACGCCGAGGGCGGCGAAGAGCTTGCCGAGGCTCGTCTTGCCGAGGCCGGCGGCCGCCCGCTCCGCGCGCAGGCCGGCTATCCGAGCGCGCGCGCCCTCGGTCCCGACCCCAAGCTCCCGGCCGAGGCGTTCCACAAGGACGTCCTCCTGGAAGGCAGCGTAATCGGGATTGGTATAGAGGGTATTGTCCAGGTCGAAGACCAGGGCCGAGGGCTCGCCCTCGATCGCGACTACCTTCATCGCCCTTCAAACCGCGCCATGGGGCAGGGGCTCTTCCTCGTCGCCGGCTGAGGGCAGGTCGGCTGCTTCGCGCGGAGGGCGCTCGAGCTTCTGGTGCGGGGCGCCGGATCCGTGGGAGGCGGAGCCGGCCTCCTTCGTCACGCGCTCCAGCTGCCTCTTGATCCGCTTGGCCACGAGCTCGCGATTGTCGAGCATCGAGGACACGGAGCGGTTGTGGTGCACGAGGCTGATGATCTGAGCGAAGAGGCCGGTAACATCGACCTGGATGTACCACTCCTTCTGCAGGAGCTCCTTGTGGTGCACGGCATTGGTTCCGATGATGCGGTAGAAGAGGCCTTGCCTATAGGCTGCCTCGAAGTCGTCGATGGCGCTGCCGGAGAAGAAGGGCAGGGAAACGGCGCAGATCACGCGCTCGGCCCCGAGCTCCCTGAGGTTCTTCATGCCCTTTATCAGCGTCCCGCCCGTGCCGATCATGTCGTCCGCCATGAAGACGGTCTTGCCCTTGACCTCGCC
>DBTW01000181.1 GCA_002307245.1 Spirochaetaceae bacterium UBA1306 | reverse complement strand
ATCGTCCCCCTCGACGGGGAGCTCCTCAACACCCAGGTGGTCGAGGTCCTCACCTCGCCCCAAGCCAAGCCCAACATGAACTGGCTGCGCATCGCGCGCACCAGCAAGGCCAAGGCCAAGATCCGGGCCTGGCTCGTGCAGGACGGCGAGGCCCTGGCCATCGACCGCAACATCGTCGCTGGCCATCGTGGCTCGCCCTCGCGCCCGGGCGCCCAGTCCAAGGCCGAGGGAGGGGCGCCTGGCGCATCCCCGCCGAAGTCCGCGCCCGCGGCCGCGGCGCGATCGGGCGAAGGCGCGAAGGGCGTCGTCTCCCAGAAGGGCGCTATCGAGTACCGGGCCGTCGAGCCCGGCGAGGCCGTCCGCAACGACCGGGCCGGCGTGGCCATCGGCGGAGCGACCAACATGATGATCCGCATCGCGGGCTGCTGCCAGCCGGTCACCGGCGACGAGATCGTGGGCTACGTCTCCCGGGGCCGGGGCATCATCGTCCACAAGGCCACCTGCCACTCCCTCCTCGCCATCCCCGACTTCGCCCAGCGCCGCATCGACGTGGCCTGGGAGGACTCGGCGGCCTTCACGACCGCCCGGTTTCGCATAACCTCCAAGTCAAGCCCCGACATCTTCGCCGAGATCGAGAACGCGGTGCGCAAGTTCAAGGGCCGGCTCCGCGAGGGTCGGCTCGACGAGCGGGGCGACGGGAGCCTTTCGGGCTCCTTCACGATGGAGTTCGAGTCCAGGGAGGACGTGAAGCGCTCCGTGAAGGCCCTGCGCGCCCTGCCCTCGATCCAGGCCATCGAGGAGGACGACTAGATGGCCTTCCACCGCCACGCCGCCCGGCCGCGCGGCGCCTTCGCGCGGGGCTTCGCGCCCGGCCTCGCCTCCATTCTCGCGGCCGCCACCCTTGTCCTGTCCTCCTCCTGTTCCGGCGGTTCCGCCGCCGATGCGGCCGATGCGGCCGATGCTGGGGATGGCTTCGCGGCGCGGCCCTTGCTCGATGTCTACGAGGCGGTATACGCGCTGGCTTCCGACTACCCGAGCCTCGCGCGGGTCGACACGATCGGCTTCGGCGCCTCGGCCTCGTATCCCGACGGCGACCCGAGCCTGCCGATACTCGCCTTGAGGCTCGCGGGCTCCGACGACGCCAGCCTGCCTGCGGCGCAGCTCGTCGGCGCAATGCACGGCGACGAGCAGATAGGCGCTGAAGTAGCCTTGGCCCTGGCTCGCGCGATTTGCGCCTCGCGCGGCGACGGTACCGTCGCCGGATCGCTCCTGGGGAAGATGAGCTTGAGCTTCATCCCCGTCGTCAACCCCTGGGGCTACGGCGCGGATGAACGCTACGACTGCGGCGGGGTCGACCTCAACCGCAATTTCTCATGGGCCTGGTCCTACGGGGCCGCGGGCGCGAAGGGCACGAGCGCCATGAGCGAGCTCGAATCCCGGGTCCTGGCCGACGACGCCGAGTTCATGCGTTATGCGCTCTCGATCACCTTGCACTCTGGCAGCTATTGCATCTCGCTGCCCTGGGACTACCTGAAGACGAGCTCGGGCGCCTACGACGGGACCGACGGCTATTACTACCCGGGCGCGACGGGCTATCCGGACTTCTCGTCGAGCGTCTACGCGTCGGAGTATTCCCCCGCCCAGGCGCTCTTCGAGGCTGAGGGCTCGGCCTACGCGAATAGCGTTAACGGCGCGGCGGGGACCTCGAGCTTCAGCTCGACCCAGGGCGGCGACTGGTACATCGTCTGCGGGAGCTACGCCGATTGGCTCTATGCCGAGCTCGGCTGCCCCTGCTACACGGTAGAGCTCGACGGCCGCTACGATTGGACTTCCCAGGCCCTGTCCCTGCGGGCGAAGGTGCTCTCCGCCCACGAGACTGCCCTCCTGAATCTCCTCGGCTCGACGGGCACGGGCATCCACGGCCGCGTCCTGGGCGAATCGGGATCGCCGGCCTCCGATGCCAAGGTGACGGCGACAGCGATCGCGACCGCGGCATCCTCGTCCAGGGCCCTCGCAGCTCCCGAGCCCGTCGAGTACACGGCCTTCGCCTACTCGAACGGCGAGGGCTACTACTTCATTGCCCTGCCTACTGGCTCGGGTCCATGGACCCTGGTCGCGGCTTCGTCCGATGGGGAACTCGCCTCCAAGGGAACCGACGCCGACGCGGGCCCCGCGAGCCAGGTGCTGGTCCTCTCCGCCCGCTGAGGGTTTCACTTCCCGGGCGCGAAGGCCGAGGATGGCAGGGTCAGCACGAGTTCGGGATCGCCTAACGCGACCCAGGCCGAGGGGCCTTCGAGGAGCCTCTGCCGGGCGACCCTGACGAGGTCCTCGGCCTTCACGGCCTGGATCCTCCCGGCCATTCGGAACAGCGAGGTTCCGTCGCCTCCCGCTGCAAGGTCCCGGGCTATCCGCGCGGCCATGCCCTCGGACGACGCGCCCTTCGCGTAGGCCGCGGTGATGGCCCTCGCCTTGTAGGCCTCGAGGCTCCGCGCCACGGGCCCGAGTATCGGTGAGCCCTTCCCTGCCGGGCTTGCGTCGACGCAGAGCCCTCGGGCGAGATCGGCTATGGCCGCGTCGACGGCCGCCTTGGCCGCGGCGGGGTCGCCGGTCTTGTAGACGGTGACGCTGCCCGAGGCCGCCGCCGCCTGGGACAGCCTCGTCCAGGCGCCGTAGGCCAGGCCCTCGCCCCGCAGCCGCTCGAGGAGGAGATCGTCGAGCATCGCCAGGGCCACGGTCATCGCTGGGAAGTCGGGCGACGAGGCTGCGGGGGCGCTGAACTCGCCGCGGAGGACGGCCGAGCCGGGCATGGCGGACATGGGGACGGCCTTGAACCAGGGCCGGATCGGCAACTCGGCCCGGGCGGCCGCCGGCCGATCCCGGGCGCGCGCCGGCTGGGCGCCGGTGGGAAGCTGGCCGAAGGCCGCCGCGAGGGCTCGGGCGAAGGGCCCGGGCTCGAAGTCCCCGACCACCACGACCGAAAGGCGCCCGGCCGCGAAGCTGTCCTTCCAGTATCGCATAACGCCTTCCCTGGTGGCCTTCGCCAGGGAGGCCGCCGTGCCCCGGGGCGGCACGGCGTAGGGATGGCCAATGTAGAGGCCTGCGCGGAGCTCCGCTGCCGCGCGGGACAGGGGATCGCCGGACTCGCGCCGCTCCGCGACGCGGGCGTCGCGGAGCGCCCGGTCGAAGTCCTCGGGCGCGAAGGCGGGGGCCTCGAGGGCCCGGGCGACCAGGGAAAGCAGGCCCGCCGCCTGGGCGGCGGGGCATACGAGCTCGAGGGCGACGTCGTCGTAGTCCTCGAGGCGGAGCTCGAGGGAGGCCCCCGCCCCGAAGGCCGCGAGGCCGACGCTGCCCGGCTCGGCCCCTGCCCGGGCGCGGGCGGCTATCGAGAGGGCGAGGGCGTCGTAGCCGGCCTGGCCCTCGCCCTCGGTCGCTTCCGGCCGCGCCAGGGCGATGCGCGCGGCGGCCGTCTTGCGCCCGGCCTGGCGCTTTACCGCGATCGTGGCGCCGTTCGGCAGACGCTCGAGCCAGAAGTCGGAGAGGGCCGCCTCGAGGTAGTCAACCCTCGCCTTGGGCGGCAGGACGCGATTCGCGTCGATAGCGGGGGGACGGGCGGAGCTGGTTGCGGTCTGCGCGGCCGTTCGCGCTCCCTCGCCAGCGCGCGGGACGGCGGACGAGGGATACTCGCTTGAGGGGGTCTCGCTCATGCGAGAAGCCTCGGGGGGACGCGTGGCGCAGGAGGCGAGGGCGAGGGCGAGGAGGGCCGCGCATGCTGCCGCGGCGAGGAGGGAAGTCCCCGCGGGGCCAGGCTGTCCGCGCCTCGGCCTCATTCGATCACTTCTTCCACCAGAAGGCATTGGCCGCGCCGATTGTCTCGAAGCCGGAGTTCGCGAAGGACTTCCGCTCGCGCTCGAAGTCGACGGGGTTCAGCCTGAGCGCCACGATCTCGAGATTGTGCAGGATATAGGTATCGAGGAATGCCGAGACTTCCTTGGGTCCCGTCTTGGAGATGGCGGCGGGGTAGCCGGCGTAGTAGTCCACGGAGGCCGCGGCCCACCAGAATGAGAGCGTCTCGACCATGCCCTCGGCGGTGTCCGCGGCCATGTCGCGGTCGGAGAGGAGCCGCTTCCGCGCGGCCTCGTACTCGCCTTCGGAGAAGTAGGAGCGGTTGCCCTTCATCGCGGTGATCTCGTAGCCGCGCGTCGTCTCCTTGAAGGCGCGAGCCTTGTCCACGGTCGAGGCCGCGGGATCGACGTCGAAGTAGGACGAGATCGCGATCCAGCCGCCGTCGCGCTGGCTCACGTAGCTCGCGATGATGCTATCCTTTGAGAGCTTGGGCACGCCCTTCGCGAGGGCCGTCTTGAAGCGGCCGTCGGAAGGAGCCGCGAGGGCGCTCCAGAGGTCTGCAGGGTAGCTCGACCCGGCGTCGCTCGCGAGGTCGGGGCCCCGATAACGGGCCTCGATCCTGCCCACGCCCTCGGGCATGGAGGGGTCCGGGTAGACGACCCAGGTGGGGCGGACGACGCCCGGCCTCGGGTTGGGCACGAGGGGCTTGGCCCAGGGATCGGGAGCCGAGGCCCAGGACCCGAAGGAGGCTTCGGCCGCGGCGCGGACTTCCTCGGGGTCGATGTCCCCGCCGACGATGAGGGCGGCGTTGCAGGGCACGAACCAGCCCGCCACTGCGGCCTTGAGCGAGGCGAGGGTCGCGGAGCGCACGGCCTGCTCGCTCCCCGCCGGGTCCCTCCTCCAGGGGAATTTGGGGAAGAGCCGCTTGGTCATCGCGGCTTCGTAGATCGTTTCGGGATCGTCGGCGCGGGCGCCTATCTCCTGGGCTACAGCCTCCTTCTCGGCCTCGAGGGCAGCCTCGTCGAGCTGGGGATTGGCCAGGGTCTCGGCCCAGAAGTCTATCCCCTCCGCCACCTTCGAGGAGGGGAGGGTGATCCAATAATCGACCCTCTCGGCCCCCGTCCCGCCGTTCCACTCGGAGACGCCGAGGGAGGCGAGGGCGGCTTTGACGCCCGCCGCGCTCGGGTGCGCCGCCGAGCCGCGGAAGAGCATGTGTTCATAGAGGTGGAAGAGGCCGGCCGTCTGCGCGCTCTGCGAGATGGCTCCGGTCTTGAACACTACCTGTACGCGGGCGAGGGGTACGGCGTCGTCGCGATAGGCATAGACCTCGAGGCCGTTCGCCAGCCGGAAGCGCGAGAGGCCGGGCAGTCCCGCGAGTTCCTCCGCGCCGAGCGCGAGAGAGGCCGCGGCCGCGATCACGAGGGCGCCGAGGATGAGCTTTTTCATCGTTGCATTCACCGCCTTGTTGCTAGAAGCCACAAGAGTAGCCTTCGGCCGCGCGGACTGTCAACGTTGTTGCCCCTCCGGCGCGCCGCGTGCTAGCATCGGGGCGCACCATGCGTCCTTCCAAAGCCGGATCAGCCTCGTCTCCGCGTTTCGCGCGGAGGCCCGATCGCAGCTCGGGATACGCCGGCCTGGAGTCGAGGCAGGCCGAGTCCCTTCGGCGCGCCCTCGCGTCTGCCCGGTCTCCCCTGGCCCTGCCGGGCGAGCTCCTGCCCTATCCCCTCGCCGCCCGGCCCCGCGAGGGGCCCCGAGTCCGCGCCCTCGGCATAGCCAAGTCGGTCTTCGTCTGGATCATCGCGCTGCATCTCTGCTACGTCTGCTGGACCTCCCTGCTCATCGCGATCTATCGCTTCGCCGATCCCCCCGCCACCGTGCTGATGGCCTACAGGAAATGGGGCTTCGGCTGGGATATCAAGGCGCCCAAGCCCGTGAAGCTCGCAAAGGTGCCGCGTTACATGCGGTCCATGCTCGTCTCGATCGAGGACGGGAAATTCTACGAGCATCACGGCATCGACCTCGAGGCCTTCGCGAACGCGCGGGAGATCAACAAGCGCCTGGGCAAGCCCCTCTACGGCGGGAGCACGCTCACGATGCAGGTGGCCCGCACTCTCTTCCTCGTGCCCGAGAAGAGCTACGTCCGCAAGTACCTCGAGGTGATAGCCGCCCTGGAGCTCGAAGCTCTGCTCCCGAAGGCCCGCATCCTCGAGCTCTATTTCGGCTACGCCGAATGGGGCAAGGGCGTTTTCGGCATGGAGGTCGCGGCGAGGAAGTGGTACGGAGAGGGCATCGCCTCGCTGTCGCGCGACGAGGCCGCGAGGCTCGTCGCCCTCCTATCCTCTCCGATCAAGTACGGGCCAGGCACGCTCGGCAAGAGCGGCATACTGCGCGAGCGGTACGCCTACCTCGCGAGGCGCTACGTATACGCGGACTCGGCCGCGCCCTCCGCCCCAGCCGCGGCCGACGCGAAGCCCGAGCCAGTCTCTGGCCCCGGCCTGTCCGTGGCCCCGCCCTCGCTCGAGCCCGTGTCGGACTCCGACGCCGAAGCCGATCCCGCTCCCTAGCCGATCCTCGCGAGCTCCCTATCCAGCGCGTCCGCGAAGGCCTTGAACTCGCGCCTGCCCCAGGCCGAGGCCCGGGGCGACTCAGGCGCCAGGCCCAGGGAGCGGAGCTCGGCGGCGCTGTCGCGGAGGGACCTGCGCTCGCGCGCGTTGTCGGCGGTAAAGACCTCGCCGCGGTCGTTGAGCACGCGCAGACCCTTCCCAGCGAGGCGCTCCGCCAGGGGGAGGTCGCGCGTCACCGCCAGGTCCCCGGCGGCCGCGAGCTCGGCGATGCGGTCGTCCGCGGCGCCGGCGCCGCCCGCCACGAGCTCGCTCCTGACGCCCGGGCCGAGCTCGAGGGGGGGCATCTTGGCGGCGACGAACACGGTCTCGAAGCGGGCGGCCCTGCCGCTCGCCGCCGCCGCCCGGGCCTCGCCCGAGGCCCGGCGGCAGAGCAGGGCGCGCAGCTCGGCCTGGAGGCTGTCCGCGTCGGCCCAGAGCGTCACGGTATCTCGGGCACCGATGCGCGGAACACGATCGCCTCGCCCTCGGCCGACAGACCATAGTCCGCGGCGTCGGCCGAGACGAAGGCGGCCTCGCCCTGCGCGAGCAGGATGGGATCCTCTCCCTCGCAGGAGATGAGCGCGGAGCCGGAGCGGCAGAAGAGCAGCTCGGGGCCGTCGGAGGAGCGGCTATAGCGTCGGCCGGGGCCGAGCGTTATGCGGGAGATCTCGAAGTCCGGCACGAAGGTGGGGTAGGACTCCTCGCAGGGGGCGGTCGCGACGGGCTCCACGACGGCGATCCGCTCGGGGTTGAAGCTCAGCACCGAGACGAGTTCGGGGAGGTCTACGAATTTTGGCGTGAGGGCGCCGCGGATGACGTTGTCGGAGTTGGCCATGATCTCGAAGCAGGTGCCCGAGAGGTGGGCATGGAGCTCGCCGGGCGCGATGAAGGCGGCCTGGCCCGGCTCGAGGACGACGTGGTTGAGGATTAGCGGGAACACGGCGCCGACGTCGCCGGGGAAGAAGCCCATGATCTTGAGGACCCACCGGAAAGCCTCCTCCCGGCCCGAGGGCACCGTGCCGGCGGATAGGGCCCGCTCGATGTTGCCGGCCACGGCGGCGAGGAGCCGCGTGCGGGAACGCTCGTCGGCCGAGACGAGGGCATAGAAGAACACGGAGAGCTCGACCCTGCTCGGGTCGCGCTCGAGGCGCTCGAGGCTGCGCTCGAACTCCCCCGGGGCGACGAGGCGCATGTTCTCGATGATCTCGGCCACGGGCCTGAAGCCGCAGATGAGCTCGAAATGCGTCAGGGCGACGACCATCTCGGGCTTGTGGTTGGGGTCGCGATAGTTGCGGTCGGGGGCGTCCAGGGGTACCCCGCCCAAGTTCTCGCGCTCGAAGCCGAGCTGGGCCTTGCGCTTGCTCGGATGCGCCTGGATCGAGAGCGGCGTGCCCGCCGACAGGACCTTGAAGAGGAAGGGCAGGCTAGAGCCGAGC
Source organism: Spirochaetaceae bacterium UBA1306 (assembly GCA_002307245.1). GTDB lineage: Bacteria > Spirochaetota > Spirochaetia > Treponematales > Rectinemataceae > UBA1306. Next base: position 11,633 of record DBTW01000181.1, on the reverse strand, counting down.
TTGTCGACGACGTTGGGCCCGAGGGCGGCCACGGGGCCGCGCTTTATATACTCGTCGAGGCCGATCCTCTTCCCGTCGACGATGGCCGTCGAGGGGGCCTTGGGATGCGCGCCCATCCAGATCTCGGCGAGGGGCCCGCCTCCCGGATTGGGGATGCCGAGAGTGTCGCTGATGCCGTTGACGCTTCCCCAGGCGTAGCGCTGGGAGGGGTTCTCGAGCCGGAAGATACGCATGGGAGCGAGTGTACACGATGGTCGGTCGGCCGGCAATCGGCGCCCGCGCCTGCTCTTCATTTCACCTTGAAGCTCAAGGTGGAACCGAGGGTATTAATCGTGACATTGCTGTAGCTGCCTATCTTGACTGTGCAGGCGCTATCGGAGTATGCGCCGAAGGAACTGAGGATGTAATGGCGGGTCGAGTCGGAGGAGGCGAGGCTTGTCGAGATGGAGGTCGTCGTCGCGTCCGCGACGTAACTGCCGACGTAGGTCTGCGTCCCGGGGGTCTCGTCGGCAGCCTGGTAAATGTAGAAGCGGTATTTCACCGCTCCGGGTACCGCGTCCCAGGAAACCGTCGGCGAAGCGTCGTAGAGCGAGATGTCGGCGGGGCCGCCCGAGCTGTATGCGTAGTTGAAGGCTGTCGCGTTGTCCCTTGGCGAGATCATGCGGATGGCTTGGATGGCGGCGAGGTCCAGGGTCGTCCCGACGGCCGATATGTCCGCTATCGAACTTGAGGATGTAAATTCGCCTCCGAGTATCAAATTATGCCCGAACTTGACGACGAGGACGTAGGCCCCCGACGAGGGCATATTGGCCACGTAATAGCTGCTCGAGGCCGCGTCGTAGTAGGAGGCCAGCGAGTCGACGTCGGCATTGCTGTTCGAGTCGTAGGCGTAGATGATGGGTTCGGCACTCGTGATGGTGTTTATCTCCGCTCCATTGAAACGTACCTTACCCGAAAAACAGACTCCGTTGGAGGTGAACGAGTAATCGCCGGATACGACATTGGACGGCGCCATGGCCGGATCCGAGGGGAAGGTTGCGGCGCGGATGGTCGTAGCTGCCGATATCGGAATCCTCGCGGTCACGTCATATAGCCATGAGGCTGCCGTCGGCATGGAGCCGTCGAGGGTGTAGCGGATCTCGCCTGACGTCGAGCAGGTGAGCTTGACGACCAGGGGAGCCCCGGCCGGCATCGTGGCCGGCGCGGGGCTGAAGACGGGCTTGGAGGCTGCAGCTTTGGCGGTGGTGACGGTAAACTCGTAGAATGGGCTGATGCCCCAGGATTCGCTCCCTTTCAGGCAGGTGCGATTGAAGATCCCGGCGATTTTCTGGTCCTTGTCGTAGGCGGTGACGTAGAACCTGTAATACTCGCCCGTCGGAAGCGCGGGAAGATTCATGGTCAGCGTAGTATCGGAGGTCGAGCTTAGGGCTATCGGGCTGTCCTTCCAGGCATTGGAAGCGTCGTAATGATACACGTAGTATTTATAGGCCGTCGCCTTGGGCACGGGATCCCAGTTGAAGGTGAGGGGCGAGACCTCGCTGCCCCTCGTGTCCGCCTCGGGTATCGGCTCGAGGTTGTCGGCGGGAGAGCTCATGTGGATGAGCGCGTAGGCTTGGCAGTCGAAGGAGTTGGCCGAGTCGAAGGTGGCCGCGTCGACTTTAGTGCTGTCGGGATAGTTCGGGTAGGCCGCGAGATAATTGCCAGCGAGATTGTAGTTGATCGAAGCATGGACCCGGCCGGAGGCGAAGAAGGTGAAGGAGAGGCTCAAGCCTCCCGTGGCCGGGAAGCCTGAGACCGTGTAGTTGCCCGTCGCCAGGTCATAGAAGGAGGTGATACCGGTGTAGAATTTGCCGTCCTGATAGCCGTTTATGACGGGAAGGCCGGGGACGATCTCGGGCATGGGCGAGTCGCCGAAGAGGACCCGGCCGTGCACGGTCTTGCCGCTATCGGCCAGGGCATACGCCGCGGCAGTCGCGTCGGACCGGTCCAGTCCAGGCTTGATCGCCACTGCCTTGACCGTCGCGCTCGCCGCGAGTACGAGCCCGGCGGCTTCGTCGTACAGTAGGGATGATGCGTCGGGGGTCGAGCCGTCAGTCGTATAGCGCAGTTCGGCGCCGGGCGTAGCGGACGAAAGGCGGACGACGAAGCCCGTGAGCGGGTAGCTTCCTGCGGGAGGGCTGATCTCGGGGGGGGAAGCTTTGTTCGCCGCAGGCGAACTGGCTCCTGAACAGGATGATAGGGATGCGATCGCGGAGATGGCGAGGACAACCGAGGCGGCGACGAAACGGGCTTTGCGATGCATGGGTGGTCTCATTGCTCCTCCCTGTGATTTGGGATTAATATATCACGGATTTGAGGGAATATGCCCGAAATCTACCAGTCGAAGAGGAAGCGCGCGACTTCCTTCGCGATCGTGTCGAGGCCCTCGGCCACGAGGCGGCATTCCGGCAGGCTCTGGATGAAGAGCTGGCCGTAGCGCTTCGTGGCGACCCGGGAATCGAGGATCACGACGACGCCCCGGTCCTCGGAGTGGCGGATCAGGCGGCCGAAGCCCTGCTTGAGCCTGATGACCGCTTCGGGCAGGGAGATTTCCATGAACGCGTTGCCGCCCTTCTTCTCGACGGCCTCGCTGCGGGCGAGCTGGACGGGGTCGGTGGGCACGCGGAAGGGCAGCTTGCAGATGATGACGAGCTGCAAGGTCTCGCCCGGCGCGTCGATGCCCTCCCAGAAGGAGTCGGTCGCGAAGAGCACGGAAGAGAGGTCGGCCTTGAAGGCGTCGAGGAGCTTCGAGCGCTCGTCCTCGCCCTGGCGCATCATCGCGATGCCGAGCTCGGCCATCTTGGGCTTGGCGGCCTCGAAGGCGCTCTTCATGGCGTCGTAGGAGGTGAAGAGGACGAGGGCGTGGCCCTGGGATGCCTCGAGGAGGCGGGGGATGGCCGCGTCCACATAGGGGCCGTAACCGGGGCCGGTCGGGCCCGGGGCGCCCGTATCGACCGCGAGGAGGGCGTTGGTCCTGAATGGGAAGGGCGAGGGGTAGACCGAAGTCTCGACGCGGGCGTCGGAGCGGGCCAAGCCCACGCGGCCCTTCCAGAAATCGAAGCTGTCGCCCACCGAGAGGGTGGCGGAGACGCAAATGACCGCGCGGAATTTCGTGAACACGGCCTCATCCATCATTCCCGTGATGTCGAGGGGAGTCTCGGTGTAGCGGATGAAGGTATCGCCCTGGCTCGTCTTGCACTTCTCCATCCAGAAGACCGTCTCGGGCGAGTCGCCGTAGTCCTTGAATTTTGCGCAGAAGGAGGCCGTCTCGCCGAGCCAGCGCAGGTAGAGCCGAGCCTCGAAGACGGCCCGTTCCTGGGCGAATTCCTCGGGGGCCCCCGCGAGGGCCTCGTCCAGGCCGTCGCTCAGGGCCTGGGAGCAGGCGATGAGGGCCCGCTCGAGCTTGGCCATGGGGTCCAGGAGCCTGTCCCTGAGCTCGGGCGTCAGCTCCGTGAGGCGGTAGCTGCGCTCGGCCCGGGCCCCCGGCGGAGCTTCGAAGAGGCGAGCCGCACGGTTGTCCAGGTCGTCCATCGCGCGCCTGGCGTCGGCTATGGCGTCCGGCAGCTTCTCGAGGGCGTCGGCGGGGAAGCCCGGCAGGGCGAGGAGCCGCGGCACGAGCCCGAAGGCCTTGCCGCCGCGCCGGCGCGTTAGCCGCGACAGGCGCTTGCCGACCGTGAAGCGCGTGAGCTCGGACGAGAAGAAGGCGGTGGCGCTGGATTCCACGGCGTGGGCCTCGTCGAGGACGAGGGCCCGGAAGGGCGGGAGGACGGCGGTGTTCTCGTAGCCCGCGCCGTTCATCCTGGCGGAGAGGTCGGCGAACAGCAGGTGGTGGTTGGCGACTATGACCTGGGCGTCGGAGGCCTCCCTCCGGGCCCTGAGGACGAAGCAGCTCTCCCGGTCGGGGCAGCGCAGGCCCAGGCAGGCCTCGGACTCTGAGCAGACGCGGGACCAGAGCTGCTCCTCGGGGAAGAAGGAGAGGTCGGCCTTGTCGCCCGTCGCCGTGGTCCCGGCCCAGGACTCGATGTGGCGCAGGGGGTGGTCGTCGGAGGCGAAGATGCCCTCCTCGTCGAGGGCCTCCCGCAGCCGCGTCCGGCAGAGGTAGTTGCCCCGACCCTTGACGAGGACGGCCTTGGTCTTCTTCTTGAACAGCTTCTGAACGACGGGGATGTCCTTGTCGACGAGCTGCTTCTGCAGGTTGATGGTGGCGGTGGAGATGACGACCCGCTCCTCGTTCCGAATGGCCCAGGCGAAGGAGGGCACGAGGTAGGCGAAGGATTTCCCGACGCCCGTGCCCGCCTCCGCGGCGAGCACTCCGCCCTCGTTGAAGGCGCTCGTGACGTCGCGCGTCAGGCGGACCTGGCTCTTGCGCGGCTCGTAGCCTGCGATCAGGCCCGAGAGCTTGCCGCCCTCCTCGAGGACGCCGGAGATCTCGTCCTCGTCGAGGAGGGAGTAGGGCTTGCGACGGGCGGGCTCGGCCACGACGTGGACGCGCTCGACCCGGTTGTCGACGATGTAGGAGCCGACCCCCGCGCTCCCGGCCTCGGCGGAGACCGCGACGTCGGCCTCGCTTGGCCTCAAGCTGCCCGAGGGGTGGTTGTGGACGATGACGTCCCCGCGCTCGAGGTAGGCCGCGAGCGCGGGGACCGAGGACTTGGTGCCGCGCGCGACGACGAGGACCTCCGCTATGCGGCCGTCCTCGCCGTTGCGGCAGGCGGCGAAGACCTCGCCGCCCGAGTTCTCGGCTATCTCCCCGCGCAGGCGCTCCGCGGCCTCGGGGGTAAAGCGCTCGGAAGCGTCCATAGGGAAACTACTATAGCCGCCCATGGACGGCTGGGGCAACGGGCGCCCGACCGCTTAAGGCCGTGGCGCCCCTTGCCCCCGAAGCCTAGTTGCCGTTGTTCTCGACGCAATACTCGAGGACGAGGACCGTATCGGTGCCGCCCGCGGTCAGGGGCTTCTTGTACACGAAGAGTGTCCAGGGGAAGGCCTTGCCCTCGGATGCCGCCGAGACCGGTATGTTCCCGATCACGCCCGAGAAGCTCGTGTCCTTGCCCGTGGAAACCGAGAAGGACTCGCCGAAATGGAAGCCTACGGAGCCGCCGATGTAGAACCCGGCTTTTTTGATCTTGCCGCTGATCGTGATCGATTGCTCCGCCGACCAGTTGTGGCTGTTGGTCGACGAGTAGCTCAGATCGATCTCCGTCGAGCCGGGGCCGATCCCGACCTGGACCGATGGCGCATCCATGGCGGAGAGCTCGGGATTGGTCAGGATATCTTGGCGATAGATGACCATACTGTCGTCGGCGACGCGGGCCTGGAGGAAGGCGACGCTCGGGTAGCTCTTCGGATTGCCGATCGTGTGCGTTATGAGGTTGTCGGCTGTTATGTCCTGGCAATCGCCGTTGTTGGCGTTGTAGTAGTCGACGGGCACGGCGGTGATCACCGGGGAGCGAGGCACATTGACTACCATCTCCGTGTCCACCCCCTTGCCGTCGGGCGTGGAGAGGATGTGGTAGTAGTAGACGTCGTACGGTATCGTCGTGAAGACGACCTTGTCCTCGGCGCCGGAAGTGAAGGTTACAGAGGTCGACTGGGAGGAGCCGGAGCCCCAGCTATAGTCGAAGCTAGCCGCGACCTCGACCTGCACTCCCCAGCCCGATCCAGCCTCGTCCGTCTCGTATCCCACGCAGACGCTCGCGCTCACGCCGACCGAGGTGGAGCTGTCGCTCGATTTGGTCTGCCCCGTCGTGTAGGAGGAGCCGGCGTTGTAAGACATGTCGATGCCGTCCCAATAGGGATAGCAGGAAAGGAAGGCGACGGGGTGGGGATCGGTGTACAGGATCTCGCGGCCGTCGTAGCGCACCACGGTGCTGTCGTCGTCGATGTTCGCCGCGGCCAAGCAGGGGTAAGCCGAATTCTTCTCGTTGATATTAAACTGGACTTGGACGGTGGGCCCGTCCTTCGCCGACCAGCAGATCAGGTGGAGGTCCTTCTGCGAGGCGGGATCGAAAATCACGTCCTCGCAGGTGTCGACGCTGCTGGCGGTCAGGGACTGGTTGAACTGGCCGACCGCGAGGCAGTCGTCGTAGTACATGCCGTTGTCATCCTTTTCGTCTATGAGGTTGGAAACGAGAAGGCTGAGAGTGCCCCCCGTGGCGTTGTTGAGGTTGTCGAAGAGCCGGGTATAACCGATGATCTCCTTCACCCCGTCGCCATTGTAGTCGATGGCGGCGCAGCCGATAGTGTACCAGGCGCTCGCGCCGTCCATCTTGGCCCAGGCGACCGGGGCGAAGGGGGAGGTGGCGGCCGCGTCGTCGAGGACGAGGGTCATTGCTCCGCCGTTATTGTCGTTGCCGCAGAGGATGATCTCGGCCGTCCCGTCGCCGTCGACGTCGCCGGCGGCGATGGAGCCGGACTTGAGGGCGAGACCCTTGCCGTTGTCGATCGAGACGCCGTCGACGAGCCTAGTCTTGACTCCGCCGTCGAACACGTAGAGGTAGGCGATGCCGCCGCTCCCCGAGCTGCCCCCGTTGATGACCCCGTCTACCGCGGCCAGTTCGTCCTTTCCGTCCCCGTCGAAGTCCCCGCAGGCGATCTTGACGATCTGGCGGCCGACGACACCGGATGCGTAGGTATTGAGGTCGGTGACGGAACCGAGCAGGGCGTAGTCATTCGAGGCTCCGCCGATGATGGAGATGGTGCCCATGACCGAGATCGCCAGCTGTGATTCCTTCGTGCCTAGGATATGGCCGGCTGCCAGGTCGAGGGATGCATTCCATAGGTCGTCGCTGGCATAGAAAATCTGAACCTGGGCGTCGGTGTAGGTGGCTATCTTGTCCTCGAAGAGCAGGTTTACGCTTGAGGGCGTACCGTCGTAGACCGCGAGTTTCAGGTTCCTCTTCGCTACGGAATCCCCCGTCGAGGTGTAGGCATTATCCATGTAGAGCACGCAGAGCTCGTCCCTGCCGTCGCCGTCCACATCGGCACCGACTAGCTTCTTGGGCTTGTCGGTCCAGGTGAAATCCGCCCTCTTGGTAGTCTGCCAGAGGGTGCCCATGGGATTGGTGTCGCCCAGCTTGCCGTCCAGGACTGCCGCCCCTATGTCGTTGTTATTGAAGCCGGAGCTGCCCTGACCGTGCATGCCGGCTAGGAATATCTCGCTCTCCTTGTTGATGACGGGCTGGGATCCGCCCATGGGATTGTAGCTGGCGGGATCGGCCCCTGTCGGGATCGTGGGAGCCGAGGTGTCGAGGCTCCGGCCGACCAGGTGGGAGAGCAGGGCTACTTGCTCCTCGTTGGTAGTCGGCGCCTTGTTATAGTCCTGGCTGGCGGTACTCGACTTGTCCGTTGGGCTGCTACAGGCGAAAAACGTCGTAACAGCGGCAAGGACCATGATTCGCTTCAGGATGCTTGGGATTTTCATAACTTGTCTCCTCTTTCTCGAGTTTTTTCTCAGGTGGAAAATCGCTTTTGTGAAAAAATCTGTTCGATCCTGGCGAATGCGCGTCCTGGAAGACCCGTCCTTCCATTACCTGGTATCGCGTGATCGATGTTCTTCCATGAATGGCCAAATGGTGAACAAGCCCATGGATTCGTCGCGTCATGAAAAGTCGATGGAAACGTCTCCATACGCCTCGCGGTTAGCCTCCTCGCGTATTTAGGGTTGTCACTTTCTGAGTTGGCGTGCCGATCACATGCGACAGTCCCTGTTTTGTTCTCGTGGCATATTTATAGTGCGGCCTCGGGGCTCCGTCGTCCCGAATCATGATCTTGGACTAGAAATTCATCTTGGAATGGCGGAATTCACTGGGCGTCAGGCCGGTGGAGTTCCGAAAGATCGCGTTGAAGGAGGACTTCGAGGAGAAACCGCACTCGTAGCCGACGTCGAGTATGCCGAGATCGGGCTTGGCGATAAGAAGCTTGCGGGCCGCCTCGACCCGGAACTCGTTGATATACATGGCGAAGTTCTTACCGAGGTGCTGGTTCAGGAGCTCGGATAGCTGGGGGCCCGACAGGCCGAGCTTCGTGGCCAAGGTTTCGAGCGACAGGTCAGCGAGGAGATAGGGCCTTTCACGGGACATGACGGCGCCGAGCAGGGTGGTCTTGGCCCGGATGTCGATGCTGCCCAGCCTGCTTTTCCCCCGGCGGCTCGAGTCAGCCTGGGCTTCGTATTCGCTGTACAAATCGGGATTTCTGCGTACGAGCAGGCTGTGCGCCAGGAGTGTAAACGCCGACATTAGCCAGAAAGCCCGCATCCCGGGCTGTATTTCGTAGAATTGGAAACAGCAGAGGAGGGAAACCTCGATCTCCACCCCGAAATAGGACCAGAAGAAGAGCGCGAGCTTCTTCGAGCGGCTTCGCAGGATGGCGATATCGCGGAACTCGACGATGCCTACGACCAGTAGGCAGAAGACGATGTCCGCATAGGCCAGGCTCAGTATCTTGATCCATGGGATCCCGCGGGAGGCGAGAGCGAAGCCGAGGCCGAAGATCGCCAGGGTCACTCCCACGCTGCCGAAGATCAGCGGAGCCCTCTTCCGGTATCCCAGAAAGGTCAGCATGTAGAGCGAGGTCAGGGGAGCCAAGGCTAGCAGCAAGGCGAAAGTCCATATGTAAAAGATGGGAGCGGGCTCGCCCTGGATCGCTCCGGCGCCGCCTACCGAGCACATGAGCCCGAAATCCAATAGCAGGGCGGCGAAAATGAATTCGATGCGTTTTTTACCCCGTTTTACAAGGGCAAAGACCGCAAGGTGGAAAAACAGGAAACCGTAGGCTAAGACGAGCAAGGCGGGGATCTGGCTAGGATCCAAAGCCGGCAATGCAGTATGAGAAGTCATGGCTGGACAATGCTTTTAGTAGCTCGTCTTGAGCCGTTCAGCCTGGGCAGGCTAGGGGTTTCGCCTGCGGTGTCTCGCTCTTCTCTAGCGAAGGTCTCGGGGGGCTGTACGAACCAGTCCATAGCCTATAACTATACGCATCGGCAGGCCCTTAGGGCAAGCGCCGATGCTTCGCGTGAGCCTCTCGGGTCGGCAGCCGCTAAAGGCCCGACTGGGCCTAAAGCGGCTGCCGGAGAATCGGACGGGCGCCCCGCTAGAGCTCGCCCTCGTAGCAATACTCGAGTATCAGGACCGACTCGCTGCCCGAGTCCGAGCTCAGAGGCTTCTGGTATACGAAGAGGGTGAAGGGGAAGGTCTCCGCGCCAGCTGCGGCTTCCGCGGCGGAGATATCCCCGATCTCCCCGGAGAAGGCCGTGGTTTCGCCGCTCGAGACCGAATAGGAGTAGCCGTAGTGGAAGCCCACCGAAGCCCCCATGTCTACGCCCATGACAGTGGACTCGGCCTCTACCTTGATGCTGATATCGCCGGCGATAGTCGTTTCCTTGCTGTCTGAGTAGGATAGCTCGATCGAGGCCGAGCCCGAGCCGACGCCGACCTGGGTGGCGCTCTTGCCGTTGCCGGGATGGATGTAGCTGTCGTCCTTGTAGATTACCATCGAACCATCGTCCAGGCGCGCCTTGACGAAGGCGGGGTTCGGGTAGCTCTTGGGCTTGCCCATGGAGTGGGTCAGGATGTTGGAGCTGCCGATGTCCACGGCCTCGCCGTTATTCGCGTTGTAATATCCTAGCTCGGTCGCCGTCATGATCGGCGCGCGGGGCATCGACACCGTGATCACCTTGTCCGCGTCCATGTAGGGCGACTTGATGACCTTGTAGTAGTACACGTCGTAGGGGATGGCGGTCCAGACTACCTTGTCCTCCTGACCGGCGGAGAAGGTCGTCGAGATCGACTGGTCGTGGCTCTTGCCCGTACTGTAGTCGAGGCTCGCCTCCATGCTCACCTTGACCTTGGTCTCGGCGAGGGTGGGGACGCCGACCGAGAAGCCGAAGGACACTCCGACGCTCATCCCGACCGTCTGCTCGCTGCTCGTGGAGCTCGTCTCGCCCATGGAGTAGCTCGAGCCGCCGTCCATGCCCAGGCCTTCCCAATAGGGGTAGCAGGAGAGGAAGGCGACGACCCTGGGGTCCGTGTAGAGCAGCTCGTGCCCCTCGAAGCTGACGTAGCTCGAGTCGTCGTCGACGTTGGCCGAGGCCAGGCAGGGGTAGTACTGGTAATTGCCCTTGTCCCAGAGGTTGGTCTCGTAGTTAGTCGCCACGTTGTCCGCGTCCCAGGTGCAGATCCACATATCCTTCTCGCCCCAGGGGATGAAGGCGAAGTCCTCATGGGTGTCGACGGTCGTGCTCGAATCGTTGAATTGCCCGACGGCGATGCAGTCGTCCTCGTACATGCCGGTCCCGCCCGCGAAGTCCGAGTTCACGACCTTTAGCGTGGAGTCGGCGTTGAGATTGTTGGCGCTTTCGAAGAGCCTCGTATAGCCGATGATTTCCTTGACGCCGTCGCCGTCGTAGTCGATCACGGCCGCTGCGACGGATCGGCAATAGTTGCTCTTATCAGTATTGCCCCAGGTCATGAATTTGTAATCGGCATTGGCGTCGTCGAAGACCGCGACGATCGCGGTGCCCAGGCTGGAATTGCCGCAGACGACGATCTCGGCCAGGCCGTCGGCGTCCACGTCGCCCGCGGCAATGGAGCCCGAGTATATCGTGGCGGTACTCGCCGTGACGGTCTCTCCGGCGAGCGCCGCGTCGACGCTGATCTTCCCCGCCGAGTCGACGTTGAGGCAGTAGAGGCGGGCTAGGCCGTTCAGGACCGATTGCGAGGTATTGGTCAGGACTCCATCGATCGCGGCGATCTCGTCCTCGCCGTCTCCGTCGAGGTCGCCGCAGGCGATCTTCAGGATCTGCAGCGCGCCCCCGTTGGCGAAGCTGTCGTAGGTGTCGAGGGCCGCGTAGCCGTCGCTCGCGCCGCCTATCAGGAAGAGCTTGCCCATCGCGGAGATCACCAGCTGGGCCTCGGAGTTGCCTTTGAGCATGCCGCCCTTGATGTCGGAGCTCGCGTTCCAGAGGTCGTAGAAATTGTAGTTGTAGAAGGCGTTAATCGCGCTACTCTCGTACGACGCCAGGACCTGATCCTCTATGATGGCGTTCGTGGCGCTCGGTTGGCCGTCGTAGATCGAGAGCATGAGCTTCCTACTGGCGTTTCCGCCGCTCGGGGTATATTCGGCCCCGAGGTAGACCACGCAGATTTCGTCGCGACCGTCGCCGTCCACGTCCGCCCCGGCTATCTTCTTCGGCAGGACGCCCCAAGGAAAGACGCTACTATGGGCTGATGTGATTGGCGTCGAGCAGGAAGGCGTTCTTGCCGTCGAAGAAGGCGTTGGCGGGAGTGCTGTAGTCCGAGGGCCTCGTCGTAGGTCCCGCCGTCGATGTCGCAGCCTACCATGTAGAGCTCGCTCTCCTTGCTGAGGATCGCCTTGGATGTTCCGAAGGGATTGTAGTCCTCTCGCAGCGATCTGCCGCTGGCGTCCTTGGGGCCGCTCGTGTCGATCGAGCTCTTGAGCAGCTTCGAGAGCATGGCGTTGTGGTCCGCGTTGGTGGTGATCGTGTCTCCGCCGTCGTCGTCGCCGCCGCCGCCGCTACTCGTCGGCGTGCAGGCCAGGACCGAGGACGCGATGGCCATAAGCGCGATGGCCCTGAA
>DBTW01000007.1:3530-15111 GCA_002307245.1 Spirochaetaceae bacterium UBA1306 | reverse complement strand
TCGGCCCTGGGGGCTAAGTACATGAACCTCGTCCCCCTGATCCCGGTGAAGGGCACGCCCCTCGAGGCGGCGGGAGCCCCGAGCGCCGAAGTCGTCGCGGCCTGCCGCGCCAGCGCCGAGGCCTACCTGCCGCAGCTCTCGCATTGCCGGCGCTGCCGCGCCGACGCCGCGGGCAAGCTGGGCGAGGACATAAGCCCGGAGCGGCTGCGGGAGTTCGCCGAAGAGCTCGTCCCCGACGACCTGCCCGTCCCCGCGCGGCCCTGCGGCCAGGGCAGCGCCAGCCTTTCCGCGACCAAGTCGATTACCGCGGCCGTGGCGAGCCGCGAAGGCTTCTTCGTTAACCAGCATTTGGGCGAGGCGGATCGGCTCTTCATCTTCCGGGTCGGCGGCGACGGCGGTGTCTCGTCCCAGGGCTTCCGCGCCCTCCCGCCCGGCGGCGGCGGCGATCAGCGCTGGGCCGAGGTCGCCGACCTCATCTCCGACTGCGGCCTGCTCCTCGTCGGCGGGATCGGCGCCCCTCCCAGGCGCGCCCTCGAGGCGGCCGGCATATCGGTGCATGTGGTGGAAGGGCTGATCAGCGAGGCCCTGAAGGCGGCCGCGGCCGGGAAGGACCTCTCCTCGATGTCGCGGCTGCCCGAAGGCTGCGGCTCCTCATGTTCGGGCGGCGCGTCGCGCGGTTGCGGCTGCGCGTGACGGAGAGGCATGGCCGCGTCGTAGGACGCGCGCATATCACGGCGATAGCGGGGTGAGGACATGACGAAACCGACGAGGCACATCTTCGTTTGCGGGAGCTTCCGCGCCTCGGGCGCGCCTCAGGGCGTCTGCTCGAAGAAGGGCTCGCAGGATCTTCTCGCCTATCTCGAGAATGAGCTGGCCGACCGCGGCATGGACGGCGTGAGCGTCACGGCGACCGGTTGCCTCAAGGCCTGCGATCGAGGGCCCATCCTCGTCGTCTATCCGGACCAGCTCTGGTACGGCGGCGTGGAGAGCGAAGAGGCCATCGACGCCATCCTCGATTCCCTCGAGTCGGGGGGCGCGGCCGCGGGCTACGAGCTCCGATGAGCCGAGCCGGAGCTCGCCGCGGCATCGGCCCGGGGCGCGCCCTCGAGCATGCGCCGGCGCGCGACCATCCTCGTCTCCCGGTAGCCCGCCCTGTCGTAAAAGGCGAGCGCGCCCGCGTTTCCCCTGTCGGCGAGGAGCTGCACGCGCCTGGCCCCGCGCTCGAGGCACCAGGCCTCCGCGGCCGCGACGAGGGCCCCCGCCGCGCCCATGCGCCTGCGCCCCTCCTCGACGAAGAGGTCCTCGAGGAGGCCCGAGGGGCCGCCCTCGGCCGTGGATATCGTGAGCTGGGCCGTGACCATGCCGAAGCGCTTCCCGGAGCCCTCGTCGACGGCGACGAAGGCCGCAGCCTCCGGCGAGGCGAGGATGGCCTCGAGGCCCCGCCGCTGCCGCCCCGCGTCGACCGCGAAGTCCCTCTCCAGGGAGAAGAGCTCGCCGACCATGCGCGCCATGTCCCCTATGTCGCTTTCCTGTGCCCGGGCAATCTTCATGCGACGCATATACACGGAGCGGCCCATGCCTGACAAGTACCCCGTACGCATAGTCGATCTCACGTTGCGCGACGGAGAGCAGGCGGCCGGCGTGTCCTTCCCCAGGAACCGGAGGCTCGAGCTCGCGAAGGCCCTGCGCGACGCGGGGATCCGCGAGCTCGAGGCCGGGATCCCTGCGATGGGCGAGGACAGCGAGGCCGACTTCCGCCTGCTGGCGCGCGAGCTGCCCGGGCTGCGCCTCATCGCCTGGAACCGCACGCGGAAGAGCGACATCGAGGCCTCGGCAAGGGCCGAGGCCCGCGTGGTCCATGTGTCGCTCCCCGTCTCCGACCGCATGCTCGGCCGCAAGCTGGGATGGGACCGGGAGCGCGCCCTCGACGAGCTGTCGGGCGTCCTCGAGTACTGCCGGGGACTCGGCCTCGAGACCATTGTCGGCGCCGAGGACGCCTCGCGGGCCGACGAGGCCTTTCTCTTGCGGGTCTACGGGACCGCCATCGCGGGCGGCGCGTCCCGGCTGCGCTACGCCGATACTCTGGGCATCCAGGAGCCCTTCTCCGCGCGGGACGCGATCGTTCGCCTCGGCGAGGCCCTCGCCTTTCCCCTCGAGTACCACGCGCACAACGACCTCGGCCTCGCGACGGCGAACGCGCTCGCCTGCCTGCGCGCCGGGGCCCTGGTGAGCGTCACCGTCGGTGGCCTCGGCGAGCGCGCCGGGAACGCGAGCCTCGAGCAGCTGGCCTGCGCCTCCGCGCTCCAGGACGGGGACGACCTCGGCATCGGCCTCGATCGGCTCATGGGTCTCAACGAGCTCGTCGCCGAGCTTTCGGGCCGGCCTATCGCCTGCGACAAGCCCATCGTCGGGAAGCTCGCCTTCGCGCACGAGTCGGGCATCCACATCGACGGGCTCCTGAAGGAGCCCGGCCTCTACGAATTCGTGCCCCCGGAGCTCGTGGGGAGGTCCCGCGTCATCCTGCCCGGCACCCATTCCGGGCGCGCGGGCCTCCGGTATTGCGCGCAGAGCCTGGGCTACGAGCTCAGCGAGGCAGACCTGAACCGGCTGATGCGCTCCGTGCGCGCGGCTTGGCGCCCAGGCGCTCCTATGGATCCCTGGAAGGCCTTCTTCGAGATATTGATCGAGGAATTCGCGCGATGAGGAACCGAGCGGCCGATCCTTCCGTCTGCTCCTGCGTCCTGCCCCTCTTCTACGAGCTCGCTCGCGCCATAGCGAACGACCGAGACATCCACGAGATCATGTCCGTCGCCGTCAAGGTGATCATCGACAACCTCCCCGACACTAAAAGCGTCGTGCTCTCGGTCATTGACGGCAAGACGGGCTCGGTCTTCATCGAGAACAGCTGGGGCCTCTCCGACGAGGAGCGCGCGCGGGGCGTATACAGGCTGGGCGAGGGCATAACGGGCCGCGTGGCCCAGAGCGGCGAGAGCGTCATCATCCGGCGCATCGCCGACGAGCCCGAGTTCCTCAACCGGACCCGCTCGCGATCGGATCAGGACCGCGGCAAGCTCGCCTTCATATGCGTCCCCATCAAGATCGGCTACGAAGTCCTCGGGACCCTCAGCATCGACTTGACGAGCCGGGAAGATAGCCTCCTCGTCGAGGACCGCGAGATGCTGACCATCATCGCCACCATGCTCGCGCAGTCCGTCCTCCTCTACCGCGCCCGCAGCGTGGAGAACAGCGAGCTCCGCGCCGAGAACCGACGGCTCCACGACGAGCTCGCCGAGCTCCATAGGCCGGAGAACATCGTCGGCAACTCGCGCCCGATGAAGAACCTCTACTCCCTCATCGGCAAGGTCGCGGGCACGCGGGCCCCCGTGCTCCTCCTTGGCGAGTCGGGCACGGGGAAGGAACTCGTGGCCTCGGCCCTGCACTACGCCAGCCCGCGCGAGGGCGGGCCCTTCGTGCGCCTGAATTGCGCGGCCATACCGGAGAGCCTCGCGGAGAGCGAGCTGTTCGGCTACGAGAAGGGGGCCTTCACCGGCGCCGACAAGCGGCGCGCGGGGCGCTTCGAGGAGGCCGACGGCGGGACCATCTTCCTCGACGAGGTGGGCGAGCTCAGCCTACCCGTGCAGGCCAAGCTCCTGCGCGCCCTGCAGGAGGGCGAGTTCGAGCGCGTAGGGGGCTCCGAGACCCTGCGCGTCGACGTACGCGTCATCGCCGCGACGAACCGCGACATCGCGGCACGCGCGAGAGAAGGAGCCTTCCGCGAGGATTTGTACTACCGACTCGCCGTCTTCCCCATCCAGCTGCCGCCGCTGCGCGAACGGAGCAGCGACATCCTCCTCCTCGCCGACTACTTCGTCGAGAAGTACGCGAAGAAGCTCGGGTCGTCCGTACGCCGCATCTCGACCCCGGCCATCGACGCCCTCATGGCCTACCATTGGCCGGGCAACGTGCGCGAGCTCGAGAACGTCATCGAGCGGGCGATCATCCTCTCGGACGACGGCGTCATCCACGCCTACCACCTGCCCCCATCCCTGCAGTCGCCGGAGAGCTCGGGCACCAAGTACCGGGGCAGCCTCGAAGAGCGCCTCGCCGCGGTCGAGATCGAGCTTATCGTCGACGCCCTCAAGGCCTCCCGGGGCAACATGGCGGAAGCCGCCAGGTCGCTCGG
Organism: Spirochaetaceae bacterium UBA1306; assembly: GCA_002307245.1. Classification (GTDB taxonomy): domain Bacteria; phylum Spirochaetota; class Spirochaetia; order Treponematales; family Rectinemataceae; genus UBA1306. The sequence goes on along the minus strand of DBTW01000007.1, from coordinate 10,928 downwards.
GATATCGGAGCGCGTCATGGCCCTGCGCGTGAAGAGCTGCGGCATAGATTTCCGGCTCTTCAGGCCCAAGATAGGCGCTTAAGTCCTAAGGCCGTCTATGAGGACATCGATGTCGCGCATCGTGCTATCCAGTGAAATATTCTCGTAGAGGGCCCCGTGAACCGTCGCGGCCTCGATGAAGGCGAAGAGCGTGAAGGCCATGGATTTGGGGTCGGCGAGCCTGAGTTCCCCGGCTTCTACGGCCTTGGCGAGGATGAGCTCGAGCTCGCCGCGGAGCTGCCTGACCCGCTCCTGCACGTCGAAGCTTACTTCAGGAACGAGGCGGCGCGGGTGGAGCAGGAAGTCGAGGACGAGCACCATGCGGTCCTTGTCGATGATGGCCACGCCCTCGAGGTAGCGCATAAAGCGCCGCAGCCGCTCGACCGGATCCAGGCTTGAATTCCTGATGAGAGTATAGGCCTGGGCGTCGAGGCGCTCGAAGGTCTCGGCCAGCGTGAAGTCGATGAGCGCGCCCATGTTCCGGAAGTATTGGTAGAGGGTCGTCCTACCCATGCCGCACTCGTCGGCTACCTTTCCGAGATTCGCTTCCTGGATGCCGTCCCGCGCGAGCACGGTCACGGCCTTGGCCGCGATCTCGCGCCGCTTGGCTTCATAATCGATTATTTTGGGCATGTGTATTGTCCGCGCCTATTATATGGGAAAACCGGATCCCTGTCACGAAGGGCACAGAAGGGACGAGCGATCGAAAGAGGGGGGCAGGATGCAGGGAGGTTGTGGATTTCCTTAATGTAAAAACCCTCTCTATTCCTTCTCTTCTCCGTGATCTCCTCTTCCCTCCCTTACCTCCGTGTCCCCTTATCTTCGCAGACTTCTATTACCGCGCGAGGGCCTTGATCGCCTTGTAGGCGGGATTGTCGACGTAGAGCTCGTCCTTGTAGGGGTTGCGCCTCGTCTTCGCGACCTTGTAGATCATGTACGCGGCGACGGCCACGTTGGAGGCGAGGGCGAGGAAGCTCACGATGAAGAGGATCCTGGGGTTGTTCGTCGACTTCACCGTGAAGGCGCTCGCGTCGAGGAATTGGGGGAAGGTCTGGGCGAACATGCACCAGACAGCGAGGGTCTGGGCGCGGTGCTGGAGCCAGGCTCCCTTGCCCACCGTGAAGGCGCAAAAGGTCGGCGCTATGAGCAGCGCGAGGCCCGCGTAATACGAGTGGTTGGGGATGCAGTTGTAGGTGTAGGCGAAGTTCCACAGGTCGTAGGCGATGACCCAGAACCAGAGCATGTCGGGCCAGAGCATGTCCTTCGAGCCGTCGCCCTTGGCCTGCCTCCGCACCGTAATGCCGAACCAACCGGTGATCGTCACGATGTTGAGGAGTCCGGCGATGCCGTTCATGTAGTTCCACGCGCCGCCGAGCAGGTCCTGGACCTGGTTGTTCTCGACGAGGTGGGTCGCGATGCCCTGGGCGTTCGCGTAGAGCGAGCCGACCTGGAAGTCCCGCGTCACCGCCTCGAGGATGTTGACTGCGAGGATGAAGGGCGGGAAGCAAAGGGCGACCTTGTTATCGGCCAGCCTCCAGGTCGAGCCGTCCTTGCGTTTGCCCTCGAGGTGGCGGATCAGCCAGAAGCCGATGCAGCCCGCATCCGAGGAGTAGACTTTGGCGAGATGGAACCAGTCCATGTAAGCCGTGTCTTTGAGGACGGTGAGCCAGAGGACGGTGAGGATGGCGGGCAGCGCTACGAACATGCAGAAGCCGACCCACTTGAATCTGCGACCAAGCTCGTTGAAGCCGAAGAGGGCTCCGAAGACGGCCAACCAGACGAGGAGCCCCAGTATGGTGCTCGTCCCTTCGCTGAATGCGTACATAGGCGCTCCTTTGCATAAAACCTTGTATCAGAAGCAATACAAGCGAGTCTTCACTCACTCCAGGTGAAGATTTTGATCTTTACCGACACTTTTGTCAACTAAAAATTATCAATATCGCGACCGAGGTCTGCAGCTTTCATGGGCGATACACTAGTCGCGGCGGGCGACGATGAGGTACCTGTGGCAGACGAAGTCGATATAGCCTAAGTCTTCTATTCGCGAGGCAAGCGCCCGCAAGCGATCGATGCAGGCTTCGGCATCGAAGTCATCGATCTGCCAGGGTATGCACTTGAGGTAATAGACGATCGCGCCTATGTCGAAGAACCGGGTCTTCGTGAGGCATTCCCTCGCCTTGGCGATCGAGAAGCCGCAAGCCTCGAGCTCGAGGACGGCCTTCGCCAGGCAGCATTCGGCGAAGGGCATGCTCGGGTAGCCGAGGGTCATGTTGAGGTCGGCTCCGTTCATGCCCCCGACCTGCTGGGTGACGTAGGCGCCGCCAGCCTCGAGGACGCGCCTGAGTTCCTCGGGCTTGTAGGACTCGTGGCGGTTGATCGCGAGGTCGAAGGCCCCGTCCTCGAAGGGGATCAGGTTGTCCTCGATGGGCCTTACCTCGACGCCGCGCTTCGCGAGCCGTGCGGCCGCTATCGGCAGGTTGGGCGCGTAGCCTTCTGTGGCGCAGGTCCGGGGAGGCAGGGGCTCGAGCGAGTCGAGGAACTCCCCGCCCCCGGTGCCGAGGTCGAGCATGGCGGACGAGGCCCGGAGGTAGGGGCCGAGCTCGCTCCGGTAGTTCCAATCGAGGGGGAATTCCTCCATGCGACCGCTACGGGTCACGCGGCCGAAGTCCCAGCCCGAGAAGCCGGCGGCCAGCTCGTCGGCGACGATCCGCCGCAGTTCGTCGGGCCTCATCGGGCGGCTGCCTCAAGGATCGCGAGCCCGGGGGCTCCGGACTCGGTGTCGAGCTCGGCCAGGCAGCCTAAGGGCAGGCTCAAGGTCGCATGGCAGTGCCCGGCGGCGAGGCCCGCGAGAACGGGCTTACCTAAGTCGCATAACGTGTCCCTGAAGACCTCGGCTAGGGAGAGGCCGGGCTTGCCGGGCGCGGCCTCGCAGTTGTTCCAGTTTCCGAGGACTATACCCGCGCAGGCGTCGAGGACGCCGGAAAGGCGGAGCTGGGTGAGCATGCGGTCTATCCGGTATGGCGCCTCGTCGATGTCCTCGAGGAAGAGGACGCGGCCCTTGGCCTCGATCTGGAAGGGCGTGCCCATGGTCGCGGCGATGAGCGAGAGGTTGCCTCCCGCGAGCTCGCCCTTCGCGCGGCCGCCGACGAGGGCGAGGGGAGGCGCGGCGCCCGGCGGGCAGGGGAGGGCGCCGAGGGCATCGGTCCGGGTGAGCGCCGCGAGCCAGGCCTCGCGCGAGAAGGGGTCGAAGGAGGGCAGCATGTCGGAGGACGGCATGGGGCCGTGGACGGTCGCGAGGCCGCAGCGGTTGCGGAGGGCGATATGGATGGCCGTGATGTCGCTGTAGCCGACGAAGAGCTTCGGATGCCTCGCGATCATGGGATAGTCGAGCCTGTCCAGGATGCGCGGGGTCCCGTAGCCGCCCTTGAGGCAGACGATGCCGTCTATCGAACCGTCGGCGAAGGCGGCGTTGAGGTCCAGCGCGCGCTCCTCGTCGGTGCCCGACAGGTAGCCGTATCCGGAGCGGCAGCTCGGGTAGACGCGGACGGCGAAGCCGAGCTCGTCCAGGGCGGCGGCGGCCTGGTCGACGCGCTCGGGGGAGGCCACTCGGCCCGAGGGGGCCACGAGGGCAATAGTGTCGCCTAACGCGAGAGCCTTGGGCTTGACGGTCATAGCGCGCGCCCTACAGCACGAAGTAGAGGAAGGTCAGGGCCTCCATCCAGGAGGCCGAGGAGAAGGCGACGCCGTAGGGGCCGTTCTTCGAGGCGCCGGGATAGAAGGAGCCCCGGTAGGCGAGGTAGTGCTGCTTGAAGTCGATCTCGACCTCGAAGGCCTTCGGGAGCTCGAGGGCGAAGGGGCGGGGGTCGGCCGAGACGGCGGCGATCGCGCGAGAGGCCGCTTCCTTGATCCTCCGGCAGGCGAGGCTCGGGTTGATCGAGATCGAGGCGTTGCCCCGGCCCTCGCTCACCGGCACTGCCTCGATCCGGGGGCAGATCCCGAGGGCGTCCTCGCAGAGGGCGCGGTCGCCGGCGACGAGGAGGGGCGGCACCCCGAAGGAGGCCGCGATGTAGGCGTTGATGAGGAACTCGCTTGCGCGGCGGCCGTTGATCCTCACCTCCATGTTGCTCGTCGACATGGTGTGGGCGAGGGGATTGCCGTCGCTCCCGGCCGCCGAATGGTAGCCGGTGAACATGGCCCCGCCGAAGCTTCCGTCGATGCCGGCCATCATGGAGTAGGGGTCGCGGGTCCAGGCGCGCATGATGCGGGTCCTCTCGGGCAGGGCCGAGGGGTCGATGTTGCGGCCCGAGTCGTGGGCGTCCTTGAGGAAGATGTCCTCGATCCCGGCCTCGGCGGCGGCCTCGCAGGCGGCGGCGGCCTCGCGGGTCATCTCGGCGCGGAAGTAGGCGCCCTGGGACTCGGTCAGCTCGGTCTCCTTCCAATCGGCGATGCCGCAGCTGCCCTCGATATCGGCGCTGATGTAGATTCTCTTCATTATAAACTCTCCTTATGAAAGCCTTGTTCGATGATGCGCAGGGCGAGGGAGGCCTGGAGGGCGGCGCCTATGGCCAGGCAGCCCTCGTCGATATCGAAGAGTGCGCTGTGTATGGGGGCGGTTATCCCGCGCTCGGGATTGCCGCAGCCCAGGTTGTAGAAGGCCCCCGGGACTTCCTTGAGGAAGAAGGAGAAGTCCTCGACCCCCATGCTCGGCTTCTCCTTCCATCGCACCGACCCGGGGCCGAGCATCGCGCCGGCGACCTCGGCGACGAGGTCAACCGCCCGGTCGTCGTTGACGAGGGCGGCGTAGCCGTATTCCACATGGAGTTTGCCCGTCCCGCCGAAGGAGGCTGCGACGCCCTCGACCACGGCGCGGGCCCGGGCGATCAGCAGCTCTCGCGTGGCGTCGCTCGTGGTGCGCAGGGTGCCCTCCATCACGACGCTCGAGGCTATGACGTTCTCGGCCACCCCGCCCTGGATCCTCCCGATGGTGAGCACGGCCTGGTCGAGGGGGGAGACGTAGCGCGACACGAGGGCGTTGAGGGACAGGGCCACGTTGGCCGCTATCAGGATCGCGTCGATCCCGTTCTCGGGATAGGCGCCGTGGGCCGCCTTGCCCTCGATCTCGACCTTGAGCAAGGCGCTCGATCCGGAGAAGGCGCCCTTCTTGAGCTCGACCGAGCCGACGGGGACGTAGGCCTGGACGTGGAGGCCGATGACGGCGTCCACGCGGGGCTTCTCGAGGCAGCCGGCGGCTATCATCGGCGCGGCCCCGCCCACGGTCTCCTCGGCGGGCTGGAAGAGGAGCTTGGCGGAGCCCACCATGGATCCCTTGGATTCGGAGAGGAGGCGGGCGGCGCCCAGCAGTATGGCCGTGTGCGCGTCATGGCCGCAGGCGTGCATCCTACCCGCGTTATGCGACGCGTACGTCGCCCCGGTGGCCTCCTGGATGGGCAGGGCGTCGATGTCGGCGCGCATCGCCACGACCCGGCCCCCTTCGGCCCCGGGCGCGGCGCCCTCGACGAGGCCGATCACGGCCGTGCCTCGCCTTTCGTAGGGAATGCCGAGTTCGCCCAGCTTCCCGCAGATCGCGTCGGCGGTCTTGTCCTCCTCGAGGCCGAGCTCGGGGCTCTCGTGGAGGCCGCGGCGGATTTCCACGAGCCAGGGCTCGATGGCGCGCGCCGCGGCGAGGGTCTTGGCGTAGTCCATGCTGAATCTTCCTTTACGCGCTCTCGGATCGGCCGAGGAGATAGTCGACTTCGAAGGCGGGCCTGCCGCCCTTCAGGTAGACTCTTGGCACGCGCCTGCCGATGCCGCTGATGATATCGTTGCGGTTAGTGTCCGCCCAGTCGGAGAGCTCGAGGACGTCGATGGCCCCGCTCGGGCCCGGGCCCAGGAGCAGGACCTCGTCGCCCTCGGCGGCGCCCGGAACGCCGCTCGCGTCGACGGTGAGCTGGTCCATGCAGATGAGGCCGACGACGGGCGCGCGGCGGCCGCGGATCTGCACCTGGGCCTTGTTCGACAGGCAGCGGGGATAGCCGTCGGCGTAGCCGATGGGCAAGGTGGCGATGAGCGCGCCGCCCGGGGGCGCGCGGAAGGTGGCGTCGTAGCCCACGCCCTCGCCCGGCCCGATGCGGCGCAGGCGGGAAACCCTGGTCTTGAGCGCGAAGGGCGTCCGGATGTCGGCGCTTCCTGAGAGCGGCGTGCTCCTCGGCTTGACGCCGAAGAGCAGGGCGCCGGCGCGCGCCATGTCGAGGCGATACTCGGGATAGCGCATGAGCCCGATGCTGTCGCAGACGTGCCTGATCGGGAATTCCAGGCCGCGCCGCCTTGCCCCCTCGAGGACCTCCATGAAGAGCTCGAACTGGCGGCGGTCGGAGTCCTGCGAGTCGAGGGCGAGGTGGGTGAATATGCCCTCGAGCTCGAGGTCCGGTAGCTCGGCCATGGCCTCGAGCATGCCGGCGGTATTTAAATCGGGCTTGAGCCCGAGCCGGTTCATCCCGGTGTCGACCTTCACGTGGGCGACCGCGGCGCGGCCGGCGCCGCGCGCGGCGGAGGAGAGGGCGCGGGCCTGGTCGAGGTCGAAGATGGTCGACGTTATGCGATGCTCGATGGCTATCGGGAAGTACTCCGAGGGGGTGTGGCCCATGACGAGGATGCGCGCGCCGGGGCTGCCCGCCCCGAGGCTCCGCCTGAGCTCGACCGCCTCGGGGAGGCAGGCCACGGCGAGCATGTCGGCGCCTGAGGCGAGGAGCTCCCCGGCGACCGCGCACGCGCCCATGCCGTAGGCGTCGGCCTTGAGGACTGCCGCGAGGAGGGGCGGCTTCCCGTCGCGGGCCGAGGGGCCGCTCGCGAGCATGAGCTTGGCTTCCCGGAGATTATGCGTGATCGAGTCGAGGTCGACTTCGAGTCTCGTGCTGCGCGTCATGATAGTGCCTCGCTGGCATTATATAGATGATCCGGGGGGGAGCGTCCAGCTTCGACGGCCGAAAACCGCCGCGCGCGCCTTTTTCGGTCCCTCGCTCGGCGTATCGCCTAAGGCCCGCGTTTTGGTGTATATATATCCAAACCTAGGAGGGTCCATCCGATGAAAAGAACGGGGAACTGCCTCATAATGGCGCTCGCGCTTCTCTGCGCGTCGCTCAGCCTCTTCGCCGCCGACAAGAAGTCCGGCGACTACGTGGAGATGTATTCAGGCGAGATCACGAGCATGAACTACCTCGTCACCGGCTCGCAGGTAGACCACATCATGTTCGCCAATACGATAGACGGCCTCATCGAGTACGACCAGTACGGCGTCGTGAAGCCTTCCCTCGCCACGTCCTGGACCGTATCCGCCGACGGCCTCGTCTGGACCTTCAAGAT
>DBTW01000007.1:0-3260 GCA_002307245.1 Spirochaetaceae bacterium UBA1306 | reverse complement strand
CGCCAGGGCGTAAAGTGGTACACCTACAAGGCCAAGGAATACGCCGAGCTCACCGCCCAGGACTGGGTGGACGCAGCCAAGTACCTCCTCATCAAGGCCAACGCGTCCCAGACCGCCAACGTGTTCTACGGGGTCATCAAGGGCGCCGAGGACTATTGGGAAGGCCGGTCGACGGACATCGCGACCGTGGGCGTGAAGGCTCCGGACAAGTACACGCTTCAATACACGCTGGCCAAGCCCGTGCCCTATTTCCTCTCGATGCTCTCCTACGTCTCCTTCCTCCCCCTTAACGGCAAGTTCATGGCGGAGGTCGGCCCTAAGTTCGGGACGGACAACACGAACGTCCTCTATAACGGCGCCTACATCTTCTCCTCCTACGAGCCCCAGAGCTCGCGCGAGCTCGTCCGCAACGAGAAGTACTGGGACAAGGCCAAGGTGCCCATCAAGCGGCTCACCTACAAGTACAACAAGGAGACCGCCACCCTGTCGCCCGAGCTCTTCCTCCGCGGCGAGTGCTCCATAGCGACCATCCCGAGTTCCGTCCTCGATAGCTGGATGAAGGATCCCGCGAAGAAGGCGCAGATCCACCCGGCTCGCCTCACTTCCTACAGCTACTTCTACGCCTTCAACTTCGACCCCAAGTTCGACGCCCAGTACCAGCCCGAGAACTGGAAGGCCGCGGTCAACGACAGGGCCTTCCGCGAGGCGATCTTCCACGCCCTCGATCGCAAGGCCGCGATGCTTACCGCCGAGCCCTATACTCCCGAGAACCGCCTCCAGAACACGATCACGCCCTCGGGCTTCGCCACCGCCGGCGGCAAGGACTACGCTAGGACCGGCGAGCTCGCCGCCATCGCCAAGCGCGACTCCTTCGACAAGGCGGCGGCCCTCAAGTTCCGCGACCAAGCCCGCTCCGAGCTCGCGGGCAAGGTCACCTTCCCCGTCAAGATCCCCATGCCCTTCCGCACCGACTACACGGACTGGGTCCAGCGCGCCCAGGTCGTCGAGCAGCAGCTCGAGGGCCTCCTCGGCGCCGACTTTATCGACGTCATCCCCCTCTCCTACCCCGCCACCGGCTTCCTCGGCGCGACCCGCCGCGCCGGCAATTACGCGATCCAGGAGTGCAACTGGGGCCCCGACTACGCGGATCCCGAGACCTACACCGACCCCTTCATAGCCGGGGGCTCGTACAACAAGCCCGAGCTCGCCTTGGGCTACGGCGCCGCGGACAAGCCCAGCTACGAGAGCCTGGTCGAGGCCGCCAAGGCGGAGACCAAGGACATGAAGAAGCGCTTCCAGCTCTTCGCCAAGGCCGAGGCCTACCTCATCAACGAGGCCTTCGTGATCCCCTACTCCTGCGGCATCGCGACTACCGGCGGCGGCTACGAGGCCAACCTGCTCGAGCCCTTCACCTGCCCCTTCGCCCCCTTCGGGCTCTCCGACCTGAAGTTCAAGGGCCAGGCCGTGATGGCCAAGGCCATCTCTACCGAGGAATACCTCGCGCGCAAGGCCGCGTGGCAGGACGATCGGGACAAGGCGATCGCCAAGACCGACAAGTAGCGCTCGCTCGCCTAAGCGGGCGCGGCGAGAGAGCCGCGCCCGCATTCCTTGACGGAGGTAGCCGCCTTCCGATGGCGGCCTTTAGGATGCTGAAGTACTCGATCAAGCGCGTAGCGCAATCCCTGGTCACCCTCCTCATCGTCGTCACCGCGGTCTTCCTCCTCATGAGGCTCCTCCCCATCGAGGGCTATTTCGGCGACCACTACGACAAGCTCACCGCGAGCCAGCGCGAGGCGATACTCCGCAAGATGGGGCTCCTCGATCCCTGGTACGCCCAGATAGGACGCTTCTACGCGGGCATCCTCCGGGGCGACCTCGGGACCTCGACCATCTATCGCGTGGACGTCCCCGTTCTCCAGGTCATCGGCCCGCGCGTGCCCTACTCGATGTGGTTCGGCATCTCGTCCGTCGTCATCTCCCTGACGCTCGGCCTCGAGATGGGCGTCCATATGGCCCGCCACAAGGACCGCTTCTGGGACAAGACCTGGACCGCCTACGTGGTCCTGGTCAGCGCCGTGCCCCTGGCCGTGTACCTGCTCTTCCTCCAGCTCTACGGATCCAACCTTTTTAAGCTGCCCCTGCTCTTCGACAAGCATCGCTTCTCGAGCTGGATCCTGCCCGCCCTGTCCATGTCCCTGGGCGGCATCGCGGGCTACGCCATGTGGATGCGGCGCTACATGGTCGACGAGCTCAACAAGGACTACATCAAGCTCGCGAAGGCCAAGGGCCTTTCCGAGTCCGCAATCATGGTGAGGCACGTCATGCGGAACGCCTACGTGCCCATGGCCCAATACCTGCCCGCCTCCATCCTCATGACCGTCTCGGGCTCGATCTACATCGAGTCCCTCTACTCCATACCCGGCATGGGAGGGCTCCTCGTGGACGTCATCCAGCGCCAGGACAATCCCATGGTGCAGGCCTTGGTGCTCATCTTCTCCTCGGTCGGCATCATCGGCCTCTTCCTGGGCGACCTCCTGATGGCCCTCTTCGACCCGCGCATCAAGCTGTCGAAGGCAGGGTCGCGATGAACGACGACGAGCTCTTCGTCCAGGCGGACTACGACCCGGACGCGGCCGAGCGCGGAGGCTACTCCGACTACTCGTACTGGCGCTCCACGATGCGCGTCTTCCTCAAGAACAGGACGGCCGCGGTCTTCCTCGTGGGCCTCTGCCTGCTCTTGGCCTTCACCTTCCTCCAGCCCCTGCTGCCGGGTCAGAAGAGCCCGACCAAGATCTACATCGACGCCACCACCGGCATGCAGTACCGCAACGTCGCCCCGGGGGCCGAATTCTGGCTCGGCACCAATTCCATAGGCCAGGACCTCTGGTCGCGGATCTGGAGCGGCACGCGGACCTCGCTGCTATTGGGCATCCTCGTCGGCCTCGCCGAGATGGTCATCGGCATAGCCTTCGGCGCCGTCTGGGGCTATGTCCGCAGGCTCGACGCCGTGGTGACCGAAGTCTACAACGTCCTCAACAACATCCCGACGACCATAGTCCTCATGCTCCTCGCCTACATCATGAGGCCGAGCTTCAAGACCATGGTGATCGCGATGTGCGCCACCGGCTGGCTTGGCCTCGCGCGCTTCGTGCGCAACCAGATCGTCATCATCCGGGACCGCGAGTACAACCTGGCCTCGCGTTGCCTGGGCACGCCGGCGCGTAGGATCATCGTCAAGAACATCCTGCCCTACCTCGTGT
>DBTW01000155.1 GCA_002307245.1 Spirochaetaceae bacterium UBA1306 | reverse complement strand
AGGCCGAGGGAGCGCTCGCGGGCCTCGAGCTCGGCCACGAGGACGCGGAGCTCTCCGAGCTCGGAGTCGAAACCAGAGATCTCCGCGTCGAGGCGGGAGATCTCGCTGGCGACTTCGTCACGGCCCCTGGCAGCGGCCGCGACCAGGGGCGCAGGGTCCTCCGGCCCGGCGCTTGCTCGCGCCGATGCGAGGGTGGCCTCGAGGCCCGCGATCGCCTGCCGCCCTTCCTGCGAGGCGGCCGCCTCGCGCTCCCGCCTCCCCCGCGCCAGCTCAAGGGCGGCGGCAGCAGCCGCCGCGGCCCTGCGCCGCTCCTCGAGGCCGCGCCGCGCGGCCGCGGAGAACTTGAGCCGCTCGGCGGCGGCTGTGGCCGCCGCCTTGGCCTCGGCCAGGTCGGCCGCATGACGCGAAAGGGCGGGGACGCCGGGGACGGGAGCGGACGCGGCCAACTCCTCGAGGGCCTCGGCTGCCCGTTCCGCCGCGGTCCCGGCCTTGGCGGCCGCCGCTGCTGCCTCGAGGGCCGCTCCCTCGCGGGCCTTCCGCGCGGAGGCCAGCTCTGCCGGGACGGCGTGCGGGGCCTCGGCCGGCGACGAGGAAGGGCGGGCCGCGGGCGCCGGATGCTCGCGCGAGCCGCAGACGGGGCAGGGCTCGCCCTCGGCTAGGCGCAGGGCGAGGCACTGGGAGAGATCGGCGGCCTCCGCGGCCTCGAGAGCCTCGAGAGAGCGCGCCGCCGAACCGAGCCGCGACTTCGCGGCCTCGGCGGTCTGCGCGAATTCCTCGGCCTCCCGGCGCAGGCGGATCGCCTTAACCGCCAGGGCGCTCGCCTGCTCGGCGGCCCTGAGGCGATCCTTAGCCAGCCTTTCCGCCTCCATCTCGGCGTCGAAGGCCCTCTGTACGCGCTCTTCCTCGTCGACCCCGATGGCTACCGAATCGCGCGCCGACAGGGCCTCGGCCTCGGCCTTCGATGCCTCCGCGAGAGCGGCCTCGCGCGCGGCCGCGTCCTTCCGCGACAGCTCGAGCTCGGCCGCCGCCCCGACCGCCTGGTCCCAGGCTTCGAGCGCAGCGGCAAGCTCGCCCAGCTGGCGATCGATCTCAGCCGTCCTATCGATGAGCCCCGCGCGGCGCGCCTTCGCCTCCTCGATCCGCGGGAAGCGGCCCTCGAGGGCCAGGAACCGTTCGCGGCGCTCGCCGAGGATCGCCCGCGCCGAAGCGAGATCGGCGGCGACCGATCGGCGCTCGCGGGCGAGGGGAAGGAGAACCTGGGCGCGCTTGGCCGCGGCGATGCGGGCCGACCGCTCCGCGGCGGCGCCGGATTCGGCCGAAATGGCCTCGAGCCTCTCCCTGGCCGCGGCCTCCCGCGCCGCGCGAGCCGCGGCCTCCCGCGCGCGGCTCAGGGCGAGATCGAGCGCGGAGAGGCGCTCGATCGCCGCCCGGCGCTCGGCCGAGAGGCGCGCGGCCTCGGCCTCCAGGCCCGCGAGCTCGGCCAGGGCGGCGGCGGCGCCCTCGGCCCCGCCCAGCCTGGCGAGCTCGGCATCCACTCTCTGCACGGCCACGAGGGCCTCCCTGGACCGTTCCTTGGCGAGGGCGGCTACGGCATCGTGCCGGGCCACGGGGAAGAGCTTCTCGAGGACCTCGACCCGGTCGCTCGACTTCATCTCGAGGAAGCGCTGGAACTCGCCCTGGGGCAGGAGGATGATCTTCGAGAACTCGTCCTTAGTGAGGCCTATCCGCCTCTCGATGGCCGCGTCGACCTCGGTGGGCATGTTGGCGAGGAGCTTCCACCCGCCGCCCGGGACCTCGCGTCGGAAGAGGGAGGCCTCGGCCCCGACATCCGAAAATTCCGACTTGCCCCGCTTGGCCGGGCGCTTATACGGCGGCGTACGCACCGCCCGCAGCTCCTCGCCGCCCAGGAAGAACTCGAACTCGACCAGGGGCTTCTGGCCCGGTAGCGCGTGCTGGGACCAGAGCTGGCGCTCGAGCCCGAGCCTCGAGCCCGAGACCGACCCGTAGAGCGCGTAGGTCATCGCGTCGAAGAGGCTGGTCTTGCCCGAGCCCGTCTTGCCGCAGACGAGGAAGATGGGACCGAGGCGGGAGAAGTCCACCTCGGCCCTTTCCCGATACGGGCCGAAGTTCTCGAGGACTAGCCTAGAGGGACGCAGGCTCGGCCTCCCTCGCCAGGGACTCGAAGAGCCGCATCGTCTCCTCGTCGGGGGAAGAGCCCGTCATCTCGACATGGAAGGCTCGGAAATCGTCGGAGACCGAGCGCTGGGACCCCGTCGAGGCGAGGGCGGAGGCGGCGCGGGGGCCCGCGGCGGCGATCTCGAAGGCCGCCTGCCTCACCGAGAGGAGGTTCGGGAAATTCGCCCTTAGGGGCTCGGAGGGATTGAGCACCGGCAGCGCGTCCGTGAGGCGAGCCTCGACGAAGTCGTCGCGGAACTCGGCATAGGCGCCCGGCGCAGCGAGGACCGAGAAGGGGCCTTCGATCCTGCGCATCGCGCGGAGGGGCTTCACTGGAACGAGCTCGGCCTTGGGGCCCCGCCCCTTCCCGAGCTCGACGAGGACGAAGCCCTTGGCCTCCCCTCCCTCAGCGAAGGAGTAGGCGAGGGGCGAGCCGGAGTAGCGGCCCGTCGCGCCCGATGCCTGGAAGCGGTGGAGATGGCCCAGGGCGACGTAATCGAAGGCGGCGAAGGCGCTCGAGTCGACTTCCTCGGCCTGGCCCACGAAGGAGCGCTCCGAATCGGAGGCCGAGCCGCCGGCCGCGAAGCAGTGCGCGATGAGGACGTTATACGAAACACCCCTGTCCGGGGAACGGGACCGGAGTTCCAGCTCCATCTTGATGCGGCGCATGGCCTCGGAGAAGAGCTCGGCTTGGCCGCGGATCGCCGGCGCGGAGGCTAGCGCCGGGGTGGTGGCCTGATCCGCGTCGAAGTCGAGCTCGCCCTGGGGCGTCGCCTCTGGCGTCGCCGCGGGCTCGAGGGCGCCGGCGGCGAAGGCGTCGGGGCCCAGGAAGGGCAGGGGCCAGACCGCCGCCCGCTCGCCGTCGCGCTCGATGATCACGGGATGGGCGCAGCCGGCCGGGTCGGTGCGGATGTGCACGCCGGCGCGGCTCATGATCTGCGTGCCGAAGGAGAGCCTGGCGGCCGAGTCGTGGTTGCCGGGGATCGCGACGACGGCGAGCTCGGGATCGGCCGCGAGGGCGCGGCTCAGGAAGGAGTCGAAGAGCCGCACGGCCTCAGGCGGAGGGATGCTGCGGTCGTAGAGGTCGCCCGCCAGGAGGAGGGCTGCGGGCCTGCGCTCGGCGAGGAGCTCGAGGAGGCGGTCGAGCATGGCTTCCTGGTCGGGGCCGAGGTCCCGTTCGTGGAGGGTCTTGCCGAGGTGGAGGTCGGCGGCGTGGATGAGGAGCATCGCGATCGGGCCTTTCCGGCCTTCCTACCTGGCCAAGTGTTCTTGCTCGGCGCCCTCGATGATGCACAGGCCGTCGCGGAGGTCGATCACGCGGACCTTGGAACCCCGGGCATAAGCCTGCGAGGCATCGGTGGCACGGACGCGTAGGGCTAGGGGCGCGGCTCCCCGCTTGCGGATCTCGGCCTTGCCCTCCAGGCCCGGCGCCACGGGCTCGGTGATCACGGCTTCCTCCAGGAGAATGGTCTCCGTGACGGGGGCGGAGACGGCGCCGCGGCCCTTCCCGAGCGCCATGGCGAAGAAGTAGAGGGCGCAGGCTGCCGCGAGGGCGACGACGACGATAAGTGCTACGGGCATGGTTCTTAAGGCAATTATAGGAACACCTATGGGGATATGTCCACCTGCTTTTTCAGGACTGTGGCGGAACTCGCATAAATCGTCCGGGGCGACGTCAAGTCGGCCGGTCGGGAAGGCCGATAATCGGAATGCAATGAATTCCGCAGTCCCGCCCCGAAACCCATTCCGACGCGCCGGGACGAGCCTGCGATCGATGATGTACGGGCGGATCGTCGTCTGCATGCTCCTCTGCGGCTTCGTCGTCTCGACCTGTATCTACCTCACGGCCGAGAGCCTCTTCTCCAAGGTCTACGAGAGCATCAAGGACTCGAACATCAGGGAGGCCGAAACCAGGCTCGAGCTCTTCGACCTCCTCCTGGAACGGATCGAGCGGGACAGCCTGGTCAACGGCCACGACGCCCTGATGGAGCTCGAGAGGCGCCACGCCAGGGCCCCGAGCGCTTCGGAGCTCGACAGCGCCTCCTTGGCCGCCGAAGCGCGCGAGCTCGGGGTCTCGGACATCTATTTCATCGACTCGGCCGGCAAGGTCGCGGCCTCGTCCCTCCGATCGGACATCGGTCTCGACCTCCTCGCCCTGGGCAAGGGCTTCTCCGCCTTCATCAAAGGCCTCTATGGCCAGGGAAGGGCCGTCGACCAAAGGCTCTCGCAATCCTCCCTGTCGGGCTTGATCAACAGCTATCAATACTATGGCCCGAAGGGCAAGGATTTCGTCATAGAGATCTCCACCAGGCTCGGCGACACGATCTCGAAGAGCTACCCCGGCCTGGATTACGACGCCCTCGTATCCCTCGCCTTCGGCTCCATCGACGCCGACGGCGGCCCCAAGCCCATAGCCCGGATAGTCGACCTCATAACCTCGCGCGGCATTTCCACCTGGTCTCTCTTCCAACAGCGGGCCGACCGGTCGCGTTACGCCCCCCTCGTCGAGAAGGCAAAGAAAGGCGAGGAGGCGGTCGATCGCGGCGATGGCAAGATCACGACCGTGAAGGCCATCAAGCTGTCGGGCGGTCATTCAGACTTCAAGGATTCCAGCTACTACGCCGTCTTCGAATTCGACCTGGGCCCGATCGGCCACTTCCGCAGGGTCTCGCTCATCTCCGCCTTCCTCGCCTGCGCCCTCTCGGCGGCCCTGTCCTTCGCCGCGATGAAGCGGTCCTTCGACCGCAAGATTGCCGGGAGGATCGATCGCCTCCGCTCCGATATAGCGCGCGTCGCGGAGGGCGACTACGCCCACGAACTGACGGACTGCGGCCGCGACGAGATAGGCGCGATCGGCGATAGCGTGACCGAGATGGTGCGGACCATCCTGGATAAAGAAGAGAGGCTGCGGGCCGCCCAGAGGATGGAGACCGTGGGGGCCATGGCCGGAGGGCTCGCCCACGACTTCGGAAACATCATCGCCGGGATCTCCGGCATCCTCGAGTGCATGGACCTCCGCCTCAAGTCGGCCGATCCTCGCCCGGCGGAGCTACTCGAGCTGACCGACCTGGCCGAGAAGACGGCCCGGCGCGGCGGCGATCTGGTCCGCTCCCTTATCGACATAGCCGCCCCGCGCCAGCCCCTGCGCGAACCGGCCGATCTCGCCGGCATAGCGAGGGAAGCGGCCGAGCTCATGGGACCCAAGGCCGGGAAGGGCGTGGATATCCGGGTGGAGGCCCCGGAAGGGCCGATCATAGCGCGTTGCGACACGCAGGCCATCCTCCGCGCCCTCCTCAACCTCAGCATCAACGGCATCCAGGCCATGACCCTGATGAAACCCGAGGGAGCCGCGCAAGGCGGAATCCTAGTCATCAGGGCCGAGTCGCGGCCCGAGACGAAGGAAGTCGCCCTTGTGGTGATCGACGAGGGCGTCGGCATCGCCAGCGACGAGGTCGGCAAGGTCCTCGCGCCCTTCTACAGCACGAAGCCGCGGGGCATGGGCTCGGGCATCGGCCTTTCCATCGTGCTCGCGGTGGCCGAGAGCCACGGCGGCCGCCTCGAACTGGACAGCGAGCCGGGCAAGGGCTCCACCTTCGCCCTCGTCTTCCCGGCCTGAGGCTTGAGGCCCTTGCCTCGAGCGCCGCGCGGGGCGTAGGCTCGGGCGATGGAACTCGACTTCTCAAGACGATGGCGGATCATCAACAAGGTCGGCGAAGGCGGACCGGCTGAGCGCGCGGCGGAGGAGTTGGCCTCGATGATCGGCCGATGCGCCGATTGCGCCGCGCCGGCCCCGGGCGACGAGAGCGCGGAAGAGCGCATCATCGTCCTGGACGCGGGCCGAGGCTCTCCGGCGCGGGAAGGCGGCCTGCGCCGCGCGCCGCGCTTTTCCTGGCGCGCCTCGACGGACCGCGTCGAGATATACGGCGAGGATCCGGCCGCCCTCCTCCGCGGGGCCTACGACTTCCTCCGGGCCCTCGGCGTCCGCTGGCCCGAACCCGGCCCCGAGGGCGAGCGCCTGCCCAACGGCCCCCTCCTCGAGCTCGACGCTAATTCCGGGGCCTCGGCCGACGAGGCGCTGCCGGCCACGCTCATCCTCGGCCACGGCGCCTTCCTCGAGGATTGGGAGGACCGCCTGGCCTGGGCCGCGCGCGTAGGCTACTCCTCGGTCTTCATCCACACGACGCCCGAGGCCCTCGCCCTCGGCGCGGCGCCGCAAGCCCTTTACGAGACCCTGCGCCCCGGCATCGCGCGGGCGGCGAGCCGCCTCGGCCTCCGGCTCGAGCTCGGCGGGCACGCGCTTTCGTCCTTCCTGCCGCGAGCCTTATTCAAGTTCCAGCCCGAGCTTTTCCGCGAAAGCGGCGGGCTGAGGGTCCCCGACCGCAATCTCTGCCCCTCGAGCGCGCGGGCCCTCTCCACGCTCGCCGAGCGCTTTGCCGCCTTCGCCTCCGCCCATCCGGAGATATCCGTGTTCCACGCCTGGCCCGACGACCTCCCCGGCGGCGGCTGGTGCTCCTGCCCCTCCTGCGCCGGGCTTTCGCCGGCCGCCCAATCCCTGGCCGCCGCGCGAGCCCTCGCCGAAAGCCTCGCGGCGGTTCGGCCGGACGCCGCCCTCTCCTTCCTCGCCTACCACGACAGCGAGGACATTGCCGCGGCCCTCGCCTCCAGCGCCTCCCTCCCGCCCCGGCTCGAGCTCCTCTGGGCCCCACGCAAGCGCTCCTGGGGCCAGGCCATCGGCGATGCGTCCTCGGCCCTCAACGCGGCTTCCCTCGCGGCCTTCAGGAAGGCCGCCTCCGCCTGGCGCAGGGCGGGTGGCGGCAGGGTCGCCGTATTCGAGTATTACGAGGACGCGGTGCTCTTCAAAGGGGCCGTCCCGCCGCTCTCCTCGGTCATCGAGGGCGACCTGGCGGCCTATCGCGGCGGGGATGCGGAATCGCGGGCGGACGCGATAGAAGTACTCTGTACGGGCGGACGCTTGCCCCTCGCGCCGAGGCCCAACCTGGCCCTGCTACCTGAGCTCGCGGCGGCGCCGGCCGTGCCTGACGCGCCTCGCGCCCCCACCCTCCTCGCGGACTGGGCTCGCGCCGCCTACGGGGCTGCCGCCCGGCCCATGCAGGGCTACTGGCGCGAGCTCGAGGCGGCCTGGACTATCGACCTCGACATAGAGGAGGGAGAAGGCTCCCTCCACATGCCCGACTCCCCCTTCCGCGGCGCCATCGATCCCCCCGTCGATTGGGGCGATCCCTGGGCGGCGGGGCTCCCCCGCCTCGCCGCGAAGCGGGACCGATGCGAGGAGCTTTTCGACCACTTGCGTTCAGCCGAAGCCTCGCTGGCCAAAGCGAAGGATGCGCTTACCCTTAACCCCGGCCGGGAAACGCGGGCGGTCCTCGCCGAATCGAACGAGTATTCCATCTCCGGCGCCGTGCTGGAGCTCAATTGCGCCCGGCTCTCGACCTACCACGAGCTGGCCGGCGGCGACGCCCGCGCCGCCGCCGATGTGGCCAATCTCGCCCTATCGGCCTCCGGAGCGGTGCGCCGGGCCCTCAGGCGCCTCCCCGACCGCAGGGCCCGGCGCGAAATCGGCCTCCTCATCGGGTACTTCTACGATCTCAGGCTGCGATCCATCAGGCGCGCCAACGCGCGCAGCGCGGTGCGGAGGCTCTTCGATCTCTGGCTTAGCACGGCTCGCCTGGGGATCGAGGCGCTCCGCGCCACCCGAACCTACGAGCCATAGCGGCGCGAAGCTGGGGCTTGTTGAAGCGCGGCCCAGGCATTAGGGTAGAAGTCGATGGAAAACGGCCTGCTCGGCAAGAAGATATTCTTCCTTTACCCCCCGCCCGTGCTGACAGAAGTAGTCGATACCCTCGCCAGGCAGGAATTCGAGGTTTACCTCGCGCGCGACCACGAGCGCCTCAAGAGGGGTATAGCCTCCTTTCCCGATGCGATAGTCTTCATCAACCTGGACGACGGCCTGGACGAGGCCGGATGGATCGCCTTTGCCGAGGCCCTGCGCCGCGACTGCCCTGAGGTCGGCCTCGGCGTGATAACGCTCAACGACAACGCCGAGCTGCGCGAGCGCTTCCTCATGAACATCCAGGCCCAGTGCGGCTTCGTCGTGCTCAAGATCGGGGCGTCCAAGACGGCCGAGATACTCGCCAGGACCCTGGAGGCCAACGAGGCCAGGGGGAGGCGCAAGTTCGTCCGAGCGCCCTGCCCTCCCGGGTCGGGCCAGTGCGCCGTGGACCAGGACGGGGCCACTCTCAGGGCCGAGCTTACCGACCTGAGCTCGGCGGGTATGGCCCTCCGCCTGGAAGGGGACCTCAGCCTCAAAGTGGGCACCGTCCTCCGCGACATGTCCCTGACGATCAAGGGCCAGCGCCTCCTCGCCTCGGGCGTCGTGGTGGCGAACAGGGGCCAGGACGGCGATGCCGGTATCCACGTTGTCATGTTCGACCCGAGCTCGCTCGACGAGGCCAGGCGAGACAAGCTCAAGTCCATCGTGTTCAAATTGAACCAAAGCTCGATGGAAGCCGCTCTCGCGTCGGCCTAGGGGGCGCGGAAGTCCGCGCGGGGGCCGCAACCGATCGGCCGCGACCCTGTCTATCAAGATATGCTTGAAGCAACCATAGCCGCTCCGCTCTCCGGCCGCCGGCAAAGCGCGGCCGAGGAGATAGCCAACGCCGCTAGCCATGGCCTCGGCGCCCTCGCGGCGATAGCCTCTATGCCCTTCATCGTCGCGGCCGCGTCCCGCTCCGGCCGCGCGACCTGGCCCTTCGCCCTATTCGGCCTAAGCCTCGTGGCCCTCTTCGCCTCCTCGGCGATCTACCACGCGGTACGCGACCCCGCGGCTAAACGGAGGCTGCGCGTACTCGACCATTCGTCGATCTACGTGCTCATAGCCGGCACGTATAGCGCGTATTCGGTCGGGATACTGGGAGGCTGGAAGGGCTGGGTGCTCTTCGCCGCCGAGTGGGCGATCGCCCTGGGCGGAATAATCATGTGCGCGGTCCGGATAGACCGGTTCAGGGCCGCGGGTGCCCTCGTCTACATCGCCATGGGCTGGCTCATCGCGCCCTTCTTCAGCGACATCCGAGCCGCCATGCCCTACGAATCCTTCCTGCTGCTGGCCGCGGGCGGCGTCGCCTACACCCTGGGCGTGGTCTTCTACGCCTTGAAGAAGGTGCCATGGTTCCACGTGATATGGCACTTCTTCGTGCTCGCCGGGGCGGCCTGCCACGCGACGTCCATCCTCATCGCGGCGGGAGCGGTCTAGGGATCAGGCGAAGGCGGCCTTAAGCAAGGCCAGCGCCAGGCCCACGAAACCGCCGACGACGGCTCCATTCACGCGGATGTACTGCAGGTCGTCCCACACGGACTCCTCGATCTTCCCCACGAAATAGCGCTCGTCGGTCGACTTGAGCAGGCCCGCGACGTAGTCCGCCGCGCCCTCTATGACGCGGCCGCGCTCCACGACAGTCCCGAGCAGCGAGGCGACGATCGCGTTGAGGCGAGAGCGCAGCTCCCCGTCGGCCGCGAGGCGCGAGGCCAGGGCCGTCTCGAGCGAGTCGAGGGTAGCGATGAAGCGCCCCTCCGGGCCGCGGAGCTCCTCGCCCAGCCTCGCGAGGGTCGACGCCGCAAAGTCCGCGGCGCCGCGTCGGAAGGCCCCGTCGGCCAAGGCCTCTCGGAAGGCGGCGGCGAGCCTTTCGCGATCGTCGGCGCCGTCAGAAGAGCCGTCCAGCCTCGCCGCGTAGGCCGCTATCGCCCCGATGGCGTAGCGGCGGAAGTCGTTAGTCTTGTCGGCCTTCATCTCGGCCAGCTCGTCCTGGATCCCGAGGACGAAGCGCTCGACGGTGTTCGCGCCAATGAACAGGCCCTGCCAGCCGGCGTTCCGCTTCACGATGGGCGTGAGCATCGAGACGATGCGCGCGCGGTTCCGCCCTATCTCCAGCCTGGCGTACTCGGCCAGGGCCTCGAAGGCGCGCTCGTCGAAGCGCTCCCTATGGGCCCACTCGAGGAGGGACGCGAAAGCCCTGGGCGCGTCCACCCGGCGAGCCGCGAAGTCGAGGAACTCGCCCAGGGCCTTGCGGAGCGCGGCGACCTTGGCCTCGTCGGGGCCCTCGCCCGCAGGGCCGTAGGCCAGGAAGGCCTCGGCGGCCCTCGAGGACAAGAAGGCCTGCAGGGCCCCGCGATTGGCCGGATCGGCCAGGGCCTCGGCGGCCTTGGCGGCGTAATCCACCTTCGCGAGCTCGGCCGCGACGGCATCGGAGCGGAGGAAGCCCGTCAGGAAGCGGGGGATGCCGTCGGCTATCGAGTCCTTGTTCTTGGCGAGGATGTTTGTATGTGGCAGACTGACGCCGAGGGGATCCCTGAAGAGGGCGGTCACGGCGAACCAATCGGCGACCGCGCCGGCCATGGAAGCCTCGAAGAAGGCCTCGAGGAGTCCTTTGAGCGTAAGGCCGCCGAAGAGCCCGATCGCGTCCAGGGGCAGCCAAGGCTGCAGCTCCACGGCGAGGAAGCCGCCCACGGCGACGAGGAGCGAGACACTGCCGAGATTATTCCGCCTCTTTGCGATCATAGGACACAGAAGATACTTACGCCCGCCTTCCATGGCAAGGCCGCCGGGATCCGCGGCGGCCCTCGATCGCACCTTGTCTCCGCGCCCAGGACGCGGCATAGTCAAGGCGGAGGCAAAATGCCCGACAAAGACAGCGACCCGGACATGGAAGACCTCATCCGCCTCTCGGTCTTCTCCTCCATAGGCACGAGCATCGTGGGCGAGAAGACCATCCGCGGCATGCTCGACCGCGTCATGGAGCACATCGGCTCCTTCTTCGGCCCCCTCAACTGCTCCATCCTCCTCGTCGACGCGGCCCATGGCGAGCTCGTCTTCGCCCGGGCGACCGGCAACGCGTCGGAGTCTCTCGCAGGCCAGCGCATCCCCCTCAGCGAGGGGATAGCCGGCTGGGTGGCGCAAAGGGGCGTGAGCGCAATAGTCGAGAGGCCATCAGAGGACCCGAGATGGTCGAGCAGGGTCGACCTCCTCCTCGGCTTCAAGACCGAATCCATCATCGCGGTGCCTCTCCGCTCTGGCGACCGGGTCTTCGGCGTCGTCGAGCTCCTGAACCGGCTCGACGGCCGCGCCTTCACCGCCTTCGACATGCGGGTGCTCTCCACCATCGCGGACTTCGCGGCCATAGCCGTCGAGAAGGCCTATTACCTCGCCGAGCTCCGCAGGGTCTCCGAGCGGGACTCGCTCACCGAGGTCCTCAACCGCCGGGGCCTGTCCCGCGCCGTCGAGCGCGAGGCGGCGCGGCGAGCCCGGTACGGGGGCGACCTCTCGGTGGTCATCGCCGACGTGGACCACTTCAAGGCAATCAACGACGGCTACGGCCATTCCGCGGGCGACGCCGTGCTGAAAACCGTCGCGGCGGCCCTCGCGGGGGCGGTCCGCGGGGCGGACTCGGTCGCGCGCTTCGGCGGCGACGAATTCCTCGTCCTCATGCCGGCCACGGGCCCCGAGGACGCCGAGATCGCGCGCTCCCGCCTCGAGGAGGTGCTGGCCAAGGCGGGGGCCGCCCACGTCCCGCCCTTCTCCGTGTCCCTCGGGGCCCACACCTCGGGCCAGGCAGACTTCGACGAGCTCTTCCGCGAATCGGACAAGGATATGTACCGCCGCAAGGTCGGCCCGCTCGCGATCGGGGAGAACCTCCTGGCCGCGATGGACGACGAAGGGAAATAAAGATGCACGTAGACATCTTCACGTTATGCGACTTCGCTCAGGAAAGCGGGGGCAAGCTCACCTTGGTGGGGGCCTTCGACACCGTCTTCGCCCGGCAATTCCCGGCCGTGCATCCCTTCATGTGCCTCGCGATGCGCCTGCGCTTCTATATCCACGAGGAAGGCTCCCACCCGATCAAGATCGAGTTCGCCGGCCCCGACGGCTCCGAGGTCGTGCGGCCCATCGAGGGCGAGCTCACCGTCGTGGACTTCTCGGGCTCGTCGAGGGTCGTGCACAGCGTCTTCAACTTCGTGAGTACGCCGATCGAGCGCGAGGGCACGATCGGCATCACGCTGTCAGTCGACGGCCGCGAAGCCCTTACCTCGCCCCTTTACGTGCGCAAGGCCTGAGCTCCCGGGCCGGCGGGCTCCTCATTCGCATTCGGACGAGGCCATGACCACGCGGTTGCGGCCATGCTGCTTTCCTCGGTACATGGCCCGGTCGGCGGCCGCCACGGCGGCCTCGAAGTCGCCACCGGCCACGGCGGACACGCCTATGGTGACCGTGACGCGTAGAGGCGCGGCGCCGCCCCCGAAGGCGCGAGCCTCGACCCAGGCACGGATGCGCTCGGCCGAGGCCGAGGCGTGCTCGTCGGCCAGGCCGCGGAAGGCGATGACGAACTCCTCCCCCCCCCAGCGCCCGCAGAAGTCGGCGGCGCGCACGCTCGCCGACAGGGTCTCCGCCACCGCCCGGAGCACGCGATCGCCCTCGTCATGGCCGCGCTCGTCGTTCACCGCCTTGAAATGGTCGATGTCCAGCATAGCCACGTGCGACAGGCCATGGCGTGACAGGGGATTCGAGACGATCTCGCTGAGACCCCTACGGTTGAGGAGGCCCGTCAGCGGGTCCGTCCTGGAGATGTTCGCGAGCTCGGCGTTCTTGGCCAGGGCGAGCTCCCTCTCCTCGGCCAAGACGTCGATGGGCTTGGTCAGCCTGAGGATCCTCGCGCCGAACACCGCGATGATGAGCAGATAGATCGCGCCGAAGCCCACGATGAGCAAATTCCTGTAGAAATTCTCCTGAGCGGTCCGGCGCCTCTCGCCGCTCGAAATGGCCAGCCATCCCACGATCTCCCCATCCTCGCCCCGCACCACTGCGCAAGAGCCCAGCACCGAGTGGAAAGGGATATCCGGCTTCTTCATCTGGCGCGGAGCCTTGTCCGGTGGCGGTCCCGGCGCCGGCGGGGGCTCTAGGACGGGGACATCCTGGGCGCTCGCCTCCTTCGGCGCTCCCCTCGCCTGCGCTGGGGGAGATCCCGTGCCGAAGAGCACCGTGGTGTCCGGCGGCAGGTACTCCTCCAGGGCTCCCCGGATCGACGGGCCGAAGGAGAGCCGCTCCTCCCCCCTATAAAGGTAGCCTCCGCGCTCCTTCCATTGACCTGGGACGCTCGTCTCGATATAGAGCTTGACGAGCTGGGCGGAGGAGATGGACCTGGCGTCGTCGGCGTTCTCGGAGCCCTTCCTCATCACTCGAAGCTCGAAGAAGGTAGTCAACAGCGAAAGAAGGGCGAAGGCGAAGGCGGTCGCCACGATGAGGCGTACGCGGATGGGCGATGCGCGGACTTTCATACTGAATCAATACTAATTCTTGAGATGCCCTGGCGCAAGGCGAGGAGAATTTTCCTCAGTAATCCGTAGGATCGCGGC
This sequence comes from Spirochaetaceae bacterium UBA1306, assembly GCA_002307245.1. Classification (GTDB taxonomy): domain Bacteria; phylum Spirochaetota; class Spirochaetia; order Treponematales; family Rectinemataceae; genus UBA1306. Next base: position 32,015 of record DBTW01000155.1, on the reverse strand, counting down.
GGAAGAAGAGGACGAGCTGCCGATAGACCTCGGGATATTCGGATCGGAGGGTCGCGGGCCTCTCGAAGAAATACTCGCAGGCTACGGCGAAGAATTCGTCCGGCGATTCGGCCGCATAGGAGTCGATTCGCGGTCCGCGCCTCGCCCGAGAGGCTCCGCCCCGCTTGCCGCGCGGCCGCTCGAGCGAGGACCGCAAGCCCTCGTAGGCCTCGCGGAAGGCCTCGCGCCAGGCGCCGTAGTCCATGTCGCGATGGAGGGGCGGGCAGCCGTCGTAGGCGCCGTCGCGGCCGTCGAGCTTGTGCGCCATCTCGTGGATGACCACGTTATAGCCGTCACCCCAGCCCGAGGCCTCGATGTCGACGCGGGAGAGGGCGACGGGCCCGAGGTCGAAAGCCTCGCCCGAGAACTCGTCGTCGTACTCGTGCACCACGCCGACCTCGTCGACGTCGCGCTTCCTGACGTCGTACTCGCGCGGGGTCACGATGATGGTGGACCAGTCCGAGTACCAGTCGAGGTCGAGACCGAGAAGGGGCAGGCAGGCCTGAGCGGCGACGGAGACCTTGAGCTCGTCGTCCAGCTCGACCCCGTCCACGGGGTCAAAGCGCTTCTCGGCGAGGAATACCGTCGCGAGCTCGCGGAGCCGCGCGCGGTCGTTAGGCCAGGGGCCGGAACCCTCGCGGATGCGGCCGAGGATCTTGTGCTCCTTGATCGCCCAAGCCCAAAGCTCGTCGTCGATAGGCGAGCGCTCGAGTATGCGCCTTCGCCTCGCCTCCCTGAACGAGCTGAACAATCCCATACGGCGTCAGAGGATAGCCTTGCCGAGACCGGAGAGTCGAGTCCCCGGAGGGGAGGGACGTCCCCCCTTGAGTGGATATTCCCAAACTGGAGGTGGCGATTCCTGGCGGATCGCGTGTTCAATAAGGCATGCGAGAGCCATCGGTTTGGGATTCCGCGAGAAACGCGGTATATTGCCAATACGTGCGCTTCATTACGGAGGCACAAAAACTTTCTCGCCTGAAGGGGAGAACCATGAAACGTATCCTTTCCGTCCTTGCGGCGGCCCTGCTCATGCAGACCGTCTCCCTCTACGCACAGCAAGAAGAACCCTCCATCGATTCGGTGCTCGACGCCGCCAGGGCCAAGTACTGGGCCGACAAGGCGCAAGCCGAGCAAGAGGCCCAGCCGAGCGAAACCGAGGAGAACGAAAGGACTGAGCGGCCGGATCGGGACGGGGTCGGCGAGGATCGAGAAAGTCCCGGCATCTCGTATACGCCCGTCCTCATCTCGCTCGTCCCGGGTCTTTCGATGCCCTTCGGCTACCGCGACGCAAGCATAGCTGCCGGCCTCGTCGGCAACATAACCCACGAAGTCTCCGGCATAGAAGGCGCGAGCATCTTCAATATCAGCCGCTCGATCCGGGGAATTCAGGGCGCAGGAATCTTTAATATCGCCGAGGAGACCGCGGGCGTCCAGGCTTCCGGCATATTCAATCTCTCCGGCAAAGCCGATAAAGCCATCCAAGGCGCGGGGATCTTCAACCTCTCCGGCGGGACCATGCGCGGCGTCCAAGGCGCGGGTATCTTCAATATCGCCGAGAACATCAGGGGCGCCCAAGGAGCCGGGATCTTCAACATCGCGCGGCACGTATCTGGGCTCCAAGGAGCCGGGATCTTCAATAGCGCCGATAGCGTGACCGGAGTCCAGATAGGCGTCGTGAATGTCGCCAAGCATGTCGACGGCATCCAGCTCGGGCTCGTGAATCTCGCCGGGAACGGGGTCGATTCCCTCGCGGTCGCCTACGAGCCGGCGACGGAATACGCCTATACGTATTGGCAAGCGGGCACGCCCGCGTTCTTCACGCTCGTCGGCGTAGGCGCGCCTTGCCGCGACTGGTCCCTCGATTACTCGGGCTCCGTGGCGAGCCTCGGCCTCGGCTCGCGCTCGCGATTCCTCGGCCTGGACCTCGACCTGACCCTCTCGGCCGAACAGCCTCTCGGAAAGCTCCCCTATGGCGAGCTCCGCCGGGATGAGTCTATTAAGAACTGGGACGGTTGGGCCGAGCTCAGGCCCTATCCCTCAATCAAGCTATCCGCCAGCCTCCCCGTCGGGAACCATTGGCGTATCATCGGGGGCCTCAAGGCCGATATCGACGCGAGCGGCCTGGGATCGCGAGTCCCCGAATCCCTCAAGGCTGGCAGGGCCTGGTCCCTCGAGTGCTTCGGCCAGGACTTCACCGCCTGGCCCAAGTGGTTCTTCGGCCTGTCCATATAGGGCCAGAGCCCCCGCGGCGCCCGCGAGCCCCCTCGTAAGGTGGCCGCGGGCGCGCTATATTATGTGGGACGAGTCCCGAAGGGGAGTCGCCGTAAGGAGAGCATCCTCATGAAACGCCTCTTCATTGCCGCGATCCTCGCGGTCTCCGCCTTTTCGGCCTCGGCCCTCGCCGCCGTCAAGGTAGGAAGTATCGATTACGCCGAGGGGGGCGTATCTATCGGCCGGGCCGGCAAGACAATTTCCGCCCCCAACATCGGCGACCCCATACTCTCGGGAGACCTCATCAAGACGCAAGGCGACGGCATGCTCGTCATCGCGATGGACAAGAACAGCGGGATGGCCGGCAAGCTCACCGTGAAATCGCGCTCATCCATCTATATCAACCTCGACGCGCTCAAGGGCGAGCCCCGGACCGACATCCAGGTCCTCACCGGCGCCATCGGGTCCAAGGTCAACAAGCTTTCGGGCAGCCCTTCCGTCACCGTGACCACGAGCAGCGCGGTCATGGCCGTGCGGGGCACCGAGTACGAAGTCGCCGTATCCATCAACGCGGACGACGCCACGGGCGCGCCGCAGCAGGCCACCCTCGTCACCTGCACCGAGAGCAAGGTCGCCGTGAACGACGGCCAGCAAGAGGTCGAGGTCCCGGCCGGCAAGGTGCTCGAGAAGCGCCCGGGCGAGCGCCTGCGCTTCATCCCGGTGGCGGCCTCCTCCGTCAAGGGCTTCGGACAGAAGTGGATGACCGACGAGATCGAGGCCTTCAGGTCCGACGCGCCACGCGCCCTCGCCTCCTACGCCAAGCGATACGACGCCCTGGCCGCGGCCTTCAACGACGCCTACGATCCCTTCGCCAGGTCCACGACCCCGAAGAAATGGTCGGAGGAGGACCGGATCGGGGCCAAGATCAATCCCATGGATCCCGCCGTGCTGCGCGAGAAGAAGGAGATAGCCGGCTACCTCGTCAAGATAAAGAAGATCCTCTTCTCCTTTGAACGCGTCTATTATCGGGCGGACGAGCTGGCCGACGCGATTGCCGGCACGCCCGCCGAAAAGAGCGAGATCCGCAAGGGCGTGACCGCCGGCGACTTCATCAAGACCGTACGCTCGCAGCGCGACATGTTCGCGAACATGACCGCCCGATTCCGCTATATCGAGCAGCTCTACCGCGACCGCAGCCCGGACGGGGAGGCTTTCTCCGACGACGACGATTTCTTCGCCTCGTCCGACGGATTCTGACGCCCCGGGCCTCCCCAGCACGGACTCCGGGCCCGCTTGCCGAGGGGGGCCTATAACGCTAGTCTTATTTTATAAGCTTCGATGGAGGATCGATGCCGGGCAATAGCGCCTTAAGCAGAACCTCGTGGCGCCTGATCGCGGCGATCTCGGGGATATGCATCGCCATGGTCGCCATCCTCAGCTTCGACTTGGCCGATAACCGTCGCCAAGTCGTCGCGGCCGCCCGGCAAAATTCCGAGAACATGAGCCGACTCCTCTCCGAGCGGATGGACGCCTCCATCCGCGAGGTGGATTACGTGCTCCTCGACATGGTCGACCGGCTCTCGGCCTATCCGTCGACCGGCAAGGCCGAGCTGACCCGCCTCGTGGCCGCCAAGCGCGCGACCCTCCCCCATGCCTCGGCCCTCGCGATACTCGATCCCTGGGGCCGGTCGATAGCCGCGAGCCCGGCCGACCTGGACACGAAGGCGGAGCGTTCCTGCGTCGGCGCCTTCACCTCCGACGGCTCCCTCAACGCCTCCACCCAGGCTGCCTTCGGCGCCGAGGCCGGCGCGTCCGGCGGTTCCCTCCTCCGGGCCCGGGCGATACGGGATCGCGACGGCAGTCTCGTCGCGGTGGTGGTGGCCAAGATCGACCTGTCCGTGGTCCGGAGCGAGCTGGCAGACCTCGAGTTGGGGAATCACCGGGTCATCGTCGTCACCGACTCCATGCTCAGGCTGGTGGCCAGGCGCCCCGAGATGCCGGACGCCATCGGCGTCGAGGTCGTCGAGGCCGGGATCCGCAGCCTCCTGCGATCGCTCAAGGGAGCCGGCTTGTCCTTGGACTCGATGCGCTCCGAGACCGGGCCGTATTATTACTACGCGCGGGCGGGGCAATTCCCATTCTACATCGTGATCGGGGAGGCGAGCTCGGACATCATGTCCGAATGGGACCGACGCCTCCTCATCTTCGCCATCGCCCTCGGCGTGATCGTCGCCCTGGTCGTCTCCCTTGGGCGGCTCATGGCCAAGAACTTCGCGAGGAGCGCCGAGCTCGCGGCGCGCATCGTGGCCATGGAGTCGGCCTCGGACATGATCGTCATCGCGGGCCTCGACGGCAAGGCCGAGTACGTGAACCCCGCCTTCGAGCGCACCACGGGCATGCCGAAGGCCGAGGCACTGGGCTCGCGCCGCGCCATCTTCGGGCTTGAGGAGGCCGACGCCGAGGCCGCCCTCGCCGCGGCGATCTCCGGCCAGAGCTGGCGGGGCGAGATAGCCGCCAGCCGCGCCGACGGCGAGGGCATCGTCGAGGAAGTCACGATCGCGCCCGTCCTCGACCCGAGCGGCAAGCCGGTCCGCATCGTAGCCGTCCTCCGCGACGTCACCGAGCGGCGCAGGCTCCAGGAAAGGCTCGAGCGCCTCGCGCACTACGACCCCCTCACGGCACTCCCCAACAGGGCCCTGTTCTTCGACCGCCTCGAGGGCGCGGTGGCGCGGGCGCGTCGCGAGGAACGGCGCTTCGCCCTCCTCTTTATCGACCTGGACGGCTTCAAGGCGGTCAACGACCGCTTCGGCCACGACGCGGGCGACTACCTGCTCTTCGAGATCGCCAGGCGCCTGCGGGGAGCGATACGCGATTCCGACACCGCCGGAAGGATGGGAGGCGACGAATTCACGGTCCTTCTCGAAAACATCACGCGTCCCGAGGACGCAGTCGCGGTGGCCGACAAGATCCGCGAGGCACTCACCGAGCCCGCTATGATCCCGGCGGGGGCCGCGGTCCGGGTCGGCGCGAGCGTGGGTATCGCCGTCTTTCCCGAGGACGGCGCTGACGGCGAGTCCATCCTCAAGGCGGCCGATTCGGCCATGTACGCGATAAAGCTGGCGACCGGCGATCGTCGTTGACAAGGCGCCCGGTCCATCCTAGTATCGAACGAAGAAAAATGATGAAATATCTCAAACTAGCGGCTTGCGCGGCCGCCGCAGCCGCGCTCGTACTCGCGGCTTCCTGCGTTTCTTCACAAAAAACATTTCCTCCCTCCCCGCCCAGCGAGGCTGAGATAATCGCGTCCGGGGAGAAGCTCTTCGCCGCCGGCAAGCTCCGGGAGGCTCGCGACGCCTGGGAAGCCATACCCGATCCCGCCGCGCGTACGATATATACCGATTATGCCCGAGCTTACGAGGCCTACGACAAAGCCGTCGCCGTCGCCGAAGCGGTATTGGCCGCATCCGAGCCGGAGAAGGCGATTACTGCCGGCGAGACGGCGGGTAAGCCGCCCTCAGCCCCCTCGGCGATCACCGAGCCCGATCCGCTCGCCGCCCGCGCCCGCCTCTCCCGAGTCGAGTCGGATGCGGCCAAAGCCCTGGCCGTGAGTGCATCCGAGGCCGAGCGGGCGGCCGACGCCAGCCTCGCGGCCGCTCGCGCCAAGACCAAGGGCGATCCGGCCGCGAACGCGAACGGAGCGGCGAAGGGATACGGCGAGGCCGAGCGCCTCTTCCGCGCCGCGTCCGACTGGGTCGAGGAAGCCAAACCGGGGGCGGAACGTTCGGCGAGCAAGGCGGTCGAGGCCAAAACTCTCTACGATAGGATCCTCAAGGATACGCTCCTCGCCTTCCCTGAGCGCATGGGCGAAGTCTTCGCCCGCAGCCCCTCGGGCTCCGAGAAGCTCGGCGACAAGGAACTCCTCGACTTCAACGCCGAGACCGCGGCCATCATCCGCGGTGGACTCTCTGAATTCGACAGAATCGTCGCCGATCACCCGGGACTCCTCGACTCCGTCACCCTCGACCGGCTGCGAGACTCGGCGCGCGGCCTTTCCTCCAGGTTCACGCGCGTGGAAACGGCCATCAAGGCGGTCAAGGACCGGGGCAAGCCCGTAATGCCGCTCATAATCGGCATATTCAATCCCCAACCGGGCGATCCCCAGCGCAGCCGCCCCGCGTCCTTCCAGGGCGGAGCCGTAAGCGATTCCGACTGGTGGTGGGGCATTGCCGACATCCCCAAGAGCGTCGCCCAGGATCTCGTCATCACGATGAGCGATTCCAGGCCAGTCCGGGTCTACGCGGCGGGCATGGGGGCGGGCGGCAAGAAACCGAGCTCCGATCTCATCAACCCGCTCTTCAGGGTCGGCAATTCCTGGCCCGTCCTCAACGCGGGGGCCAGGCTCAACGACGGGGTCTTCCATATCGAGGTGGGGCCGGCGCGCGCGGGCAGCTACAGCGGAGAGGCCGTAGTCTACAAATCCTTCATGACGAGGACGCGTTGAACGGCGGCGCCTCGCGGCGGCGCCTCGCGGCGGCATCGGTAATTGCGGCAGCCGCGATGGCCATCGGGATCACGGCCTGCGCCGGCCTCGCGTCCTGCGTTGCGAGGGGCCCGAGGCGCATCGTCGTGGCGGCCAAGGAGCTGCCCTCCCGCCTCGATCCCGTGCGCGCCTCCACCCCAGCCGAGGAGAACGCATGCGAGCTCGTCTTCGACGGCTTGGTCAACGTCGCGGCCAACGACTCCGGCACGGCCAGCCCGGTCCTCGGCCTGGCGCAGAAAATCGTCCAGGACCAGGACGACCGCTCCTTGTATCACATAACGCTTCGCCCGGCACTCTGGCACGACGGCCAGGCCCTCGACCCTTCGGACGTCGTCGCGTCCTTCGCCGCCTACGCCGATCCCGCCAACCGCTCGCCCCGTCGGGAATACCTCACCGCGCTCGTGTCCTCGATGGAAGCCGAGGGGACGGGCGGCGTCCTCGTCCGCTTCCGCGAACCCATCGCGGAATTCCGCGCCTGGTACGTCCTGGCCTTCAAGATCGTGCCCCGCCTCTACAAGGGATCCGAGATGCCCTCCGACCGCGGCCGCGAGGCGGGGGAAGCCTTCTCCGCCTCTCCGGTGGGCACCGGGCCCTTCCGCTTCGAGTCACGGCGCAAGGACGAGCTGGTTTTCTCGGCCGAGCCCTCGTCCTGGAGGGGCGCGCCCGCCTCGACGGGCATCGTCATCCGCAGCATCCCCGCGTCCGCCGACAGGATCCGCGCCCTAGTCAAGGGCAAGGTCGACATGATCGCGGACACGAGCCCGCTCGACCGCCCCGAGCTCGAGCGGGTTGGCGACGCGATGGTCCAGTCCTACATGCCGCACGCCTTCTACTCGGCGGCGATCAACCTGCGCGAGCCCATCCTGGCCAAGGCCGAGGCGCGGCGCGCCCTGGCCAGCGCGATCGACCGCTCGAGCCTCGTGCCCGGCATCACCGACCGAGGCATGGGCGTCCAGCTCAACACCGGACCCTTCCCCGACGGCCTCCTCACCACCGTGCTGCCCGAGTACTTCAAGCAGGGCTTCCCCGATCGGCTGCCGCGCGATATCGTCTTGGCCGCTTCCCTGGCCCGCTCCTCGGGCCTCGCGGCCGCGAGCTCCGTACCGCGGCCCTCGGCCGGAGCGGCCCTTCCAAAGGAAGGGCTTCCGGCCGGGCTACGCATATCCGTGCCCGAGTCCTGGGGCGACTTCGGCCGGAGCCTCGCCTCGGGACTCGCGGCGCAGCTCGGCCTCGCGGGGATCTCGGCACGCGCGGACGTCCTGCCGGACGACGTCTACGCCAAGGCGATCTCCGCCGGCGACTTCGACCTCGCGCTCGTCTTCCACGAGGGCTACGATAATCTCTTCTCGGGCATTTCCGAGCTGTACAGGACCGGGTCGCCGGCCAACGAGACCGGCGTTTCGGACCCGAGACTCGACAAGCTCCTCGCGAGCAGGGACGCGGCGGTCGAGGTGACCGCCTGGCTCCGCGACACCCTCGAGCTCCACGACCTTGTCTCCGAGATCGTCCCCTACCTACCCCTCTTCACGATCGAGAAGGACCTCTTCTACCGCGGGCTCCGCGGCGTCCTCATCGCCTCCGACAATCCCTTCCTCACCGCGGAGAAGTGGTCCTTGGCCGGAGCCGACTGATCCATGGCGCCATCGCCCGCTTCGATCGCCGGCTTTACGATCCGGCCCAACGCGGGTATCATCGAGGCATGACCACAGTACTTTCGCTCGGCGGCTCCATCGTCGCGCCTGAAGGCCCCGATCCCGCCTTCCTCTCCTCGTTCATGAAGCTCGTCCGCGAGCACCTCGCCTTCTCGGATGAGCGCAGGCTCATCCTGGTCGTGGGCGGGGGCGGCCCCGCGCGATCCTGGCAGCGCGCCTATCGAGAGGCCGGCGGCCCGCCCGATGACCACGACGCGCAGGACTGGGTCGGCATCATGGCGACCCGCCTCAACGCACAGCTCGTCAAGGCGCTGCTCGGGCCCCTATGTCCGCGCGACGTGGTGACCGACCCGACCTCGCTCTCGGTCTTCACGGGGCGCGTCCTCGTCGCGTCGGGATGGAAGCCGGGCTTCTCCACGGACTACGACGCCGTCCTCCTGGCCGAGCGCTTCGGGGCCGACCGCATCCTCAACCTGTCCAACATCGCCAAGGTCTATACCGCCGACCCGCGCTTGGACCCCTCGGCCCGCCCCATCGACTCGATCTCCTGGGCCGACTTTCGGGCGATCGTGGGCGACGAGTGGAGCCCCGGCAAGAACAGCCCCTTCGACCCCATCGCCACGAAGAAGGCGGCCGAGCTCGGGCTCACGGTCATCTGCGCGGCTGGCCGCGAGCTCGACAACCTGCGCGCCATACTCGAGGGCGGGAGCTTCACGGGAACGACCATCGGCCCGGCCTGAAGCGCCGGCCGCAGGATAGGGCGAGCGCTTTACTCTCCCCCTCCCGGCCGCTATGATCTCCGCCACATGCAGACCCAAGAAGCCCGCGACGCTTACCTCTCCATCCTCCGGTCCGAGCTCGTGCCGGCCCTCGGCTGCACCGAGCCGATCACGGTCGCCCTGGCCGCGGCCATGGCCCGGGAGACCCTCGGCCGCCTCCCCGACCGCGCGGAGATCTGGTGCTCGGGCAACATCATCAAGAACGTCAAGGCGGTCGTGGTGCCGAACACCGACGGGCTCAAGGGCATCGACGCCGCCGCGCTCGCGGGGATCGTCGGCGGCGACGCGTCCAGGGGCCTCGAGGTGCTCGAGGCCCTCGGCCCTAATGACCTAGTCGAGGTGAAGCGCCTCCTCGCCGCGGGCGCCTGCTCGACCCGCCACGCCAAGGGCGTGAACGCCCTGTACGTGGCCGCGAGGCTCTTCGTCGGCGAGGATAGCGCCGAAGTGCGCATCGCGGGCTCGCACACGAACGTCGTCGCCATCTACCGCAACGGCGAGCTCGTCTCGGGTTCCGGCGACGCAGGGTCTGGGTCGGAGTCGAAGGCCGCGCCCTCGACACCCCTCAACGTGAGGGACATCCTCGAGTACGCGGAGACGGTCGCCATCACCGACGTCGAGGCGATCATCTCGAAGCAGGTGCGGCTCAACAGCGCCATCTCAGACGAGGGCCTCCGCAATAACTACGGGGTCGAGGTCGGCAAGACCCTCATGCGGGGGCGCAACGACGACGTCAGGATCAGGGCCGGGGCCAGGGCGGCCGCCGGCAGCGACGCGCGCATGAGCGGCTGCTCCCTCCCGGTCGTCATCAACTCGGGCTCGGGCAACCAGGGCATGACCGCCTCTCTGCCCGTCATCGAGTACGCCAGGACCTTCGCCCTGCCCGACGATCGGCTTTACCGAGCCCTCGTCCTCAGCAACCTCGTCTCGATCCACCAGAAGCGGAGCATCGGCAAGCTCTCGGCCTACTGCGGGGCGGTCAGCGCGGCCGCCGGGGCCGGCGCGGGCATATGCTACCTCCGCGGCGGCGGCTACGACGAGATCTCGGCCACGATCGTGAACACGATCGCGACCATCGGCGGCATGGTCTGCGACGGTGCCAAGGCCTCCTGCGCTGCCAAGATCGCCCAGGCCGTGGACGCGGCCTTCCTCGCCCTCGACTTGAGCGGCTCGGGCAAGGTCTTCGGCGCGGGGGAGGGCCTCGTGAAGGGCGACGTCGAGGCGACGATCGCCAGCGTCGGCCGCATGGGCGGCGAAGGCATGAAGGGCACGGACGAAGAGATCCTCTCTATCATGACCGACAGGGACGAAGCCGAGAAGCTGGGCTAGGCTCAAGACCCGCCAGGCCCCGTCAGTCCTTTTTAGCGGAGGCTTCGGCCGCGTCGAGCTTCGAGAGTAACCCTGAATATCGCTCTCCCTCGGTCTTCTCGCCGAGCCTGGGCGCAAGGGCGACCAAGGCCTCAAGCGCCTTCCGCACGGCCGCCGGATCGCTCACCGCCATGGCCGAATCGAAGGATCGCCTCCAGCAGTCCCAGGCCTCCGCGTCCCTCCCCAGCTTCGAGCCGAGCTCGGCCAGGATAGCCAGGTCGAGGGGCACGGCCCGCGCGTTCTCGGCGCGCTTGTCGGCGTCCAGGGCGCCTTGCGCTGCCGCCAGGGCCTCGGGCAGCCTCTGCGCGGCGGCCAGGGCCGAGGCCAGGGCGTAGCGATTGGCCCCGAGCTCGGTCCAGCGCTTGGCCTTGAGGTTCATCGACTGCGCTGCCTCGAGGTCGCGCAGGGCCTCGGTGGCCTTGCCGAGGGCGGCGGCGGCCACGCCGCGGTCGTGGAGGGCCACGGCTAGGGCCCTCTGGTCGCTCGCGGACTTGCCGCCTTGGACGAAGGCGACGGCCTCCTCGAAGCGCGCAAGGGCCGCGGCCGAGTCGCCCTGGGCGAAGGCCGCTTCACCCAGGCCGGCCGAGGCGATGGATCGGGCGGCCGCGGAAAGTGCGATGCGGCCGTAGTCCAGCGAGGCATGGTACTCGGCCTTGGCGTCGTCGACCTGGCCCGCGGCGAGATAGGCCCGGCCCATCGAGGCGTGGGAGGCGGACACGCCCTCGAGGTCGTCCACGGAGGAATTGGCGGCGAGGGAGGCCGCGTAGTTGCGCAGAGCCTCCGCATATTGGCGCTTGGCCATGAAGCCGTCGCCCAGCTTCGCGAGCTCGGCGGCCTTGTTGCGGGTATCGAAAACTCCGTCCGGCGCCTTGGGCGCGGAGGAGCAGGACGACAGGCAGGAGGCGAGGGCCAAGGCCGCCGCCAGCGCCGCGATCGCGGAAGCTGCTCGACTCATCTGAACTGGCCCTCCCTCATGCTCATGCTCTGGGGCTGCTGCTCGACCCGCGCAGGGATGCCGCCCTTGAGCAGGGGATTGTTCTTGAGGCCGGTCAGCACGTCCTCGGCCTGCTTGATGGCGGCTCGCCCCTCGTCGATGGTCATGGCTATCGAGGGCATCTGCCCGTTGAGCGAGGCCGAGATGTCCTGCACGTTCTTCAAGGTCTTCTGCAGCTCGGCGATGCTGCCGTTGATGCCGTCGTAGAGGGCGTTCTTGTCGTCCAGGATGGTCTTGATGGAGCCCTTCGCGTCGAGGAGCCTGGGCACCAGGCCAGTGGGGTCGCGTATCGCGGCGGTGGTCGCCTCGAGGTTCTTCGTGATCGCGTTGACCGAGTCGACGAGGGCGTTGGCCTTGGTCACGAGGGCCGTGGCCTGGGCCGAGACGTCGGCGACCATCGCGTCGGCGTGGGAGACCGCGTCGGAGGCGTCGTTCACGATCGACCCGAGGGGGCCAGTGCTCTGCCCGGCGAGCGCGCGGTTGATCTCGGTCAAGGTCCGGTTGATCGTCACGATGGTCTTGTTCGCGTTCTCGATGAGGGGGTTCACTCCCGCGAGGAGCCGCGTGATCGTATCGTCCTTCACGGGAATCTCGACGAGGCCCTGGTCGATGAGGTCCTTGCCCTGCTCCGAGTCGGCGAGCGGCAGGAAGCTGCCCACCTGCGCGAGGGCCTCGCCCTTGCCGGGATGGAAGAGGAGCTGGGTGCCCAGGCCTATGGGCGAGGTGACGAGCTCGAGAATCGAGTACTCCTTCACCTTCGGGTAATAGGTATCGTAGATGACCAATTCCGCGTCGACCTCGTTCCGGTCGTTGAGCTTGACCTTCGTCACCTTGCCTACCTGGAAGCCGCGCATCATGATGGCCGTCCCGGCTCCCGCCCCCGCGGCCGACTGGAAGCGCGTCTCGAAACGGATGTCCTTCGAGAACCAGCGCTGGTTGGCGCCGAGGAAGATGATCCCGCCGGCCAGGAACAGGGCGGCTGCCACCACGAAGAGGCCGACCAGTTTGTCGGCGTATCGCATCCTGAATCTCATGAGCTGTCCTTCTTTTCGCCATCGGTCGCCACGTCGGCGCCCTCTACGTCGTTGATAATATCGCTGAGCCTCGCCGCGGCCTCGAAGCCGGGCCCCTCGCCGGTCGGAGGTTCGGCGCTCTCTAGGAAGAAGGAATCGTCGGCTATGGCCTCGGCCCAGGCCCCGGCCAGGCCGCCGGCCCACGCGGGGGTCGCAGTCCTGGCCTTCAGCCTGCCCGTGACCGCGCGTACGCGCGGGTCGACCCACGTGACCGCCTCGTCGTAGGTCCCGACGGCGCACAGGGATCCGTCGATGAGCACCGCGACGCAATCCGCGCAGCGGGAGGCGAGCTCGGAGAGCGCGCTCGCGATGAGCACGGTCCTTCCCCGCGCCTTCAGCGCCGCGATGATGTCGTATACGCGCTCGGCGGCGGCCTCGTCGAGCGAGGCGCTCGGGTCGTCCATGAACAGGAGCTCGGGATCGAGGACGAGGGCGCGCGCGAGGCCCACGAGCTTCCGCTCGCCGGCCGAGAGCTCGGCGGGCCGCGCGTGCAGGTCCTGCGCGTAGCCGACCAGGTCGGCGGCCCTGCGGACTGCCCGGTCCACGTCGGCGGGCCCCCAGCTCGGCTCGTGAAGCCTCGCGGGGAGGGCCAGGTTATCGAAGAGGCTCTGGTTGGCCCAAAGGGCGGCGTCCTGGAAGACGAAGCCCGAGGCCCGGCGGAAAGCCGCTTCCTCGCGGGAGGACATCCGACCGAGGGACTTGCCCCGGTAGAGCACATCCCCCGAGTTCGGGATCCCGATCCCCGCGGCGGTCTTGAGGAGCACGGACTTGCCCGACCCGGCGCCTCCCATGGCGAAGAGGGTCTCTCCCTCGGCGAGTGACAGGCTCGCGTCCTTGAGGGCCAGGTAACCGCCGCGGAGGCAAGTCACCCCGCGCAGCTCGAGCTCCGGCGCAACGCCCATCGCCTAGCCCAGGTACTGGACCGACGTCATCACGACGTCGGCGAGGATGCAGAGCATGAAGCCCGATCCCACGGCCTTGATGCCCGCGACGGGCACCTCAGTGACCGACCGCTCCACCGCGAAGCCGCGGTAGAGGGACACGACGGAGATTATCACTCCGAACACGAGGCTCTTGCCGACCCCCGAGAGCAGGTCGCCGGGAGTCAGCACGGCGAAGAGGTTACGGAAATACTCGTTGAAGGCGATCGGGTGCACGAGCTGGACCACGACGAAGGACCCGATGAGGCCGAAGACGTTGAAGTAGACGTCGAGAACCGTCATCGAGATCACCACGCCGAGGAAGCGGGGGGCGGCGATATAGGATATCGGATTCACGCCGACGGCCACGTAGGCCTCGATCTCGTGCCCCACGGCCATGCCGCCGAGCTCGGTCGCGATGGCCGTGCCCGACCTCGCTATGACCACGAAAGCCGTCAACAGGGGCCCGAGCTCGCGGGTTATCACGATGATGAGGATCGTGTACATGAGCTTGCCCTGGCCGAATTCCGCCAGGAGCGAGGAGCCGATAAGATTGATGGCCGCCCCGATGGCGAGGGCCATCGCCGCGGCTATGGCCAGGGCGTCTATCCCGGTGAAGAGGATCTGGTTCACGAGCACCCGGCGGCCGACCTGGCCGCGGCGCAGGAGGAGGAAGGACTCCCTGAGCACGCGGGCGAAGAAGCCCATGGCGTAGAGGAATTCATCGAAGCCGTCGATGGCGGCGCGGCCTATCTTGGAGAGCATCGGTTATGTATCGGCGAGAAAGGCGTCCACCTGAACCGGCTCCCGCCGCCTTCCGGAGAAACCGCTCATCCGAGCGACGAGAGCCCGATCAGCGTTCCACGCACATCGCGATTCCCATCCCGCCGCCAATGCACAGCGTGGCAAGTCCCTTCCTCGCGCCCCGCCGCCGCATCTCATAGATGAGCGTGACGAGTATGCGGGCGCCAGAGGCGCCTATCGGATGGCCGAGGGCGATGGCCCCGCCGTTGACGTTGACCCGGGCCGGGTCGAAGCCCAGTTCGTCGGCCACGGCCAGGGACTGGGCCGCGAAGGCCTCGTTGGCCTCGATGAGGTCCAGGTCGCCGAGGTCCCAGCCGGCGCGCTTCAGGGCGAGGCGCGTGGCCTCCACGGGCCCTATGCCCATGATCGAGGGATCCACCCCGGCCCAGGCGTAGGACGCGATGCGCGCCATCGGCTCGAGGCCGCGCTCGCGGATCGATTCGCCCGAGCCCACGAGGAGCGCGGCGGCGCCGTCGTTGAGGCCGGAGGCGTTGCCCGCGGTGACCGTGCCATCGGCTTTGAAGGCCGGTCGGAGCTTCGCGAGCGACTCGGGGCTGACGCCCGAACGGGGGAACTCGTCCTTGTCGAAGGCCAGGGGATCGCCCTTGCGCTGCGGGACCATGACGGGGACGATCTCCTCGGCGAGGCGGCCGGCAGCGATCGCCGCCTCGGCCTTGTTCTGCGAGGCCGCCGCGAAGGCGTCCTGAGCTGCCCTCGAGATGCCGTACTTCGCGGCGACGTTCTCGGCCGTGAGGCCCATGTGGTAGCCGCCGAAGGCGTCCGTGAGACCGTCCGCGACGGTCGAGTCCACGAGCTCGCCGTTGCCCATGCGGTAGCCCGAGCGCGCCTGCCGGAGCAGGTAGGGCCCCTGGCTCATGCTCTCGGCCCCGCCCGCGACGATGAGCGAGGCGTCCTCGGCCTTGATCGCCTGGGCCGCCGCAGCCACGGCTCGGAGCCCCGACCCGCAGACCATGTTGATGGTCAGGGCGGTCCGCTCGATGGGCATCCCAGCCTTGACGAGCACCTGGCGGGCGACGTTCTGCCCCGCGCCGGCCTGGAGGGCGCAACCGAGGATCAGCTCGTCGACCTCACCCGGGGCGACCCGCGCGCGCTCGAGGGCGGCAGCAGCAGCGGCGCGCCCGAGCTCGGCCACCGAGACGCCGGCGAGGCCGCCGCCGAGATTCCCGATCGCCGTGCGCGCTGCGCCCACGATGTAGACGTCCTTCATACGATACCCCCTATGCCCTAGCCCGAGCCCGACTATCTCGCCTTCTTCTTCTCTACGATCTTCTTGGCCACGAAGGCCGCGACATCGTTCGCGTAGGATCCCCGGCCGAAGCCCGCGTCGAAGCCCAGCTCGACCGCCAGCTTGTTGCCGATGCGGGGGCCCCCGGCGACGCAGACGAAACGGCCCCGCTCGCCCTTGGCCTCGAGGAGCTCGATGAGCTCGGTCAGGTTGCCGATGTGCACGTCCTTCTGGGTCACGACCTGGCTCACGAGGAGCGCGTCGGCGCCCGCCTTCTCGGCGTACTCGATGAGGCGCTCGTTGGGGACCTGGGCCCCCAGGTTATGCGCCTCCACCATGCGGTAGCGCTCGAGGCCATAATGGTGGTTGTATCCCTTCATGTTCATGATCGCGTCTATCCCGACGGTATGCGCGTCGAAGCCCGTGCAGGCCCCGACAATCACGACCTTGCGCCCGAGGCGCTCGCGGATGAACTCGTCAATCTCGTCCATGGACATCGAAGTCTCGGCGGCCGCGTCCGGCCGGGCCGAGTCGTAATCCACGCCCTTGTCCGTCGAGGCGTAGGCCACGTAGAAGGAGAAATCGTCGGAGATCGCGTCGGAGTGGACCACCTCGCAATCCTTGAAGCCCCAGCCGAGCACCGCCAGCCTCGCCGCCTCCCGGCCCTGCGGGCCCTCGGGCACGGGGAGCGTGAAAGAGAGCTGCACCTTGCCGTCATCCATGGTATCCCCGTAGGGACGCACTATGCGCGCCATCGCCTCATCCTCCGATTCCCAGGGCCCGCTCGAGCTCGGCCTCGACAGGGTTCCAATAATCCGGGCTTTTCTTCACGAGACCCTCCAAGCCCTTGCCGCCGTCCTTCGGCCGCCTGACATCGGCGAACATGCCCGCGGCGATCGCTTCCATGAGTCCCTTTCCCTCGATCTCGTCGAGGAAGGAGAGGGCCTGTTCGAGGACCTCCGCCGCCCGCGCGCGCACGAGGCCGCCCTCGCGGAACTCCACCTCGTCGGCGAAGCTCGACATCGAATTCATCACATACTTCGCCGTCTCGAGCCCGATGAAGCGATCCATCATGAAGGGCGTGTGGATCGCCTCGGTGAGCATGCCTAGGAGGTGTATGCCCTGCCCCGTCGCCTTGGAGGCGAAATTGAACATGCTGTCCATGACCAGACCCTGGAAGACGTCACCGGACATGAACTTGGTCGGCGGCATGTACTTAAGCGGTGCCTCGGGGAAGATCTCGCGCGCCATCTCGGCCTGGGCGAGCTCGTAGAGGAAGCCGTCTTTGATCGAAGGGTCCATCTCGAAGGCGTGGCCCAGGCCCATGAGCCCGGCGGGCAGCCCGGCCTCGCGGGCGAAGCGCTCGTTCAGGAACTGGCTCGCGAGCACGGTATGGGCGTTCTCGAAGGCGTCGCTGGTGGTGAGATAGTTGTCCTCGCCGGTGTTAATCGTGATTCCCGCGAAGGCGTTGATCATGCGGCTAAACCTCTGGTCGACGAAGGTGCGGTACATGTTGATGTCGCGGAACAGGATCCCATACATCGAGTCGTTGAGCATCATGTCGAGCCGCTCGAGGGCGCCCATCGCCGCGATCTCGGGCATGCAAAGCCCCGACGCGTAGTTGGTGAGGCGGATGTACCTCCTCTCGCGCTCGGCCACCTCGTCGAGGGCCTCCCTCATGATGCGGAAGTTCTCCTGGGTCGCGTAGGTCCCCCCGAAGCCCTCCGTCGTGGCGCCGTAGGGAACGTAGTCGAGGAGGCTTTGCGCCGTCGTGCGGATCACGGCGATGACGTCGGCCCCTTTCAGCGCGGCGGCCCGGGCCTGCTTCACGTCCTCGTGGATATTGCCGGTCGCCACGATCAGGTAAAGGAGGGGGTCGTTGTTCCGACCCTCGAACTCGCGCAGCTTCTCCTCGCGGCGGCTCCTGTTGCGCGTTATGCGGTCGAGGCCCAAGGAGACCAGCTCCATGGCCTTGCCGCGGGCGGCGGCCGCGTCGGAGACCGGCCGCTCGCATATGTCCAGGCCCGCGGCGATCCGCTCATTGAGGGCCTCGGGCGCGAGCCCGGACCGGAGGACCGCGTCCGCGTAGCGCAGGAGGGCCCCGCCGCCCAGCCCAGGCTCCGAGGCCCGGATCGAGTCCACTATCTTGTTGGGCACCGGCACGCCGTCGGGATCGGCCCCGTCGGCCCCGGCGATCCTGAGCGTCGCGCGCTCGACCGCCACCGTGGTGTAGCCCTCCACGAATTCCATGATCGGCGAGACGATCGACGACGCGAGTTCCCTCGCGCGGGCGATCTTCTCCTCGGAGAGCCCTAGCTTCTTCCTCATCCGCGGTCTCCTTCGGCATGTCCGAGCCTCGCGGAGTAGTAGCTCCGCGCGCCCGCCAGTATTCCCTCGTCCAAGCCCAGCAGGGCGGCGACCTCGAGCGCGTCCGAACCCTCGTTGCCGCGCGGACCGCTCCCGTCCTCCCGGACGATCTCGTAGCGCATCAGGGCTCCGATCCTCCGCGCCCTCTCGGCCGGCTCGAGTCCGGGCGCGGCTGCGGCGCGCGCGGCCGCCCGGTCGAGGCCCGCCATCCTGAGCCTCGCGACGGCCCGCGAGGGCGAGGTCCCGCGGAAATGCGTGGCGAGGAGACACCTCGTCCCTGGCGCGGCGGCGAAGGCCTCCGCCGTAGCCGCGACGATGGCCTCGGCCTCCGACGAGCTCGTCGTGCGGCCGAGCTCGTCGAGGATGACGAAGGCCCCGCCATCCCTCACCATGCGCCAGGCCCTCGCGAGGGACTCGACCTCGCGGCCGAAGCCGGAGAGCCCGTCCGCCTCCATTCCCGGTTCCAGGCAGCCGGGTCGAGGCGCTCCAACGTAGGCAAGCCTCGCGTATACCTCGGTCTCGAAGCGATCGGCCGGGACGAAGAGGCCGGCTTGGGCGAGGACCTGCAGGCAGAGCGCGGTCTGCAGGGCGACGGTCTTCCCGCCCATGTTGGAGCCGAACAGCAAGGCCGCCCTCTCGTCGAGCTCCAGGTCGAGGGGGCGGTAGGGCTGGGCGCGCCTGGCGCAGTCGGCTTCGCAGGGGATGAGCCTGCCCCGGGCGATCGCGAGACGGCCGCCGCCCAGCCTCGGCCTGGTCAGGCCCAGGCCCGAAGCGAGGACGGCGCGCGCCCTCGCGAGGTCGAAGGCGAGGAGGGCCCGCTCGTAACGGCCCAGACCCCCGGACTCGGCCGCGATAGCGGCCGAGAGCTCAGTCAGGACGAGCGACTCGCGCGCGCGCTCCTCCCCGAGGAGGCCCTCGCGCTCGGCCTGGGCGCGTAGCTCGCGCTCGGAGGGCAGGATGCGCGCGATGCAGTTCGACGAGTCGTAGGGTTCCACGGAGAAGCGGAGCTCGCCCTCGCAGGAGAAGAGCGAGGCGGCCTCCGCGGCCGGAAGCACCAGGAAGCTCCTGCCCCGGAAGGAAAGCCCGCGCTCGCTCATCGCGGCCGCCTCGGCCTCGCCCTTCCGCAGCGCGATCGCGGCGTCGGCCGCGCGGATTCTGCCGCGGACGGAAGCCAGCTCGGCGTCGTAGGCGTCGGAGACGAAGAAGCTGTCGTCGTCGGAGCCGCCCTTGGCGAGCAGGGAAGAGAGGGCCTCGGATTCGAAGGTCAGGCCGAAGCGGGCTCTTGATTCTCCGTCGAGGAGCTCGAGTATCGCGCGATAATTCACGAGGAATTTCTTGACGATGAAGACGTCGATCGCGTCGAGGGCCGGCTCGGATTCCTCGCCGAGGCGGTCCGGGAGCCTCGGGATCCTGCCGAGCAGGTAGATCAGGCGGTCCCGACCCGCGCCGTCCATCCTCGCCAGAGCCGCGGCTGCCCCTTCGGCGCCGTCGTAGAGGCCCTCGATCTCCCGCCGGTCGGCGAGGACGATCCTGGCCTCCTTGGCGTCCCTGCCGCGGGGGGTCAGCGGCGAGAACTCGCGCCAGACCTCTTCGGCCCGCGAGAAGTCCCAGGCCTCGGCCTCGCAGGCCGAGGATCCCGGAGCCAGGGGTTCAGGCATCGCAGGCCGCCTCGTAGGGATTGAAGGCGATCATGGCCTCGAGGTCCGGGTCGCCCAGGGCGGCGGCGAAGGCGGCCCGCCCGAGGTCATGGAGCCTGAGCACGAAGCCGCCGAAGGCCAGGCCGTGCAGGACGGCTAGGGAGCCCTTGCGGAGCAGGGCCCGCAGCTCGTCCCAGCGGAGGAAGACCTTGGTGAAGTCCTCGACCACAATGGTGCCCGAGGCGTCCCCGAGCCGCGAGAGCGTGAGGCTCGTGAGCGGTCCCTGGACGAGGCGGGCCGGCTCAGGCAGGCCCGCGGCGGCCGCGCAGGCGGTCGGGTCGCGCCTCGCCTCCTCGCCGAGCTCGGGCAAGCCCGCGAGCAGCGCGAGGCGCCGCATCGAGCCGAGCCTGGGCTCCAGTTCCCCGGGGCCCGCGCGCATCGCGAAATAGAAGCGCGCGCCGGCGAAGGACGAGACCTGCGTTATGCGATTCATCGAACCGTCGACCAGAACGCTCCGGGCTCCGAGCTCCCGCATGATCGAGATAGCCTCGGCCGCGAGCTCGTTCCGCTCGGGCCCCACGAGGACGGCGAGCCCGGGCCTCCTGGCGCGGACGATCGCGAGGCGGCCGAGGGCGTTGCCGCCGGGCAGGACCGCGGCGATCTCGGGCTCGCAGCCGGAGTCCTCGATATAGCGCTCGGCGCTCAGGAAGAGCTCGCCCGGCTCGCAAGGTATGATCGATCGGCCGCCTGCCCGCCCCGGCCCGCCCGCCGGGCTTAAGTCCCCGTCGAGGCCGATGCCGAGGAAGGCCGGGGCCTCCCCGGCGCTCCGGAGCAGGGAAAGCGCGTAGTTCAGGAAGGAAGTCTTGCCCGATCCCTTGTCCGGGCCCGTGACGAAGGTCACGCGGCCCGCGAGCTCGGGCGCCCCGATCGTCATTCGTGATGCCTGCTCGAGCGGGCGAGGTTAGAGGGCTCGATGACGTTCTCCCCGCCCTCGAGGAGCCGCGCGACGCCACAGCTCGCCTTGAGCGCCGGCTCGTCGTAGCAGAGCCGGCACTGCCCGCAGTCCTCCTCGTAGAAGTGGGGCTCGTTGTAGGCCGTGATGACGCCCTCGTAATTGCGCAGTATCACGCGCCTCTCGTTCGAGGTGATGAGGTAGCTGGGCATCACGGGGATCTTCCCGCCGCCCCCGGGCGCGTCCACGACGAAGGTCGGGACGGCCATCCCGGTCGTATGGCCGCGCAGGCTCTCGATGATCTCGATGCCCTTGGAGACCGTCGTGCGGAAATGGCCGATGCCGCGCGAGAGGTCGCACTGGTAGATGTAGTACGGCTTCACCCTGATGGACAGGAGCTTCTGCACCAGCTTCTTCATCAGCATGGGGCAGTCGTTCACGTCGCGCAGGAGCACCGACTGGTTGCCCAGGGGTATGCCCGCGTCGGCCAGCTTGCGACAGGCCTCCCTGGCCTCGGCCGTGATCTCCTTGGGGTGGTTGAAGTGCGTGTTGACGTAGATCGGCTGGTACTTCCTCAGCATCGCCACGAGGGAGTCGGTGATCCTCATCGGCATGACGACGGGCGTCCGCGTGCCGAGGCGGATGATCTCGACGTGCGGGATCGCGCGCACCCTCGCGATGATCGACTCGAGCCTCTCGTCCGAGAGGACGAAGGGGTCTCCGCCGGAGATGAGGACGTCGCGGATCGCTGGCGTGTCGCGGATGTAGGCGATGGCGCGCTCGATGTCCTCCTCGGGCATATGGACGTCCTCGAAGCCGACGAGGCGGCGCCGCGTGCAGTGGCGGCAGTTCATCGAGCAGAGGTTCGTGACGAGGAGCAGGACCCTGTCGGGATAGCGATGCGTCAGGCCCGGCACGGGCGAGTCGACGTCCTCGTGCAGGGGGTCGTCCTGGTCGGAGGCGTCGTCGAAGGTCTCGGGCAGGCGCGGCACGGCCTGCAGCCGGACCGGGCAAACGGGATTTCCCCGGTCGATCAGGGAGGCGTAGTAGGGCGTGATCGCCATCCTGAAGATCTTCAGGACCTTCGACACCTCTTCCTTTTCCCTCTCCGAGAGGGTGAGAACCTTGCCGAGAGTCTCGACGTCGCGTATGTCGTTGCGCAGCTGCCAGCGCCAATCGTTCCAATCCTCGAGAGAGACGTCCTTATAAAGCGGTATCCGTCTATAGTCGTAAGTCAGGTATTCTTGCATGTGGACTCCTAGCTGATGCGGATGGCGGAGCCGCGGAGGCGCAAGTGCTTCCGCACGTCGTCGGGCGTGGCCAGCCCCAGGCCGGCCTCCGCGGCGATGCGGGCCGCGCGCTCGACCAGCTCGGCGTTCGAGGAGGCGAGCCTCCCCTTCGCGTAGTAGACATTGTCCTCGAAGCCGACCCGTATCCAGCCGCCCAGGGTTATCGAGCCGAACTGCGAGGGCAGGGACGAGCGCCCGACGCCCATCACGGTGAACTCCGCCCCCGCGGGAAGGGCGTCGACCATGGCGCCGAGCTCGCGGGCGCCGTAGGCGATCCCGCCGGGGACGCCCATCACCAGGCCGTAGTGGAAAGGCGGCTCCAGGAGTCCTTCCTTGATCAGGATGCGGCTGGCGTGAACGTGGCCCAGGTCGAAGCACTCCAGGGTCGCCCGCACGCCGCGCGCGCGGAATTCCGCGGCGAACTCCCGCATGACGGGAAGCGTGTTGACGATGTACTCGTCCCCGAAATTGACCGTGCCGCAGTCGAGGCTCGCCATTTCAGGCTCGAGCTCCTTGATCGGCCGCAGCCGCTCCTCGGCCGTGTCGCCCACGGCGCCGCCGGTCGTCAGCTCGATCACGATGTCGGTCTTCGCCCGGACGAGCTCGATGGCCCGCCGGAAGGTCCCGACGTCCTGGGTCGCGCGGCCCGCGGCGTCGCGCACGTGGAGGTGGAGTATGGCCGCTCCCGCCCGCCTCGCCTCGAGGGCCGCCTCGGCTATCTCCTCGGCCGTGGTCGGCAGCGCCGGATTCTGCGCCTTGGTGGTCTCGGCCCCAGTGCAGGCGCAGGTCAGTACTATCTTGCCTTCGATGCCCATTTCGCCGGCCTCCTACAGCTTCGGGAATTTCGCCGCGGTGAGCTCGAGGGCCTCGCCTATGGCCCAAAGGGCCTTCTCGAGGTCGGCATCGGTGTGGCGGTGGGCTATGTACCAATGGTGATAGGGCTGCACGAAGAGCCCGCGCCTGATGGTCTGCGTGTAGAAGTACTCGCGGCGGGCCTTGTAGGTCCGATCGCCCTCCCCGGGCGTCTGGTGGAAGGTGATGAAGGGCATGGGAGGTATGCCGGACACGCGGCAGGGGACCCGGGAATCCTCGACGAGGCGCGTTAGGCGGCTTAAGAAGGCCTCCCCCCGCCTCCAGATGGACTCGGGCACCTTTTCGCGCTCGAGTATGTCGATGCACTTCATCGCGGCGACCATCTCCAGCGAATTGGGGAAGAAGGTCGAGGAGACGAAGACCTTCTTCTCGACGACGCTCATGTACTCGCGCTTGCCGACCACCGCGCTGATGGCGTAGCCATTGGCCATGGCCTTGCCGAAGGTGGCGAGGTCCGGCGTGACGGCGTAGCGCTCCTGGGCCCCGCCCATGGCGACGCGGAAGCCGCTGCGCACCTCGTCGAAGATCAGCAGGGCGCCGTGCCGGCTGCAGAGCTCGCGCACGGCCTCGAGGTAGCCGGAGGGCGGCGCGACGACGGGCTTGGCGTTGGGATGGCCGACCGGCGTCACGATGACGCAGGCGATCTCGCCCTTGCGCGCCTCCAGCTTGGCCGCGAGGGCGTCGGCGTCGCCGTACTCGAAGTCCTCCGTCAGGGAGCTCGACTCCTCGGGGACCCCGCCCTGAACCTCGACGCACCAGTCGTGCCAGCCGTGGTAGCCGCAGCGCAGAACGCGCTTGCGGTCCGTGAAGCCGCGGGCGATCCTCACGGCGAGGGTCGTGGCGTCCGAGCCGGTCTTGACGAGGATGGCCTGCTCCGCGCAAGGGATGAGCTTGGTCAGGCGCTCCTCGAGCTCGTTCTGGACGCCCTGGACCAGGGAGAAGCAGAAGCCCTTCTCGTCCATCTGCCGCTTGACCGCCTCGTTGATCTCCGCCTCGTCGTAGCCCAGGATGATGGGCCCATAGGCGCAGAGCATGTCGATGTAGTCGTTGCCGTCGAAGTCGACGATGTGGCCGCCATAGCCGCGGTCGATGAAAATCGGGTATTCGCCCTGCACGAAGTTGTAGGGCCTGCGTATGCCCATCACGCCGCCCGGGGAGAGGCGCTTTGCCTCCTCGAACATGGACATGGACTTGTCCAGCTTGAGGCGAGGGAATTCTGCCGCCATGAGGTATTGGTCCTTTTAAGGAGGAAAAGAGGGTCTCGTCCCCCCACCGGGAATCCCCGGCCTCCCTGTACCGGCCATGCCCGCGAGCCGATCCATCGGGTCGGTCGGGACAGCGCCGCGCCGGGGACGGGGAGCCCCCGGGCGACCGATCGCGAGGGCGCTCCCCATGAGCGCGAGCGCGGGCGGTCACGTACAATGAAACGCAAGCGCGGTCCTGGACGGGCCCGCGGAGGAACGGACAGCCCCCGCTGGCCTTCCGCGCGCCAGCTCGCCGTCCCTCGATACCTTTATACCATCGATTGGTCCTTCAGTCCAATCATGCTCCGCCCGCGCGCGTGGGGCGCGCGGCGCCGATTCCTTACTTTACGTACTGCTCCTCGAAGAGCTTGCGCAGCTTGGGGTTCTCGCGGAGCTCCCAGAGCGTGATCTCGGCGTGGTCCTTCGTATAGCCGTTGCCGATGATCATGTTCACGTCCTTGCCGATGCCCTCGGCGCCCAGGGCCGCGCGGGTGAAGCTCGTGGCCATGCTGAAGAAATAGACGGTGCCCTCGTCGCGGACCGGCAGGATGGACGACATCTCCGCGCCCTGGATGTTGACGCAGTTAATGCAGAGGTCGACCTCGGCGCCACGGTTGGCCGCGAGAACTGCCTCCCTGACCTCGAGCGGCTTGGTCGCGTCCGCGACGACTATCTCGTGGGCCACGCCCAGGTCGAGCAGGGTCTTCCTCGAGCGCTCGGAGTGGATGGCCGCGATCACGCGGCCCGTGGGGCCGACGCGCTTCATCGCCTCGTAGCAGCAGAGGACGCCCGACTTGCCGCCGGCGCCGAGGACGAGGACGGACATGCCCGGCCTCACCAGCTTGGCCGCCTGAGCCGGGGCGCCCGCGACGTCGAGGGCGGCCAGGGCCAGGCCCTCGTCCATGTCGGTAGGGAGCTTGGCGTAGATGCCCGACTCGAAGAGGATGGCCTGGGCCTCGACCTCGACCCGATCGATCTCGGGATGGACTTTGATTATCCGCTTTATATTGAGGGGAGTGAGCGAGAGGGAAACGAGGCTGGCGATCTTGTCGCCGACCTTGAGGTCGCGGGAAGCGAGGGCGCTGCCGATGCGCGCGACCTTGCCGATGAGCATGCCGCCCGATCCCGTGACCGGGTTCTGCTGCTTGCCGCGCGACGAGACTATGCCCAGGATCGTCTGCTTGATCTTCTCGACGTCGCCCTTGGCCTCGTCCTCGATCTGGGTGAAGCTGGCCGAGTCTATGTTGAGGGCGAGGACGTCGACCAGGATCTCGTTGTCGTAGACCTTCGACATGTCGTTGTCGAGCCTCTGCGCCGCCTGGGGCATGGCCCCCGCGGGCTCGATTACACGATGCGTACCGTACTTGTTGCCCATTGCCATATCGAACCTCCCAGTCTCGCCGACTCGACGAACCTTATACTTTGCGAAAACGCGAAGGTCAAGGGAGGCGTCGCGGACGAGGATCGCTTCTCATACGCCGGCGTGGCATTGCCATTGCGAATAGCTACTCATCCGTATTTAATTGGGCCCGGGGGAATTTCTCGATCATCTCGCGCGATGCCCACGCCAAGCTTAATTCCAAGCGACGCAATCAGATATAAAAATTGACGCCTAAATCCCCTGGCCGCGCGGGACATGGCACCAATACTGCTTAATGAAGGATTAAGTCTCACAGAAGTTTTAGGAGCGCAACGATGAGGAAGAGAAGCGGTATTCGAGTTGTCTTCGCGGCGGTCGGCCTCGCGGCCATGTGCTGCGCGATCTTGACAACGGTCTCCTGCTCCAAGGGTTCTTCGAAAAAAGTGCTGCGGGTCGCGATGGAATGCGCCTACGCGCCGTTCAACTGGACGCAGCCCACCGACGTAAACGGCGCGGTCAAGATCGCCGACAACTCGGCCTACGCCTACGGCTACGACGTCATGATGGCCAAGAAGATCGCCGCCTCCTTAGGCCGCGAGGTTTCCGTGGTCAAGATGGAGTGGAACGGCCTGATCCCGGCAGTGCAGAGCGGCAAGATAGACGCGATCGTCGCGGGCATGTGCATGACGCCCGAGCGGATCCAAGCCGTCGACTTTTCCTCCATGTATTACGATGCCAGCCTCGTCGTCCTCACGATGGGGAAGAGCAAGTACGCCAACGCGAAATCGCTCAAGGACCTCTCGGGAGCGACGATGACCTCCCAGCTCAATACCGTCTGGTACAACATCCTCTCGCAGGTCCCGAATGCCAAGCTCCTCCCCGGACTCGAGGGCGTGCCCGATCTCCTCGTCGCCCTCACCTCGGGCAAGATCGACGCCTACACAGCCGACCTGCCGACCGCCATGGCGGTCGTCTACGCCAACCCCGACGTCAAGCTCCTCGACTTCGCGGGCGGCGACGGCTTTAAGGTCGAGCCGGGCGACACGCAGATGGGCATCGCGGTGAAGAAGGGCAACAAGGAACTCCTCGACGGGATCAATAAGGCCCTCGCCGGCATAAGCGAGGCGGATCGCGCCGCCTTCATGCAGGACGCGATCAAGATGCAGCCATTGGCCCAGTAAGGTCCTTTCCGTAAGTGGCTCCAGGATACGGGTATCGCCTTGGCGCGATGCCCGTATCCAACATTAGGCCGAGGGGATTCCTCGCTCCTCCTCGCAGTACGAAAGCGTAGTTTGAAATTCCGAGAGCCACGCTAAGGTATGTATTATCGCGTCCAGATAATCCGTCAGTTCTGAGAGTATGTCTTTCGTTAATGCTAATTAATTATACAAATAAGATTTAACTATTATCCTTTTCTTTTCTTCTATTTGGCACGCTACATGCTAAATAAACAATATCAGAAAAACTACAAACGTCCACATCGCTCAAATGAGCGCCAAGGAGAACTAGAAAATGCGAACGCTGAAAACCTGGGCCTTCCTAGTTGCCCTGATCGGATCGCTCATATTGGCCGCTTCCTGCGCGAAGAAGGACTCCAACGTGCTGCGCGTCGGCATGGAGTGCGCCTACGCCCCGTTCAATTGGACCCAGACCACCGACCAGAACGGCGCCGTCAAGATCGACAACGCCACGGGATACGCCTACGGCTATGACGTGATGATGGCGAAGAAGATCGCCGATGGCCTGGGGCGCAAGCTCGCGATCGTCAAGATCGAATGGGACGGGCTCATCCCCGCTGTCCAGAACGACAAGATCGACGCCATCATCGCCGGCATGTGCATGACCCAGAAGCGCGCGCAGGCCGTGGACTTTTCCGGCGCGTATTACAGCGCTAACCTCATCATGATCACCACGGGCGAAGGCAAGTACGGGAAGGCCAAGACCCTCAAGGACTTCGCGGGCGCCAAGGTCACTTCCCAACTCAACACGGTGGGTTACGGGGTCCTCGATCAGATCGCCGGAGCCACGGTGCTCCCCGGCATGGACACGACGCCCTCCATGCTGGTGGCGCTCGAGGCGGGCAAGATCGACGCGTACAGCACCGACCTCCCCACGGGCCTCGCCGTGCTCCGCACGAACCCGAAGGTCAAGATCGTCGACTTCAAGGACGGCGGCGGATTCACGGTGAACCAGAGCGACGTGGACAGGGACGTCGCGGTTAAGAAGGGCCGGAAGCAGCTCCTCGATCCCATCAACCAATTCCTCGCGCGAGTCTCCGAGGCGGATCGGGCGGCGATGATGCAGGAAGCCATAGACAAGCAACCCCTAGGCTCGCAGTAATGCAGCCCGGTAAGCAGTCTTGATGTCAGCGGCAGCGGCCTTACCGTCGACCTTCTGGGGCTGGGTCCTCTACCTCGCCCGGACGAACTGGTCCATGTTCCTCTCGGGAGCCGGCGTCACCGTCGTGCTCGCCGTGCTGGGGACGCTCGCGGGATGCGTCATCGGTTTCCTCGTCGGCATGGTGCAGGGCATCCCCTATCCCGCCATGACCCGCTCCGTCGGCGGCATAGCCCTCAGGGCGGTCAAGGCCGTGCTCGCGGCCTACGTCGAGGTCTTCCGAGGGACGCCGATGATCGTCCAGGCCACGGTCATCTACTACGGCTCGAAGCAGATGTTCGGCGTCGACATGAGCGCCTTCGTGGCGGGCTTCGTCGTCGTATCGATCAACACGGGAGCCTATATGGCCGAGTCGGTCCGCGGGGGGATCGACTCGGTGGACCGCGGCCAGACCGAGGCCGCCAAGGCGATAGGCATGACGCACTTCCAGACCATGGTCTCGATCGTGCTCCCGCAGGCCTTCCGTAACATCATGCCCCAGGTCGGCAACAATCTCATCATCAACATCAAGGACACGTCGGTCCTGAACGTCATCTCGGTCTCGGAGCTGTTCTTCACGTCCAAGTCCCTCGCGGGCACCTATTACCAATATTTCCCGACCTACCTAATCACCTGCGTCATTTATTTCGTCATGACCTTCGCCTGCTCGCGGCTCCTGCGCTGGTACGAACGCAAGCTCGACGGCCCGACCAGCTTCGAGCTGGCCGATGGCGCGGCGGATGGCGAGAAGGCGCGCGTGAAGGTCCCGGGGCGAACGTCCCGGGCCCTCGAGCTGCTGAACGGCAAGGACAATTCGAAGAGGAGGGCAATGCGATGAACACCGTTATGAACACGCCCGTGGTCGAGGTCGACAAGCTCCGGAAGAGCTTCGGCAAGGTGGAGGTCCTGAGCGGCATCGACTTCTCGGTCGAGCGCGGCGAGGTGGTCTGCGTCATCGGCTCCTCGGGTTCGGGGAAGTCCACGCTCCTGCGATGCATCAACATGCTGGAGACGCCGAGCTCAGGCGAGATCAGATTCGACGGCTCTCGCGTCGATTCCGGGCGCTGCCGCGCCTCGGACTACCGGGCGAAGGTCGGCATGGTCTTCCAGCAGTTCAACCTCTTCAACAACCTGAGCGTGCTCGACAATTGCGTCATCGGCCCGATGAAGGTCCACGGCCGTAAACGGCCGGAGGCCGAGGAGGCCGCGCGCGCCCTGCTCGCCAAGGTGGGCATGGACCGCTACGTGAACGCCAAGCCGCACCAGATCTCCGGGGGGCAGAAGCAGCGCGTCGCCATAGCGAGGGCCCTCGCCATGGAGCCGGAGGTCCTGCTCTTCGACGAGCCGACGAGCGCCCTGGATCCCGAGATGGTCGGGGAGGTCCTCGCGGTGATGCGCGACCTGGCCGGCGAGGGGCTCACGATGATCGTCGTGACCCACGAGATGGCCTTCGCGCGCGATGTCTCCACGAGGGTCGTCTTCATGGACAAGGGCGTGATCGCCGAGGAGGGAGCTCCCGAGGACATCTTCGACCATCCCAGCAACGAGCGGACCTGCGAATTCCTCGCCCGCTTCCTCGAGGACGAGCTGCCCGCCGAGGAGCCGCGCGACAAGGCGATGGGCGCGAGGCCCTGAGCTCCGCCGGCCGTCCTTCCGGGGTCCGCTAGGCCCCCGGAAGGAGCCGGTCCGCCGCGACGGCCGCGAGGGCGACGGCGGCCGAGACCGTCCGCTCGAGGGCGAGCGGCTCGATGGTGAAGTCGGCGAACTCGCGCGAATGCAGCTCCGGGCCTCTCGCGCCGACATCGAAGAAGGCGTAGGAAGCCCTGACGACGTGCGACACGTTGCCGTAGTCCGAAGAGCCGGGGAAGGGATCCCCGTGGCCGATGTCGACGAAGCCCGCGGCGCCCAGCTGCTCCTCGAGGAGGGCCGAGAGCTCCGGGTCGTTCACCATGTCCAGGTTCGGCAGGTCGTCCTGGAAGACCTCCAGCGATGCGCCGGTCGCCGCGGCCGCGCCGCGGAAGCAGGCGAGGACCTTCTCGCGGGCCTCGGCCAGGCCGGCGGCGGTCCTCGAGCGGACGAGGAAGGCGGCCTCGCAATCGTCGGGGATGACGTTGACCGCCGAGCCTCCCTTGGTGATGATCCCGTGGACCCTGACGTCCTCGCGCAGCTGCTGCCGGGCGGCGCCCACGGCGTTGAAGGCCAGGATGACCGCGTCGAGGGCGTTCACCCCGTTGTAGGGGAAGCAGGCCGCGTGGGCCGCCTTGCCCTTAAAAGCGAAACGGAAGCTCTCGCAGGCGAGGGCGTCCGCCGCCACCATCGTGGCCGACTCGGGGTGGATCATCACGCTCTCGTCGACGCCTCCCAAGACCCCGGCCGAGATCATCGCCGCCTTGCCCCCGTAGGACTCCTCGGCGGGGGTCCCGAGCACGATGAGGCGGCCGCATAGGCCGTCGGCCTTCTCCGCGAGGGCCAGGGCGGCCGCGATCGCGCTTGCGGCGATGAGGTTGTGGCCGCAGCCGTGGCCCACCTCGGGCAGGGCGTCGTACTCTGCGATGAGGGCGAAGGAAGGGCCCGGCCGCCCCGTATCCAACTCGGCCACGAAGCTCGTCGGCAGGCCCGCGACGCCACGGCGAAGGGCGAAGCCGCCGCGCTCCAGCAGGCCCGAGAGGCGCTCGGCGGCGCGCGCTTCATGCAGGGAAGTCTCCGGGTCGTCGTGCAAGGCCCGCGCGATCTCCGCGACGAGGCCGGACCTGGAGCGGACCGCGCCCTCCACGAGGCAGAAGGCCCGAACGCTCAAGGCAAGGCCCCCGCGAGCAGGCAGGCGGCGGCGTGACCGGCGCCGTCCGCGCCGCCAGGGATAGCGACGAGGGAGGGATCCTCAATCGCGCAACGCGCCTCGGCAAAGGGGCAGCGCGGGTGGAAGCGGCAGCCCGGCGGGATCCGCGAGGGATCGGGGGGCTCCCCCGAGAGCAGGGCCCGTTTCCGGCCGCGCCGCGGCTCCATTCTCGGCATCACGTCGATCAGGGCCCTGGTGTAGGGATGGGCCGGCCTCGCGAACACCTCCCCGGAAGCGCCCGTTTCGACCACCCGCCCGAGGTACATGATCGCGATTCGGTCGGCTATCAGCCAGGCCAGGGAGAGATCGTGGGTGATGAAGACGAATGCGAGGCCATACTGTTCGCGGAGCGAGGCCAGGAGGCGGATGATGCCCGCTCGGATGGACAGGTCGAGCATCGAGACCGGCTCGTCGGCGACGATGAAGCGCGGTCCCAGGATCAGGGAGGCGGCTATGGCCGCCCTCTGGCGCTGCCCCCCCGACAGCTCGTGCGGATAGCGGTCGAGATACTCGGAGGCCGGGCGGAGGCCGGCGTCCTCAAGGGCCTTGGAGGCCGAGGCCCTGAGCTCGGAAGCGGGCGCGAGGCCATGCACCTTGAGCGGCTCGGACACGATCTCGAGGATCGAGTCCTTGGGATTGAGCGACTGGTAGGGGTCCTGGTAGATCATCTGGGCCTTGCGCCTAAACAGGGTCTCCTCGCGCTTGCCCATCGCGAGCAGATCCTCGCCGCAGAAGGACACGCGGCCCGACACGTAGCGCGGGTCCAGGAGGCGCAGCAGGGCCTTGCCCGTCGTGGTCTTGCCGCAGCCCGATTCGCCCACGAGGGCCAGTATCTCGCCCTCGCCGAGGGATAGGTCGACCCCGTCCACGGCCCGCGCGAAGCCGCGCTCCTTGTTGGACAGGCCCTCGAGGAAGCCGGTCCGGAGAGGAAAGCGGACGGCAAGGCCCTCCGCGCGCAGCAGCTCAGCCACGGGAGCCTCCCTTTCTCGCGCAGTAGACGACATGGCCGCCGCCGAGATCGCGGGCGGCGGGCGCCTCGGCGGAGCAGGCGGATGAGGCCACGGGGCAGCGCGGCGCGAAGAGGCATCCCGAGGGCAGGGCGCGCAGGTCGGGCCCCTCGCCCGAGATGGAATCGGGCATCTTCCGCTCGCCCCCAACGCGCGGGAAGGAGTCGATCAGGAAGCGGGAATAGGGGTGCTCGGGGCGCTCGAAGAGCTCGGCGATGGGCGCGACCTCGGCGATCCTGCCGGCGTACATCACCGCGGCCCGGTCGCAGACGTCCCCGAGCACCGACAAGTCGTGGGTGATCAGGATCATGGACAGCCCGAGCTCGGCCTTCAGCCGCTCGATGAGGTCGAAGATCTGGGCCTGGACCATCACGTCGAGGGCCGTCGTCGGCTCATCGCCTATCACGAGCTTGGGGCCCAGGGCCAGGGCCATGGCGATCATGACCCGCTG